>CABUWD010000008.1 GCA_902495155.1 uncultured Collinsella sp.
ATGCGCAAGGCGATGCGGGTGACCCAGAAGCAGGCCGCCGCGGGGCTCGGCATGTCCGCGGCCTCACTCGGTCACCTGGAACATGGGAGACGGCGGTCGACGAAACTGGAGAGGAGGTACTACGAGCTCCTGTGCGAATTGAAGGGAGCGCTCCCGCAAACCGCCTCTTGACAACTTATAGGAGCGTCGGTTTTGTTTTTCTCAAATTCGACATGCTCGGCGATAGCCGATCAAACGTAGTAAATGGGCATTGTTTTTGACAGGCAGCATCGCACGCGTCCCTCGCAAGGGCAAAATGATTCGTTTTTCTCCGTCCCCAAGGGATCAGTTGAACAGATTGCCGATGGGGTCGGGATTGGAGCTGGGGAGATAGCGGATTTCTAGTTCTATGCCGAGCTTTTGCAGCTCTTTGAAGGCGGCGACATCTTCGCCGTCTACGGCGACTGCGGGCGTTATGGGGTGCTTGCCCTCCCCTGCCTGCATATGGCCAATGCTGATCTTGGTGATCGGCACGCCACCCTTAACCAGCGCGAGTGCATCGGCGGGTGAGGCCACCATGATCAGAATCAATTGGCGCGGCGTTGCGGTATGAATGATGTCGATGGCCCTTTGCACCGAGAAAAACCGTGTCCACACGCCCTCGGGCACCGCGACCCTCATAGGCGCCCACTTGCGCGAATCCGCCGCAATCTCGTCGTTAACGATCAGGACGAGGTTGGAACCAACCGCCTCATTCCACAGCTCAACGTCTTGCCCGTAAATAAACCGATCATCGATGCGCGTGAGAAGAATCTTGGGTTGAATCATCACTGCCCCATTCTGCTTGAGACCCGTAAGAGCAAGACATCACGTCTCCAATATTAGTGCATTTAAAGTGAGAAAAGCCGTCAGAACACTTGCGCGGATGTGCGATGTCCCGTATCATAGACAGCCGTTGACGCCTCAGTTGCGTCACCACATGGCCGCCAGCGTAGCTCAGTTGGTAGAGCACCGCTCTCGTAAAGCGGGGGTCACCGGTTCGAGCCCGGTCGCTGGCTCCATTGCACAAGATAGCCGCCTTCGGGCGGCTTTTTTGTTACCGATTTCAGGCGCACATCCGCCGGAATTCGCCCACTCGGTGGACTTCGGGTTTAATGCTTAGGGGCGGGGATTTACCAAAGTGAAATTTTAATGAAAAGAAACCCAGCTGCAACAATTGCCATGGCGAGGGCTCGAATTGGCCATATAGATCTAAAATAGTCACGATACCTTCTCTTTTGCTGGAACGATATATCTATACAAGGTTGTGAGCGGAAAACAAAAATACGTCGATTGCTATCCGACAAACGGGTCTGGAATTGCATTCACCGGCATTTCGGGGCAGATTGATACACATGTACGAAAGGGAACCTATGTGGTGCGTTGGGTTGGAGCTGCTGCAGGCCCGATATGGATTGTGGTCTTGCGCCCCGATGTCCAAATAGGTTTCTCTCTCTAGACGGGAAGTTGCTCATGGACGCCATATATGACGGAGATGACTGGGTCGATCATTATACTTGGCGCCTGGTCGGCTCGAACGACAATGGGGATGTGGTGTTTGATGGACTATGTCCAAAGCATCTCCATCCTTTTGTCTCGTCGTTAATTGAGAGTTCCGCTCGTGTTGCCCCCTACAGCTCGGCATCGCTTCATGATACGGACGTTTTGAAGACCATAAGGGAATCAATTGACGATGGCACGATGAGCGGCCCGCTGTTTTCTCGGCTTGTGGGGCTAGATGAGATTGGCTCGAAACGACTGCTTGCGGGCGAAAAAGTGGAACTCACTTATCGGTCGATGATTTCAATCCTGCGGCTAGCCGATGTTCTTCGCAAATAAATCCAAGCAAAACGCCGCCGGCAACTCCCCTACTCAACAAAAAAGCCCCGCCAACCGCAATCCCCAAGGGAACCGCGATTAACGGGGCTCAAGCGCGCTCCTCAATGGAATCACGCCATCAGACGAACAGCTCAGCCGAGCAGCGCGTTACTCTTCCCAGTAAGCATCTGCAAGCAGCTTAAAGCAGATCTTCTTGACCGGCTGTGCGCCATCGCCCGGGAACTCGAGCGTGGGCATGTGAGGCTCGCCGGCAACGAACAGGGCGAACTTGTCGTCGGCCAGATCGCCGGCGATCGAGGCGTCGGAATCGACCAGATCGTAGTCGTCCTTCTCGTCAAACTCCTGGACCAGCGTCAAGCTGCCCGTAGCGACCTTAAAGGCCTCGCGACCCTCAATGTCGATCTGCAGGTCGTGATAACGCTGATGCGTCTCATAGTGAGCCTCGGCCTCGGGACGCGTCGTGGGAGCCATGACGTTCGCAAAGACCTTGTCGCCCAGAATCGGATGGCTGCCGACCTCGAGCTGCGCCGGATCGTTCTCCTCGAGCCAATCGATCAACACGTCGAGGCCCTTGAGCATTCCGCGGTACTCCTCGATATCGCCCAATGCACCGTAAATCATCTAAATCCCCTCTCGGATCGCTTCTTTGGCGGCTACTCGGCAAACGCGTTACCGACGCTGTTGCCACCCACATACGTCTCGACCAGGGTAAGGTCGGGATTGAACACGACAACGTCGGCGTCGCGCCCCGACATAATGCTATCGCACTTGTCGTCGACATGAGCTAGCAATCGATGCCGGGGCCGACGCCCAAGCCCTTACAGCTCGGTCACGACAACGCCGTTGTAGACCTCGTCCCAACGATCCATAACCAAGTGGCCAGTCATGGGATCCATGGCGTTGAGCTTGCCGCAGGTGTTGGCGGTACGCAGCACCGTCTCGTCGTCTGCGCCAGCAGCAATGGCATGCGCGAAGCCTGCGATAGTGGAGTCACCAGAGCCCGTGGCGTTAACGGCAGGGATATCGGGCGTCTTTGCGCGGAATGCACGGCCGTTGTGGAAGCCAACGGAGCCGGCAGCACCCATGGACACAACGACCCAGGGGATATCGGAGAAGCGGGCATCAGAGGCGAGCGCGGCGCGGAGCTCGTCCACATCGTCGGTGGTAAAGCTCGTGCCCAGAAGGCCGTTGATCTCGGTCAGGTTGGGCTTGACCAGCTCGGGCTTAATTTCGGACTTAAGGGCGGCCTCGAGCGAAGCACCCGAGGTATCGAGCAGCACCTTGGCTCCGGCGTTCTCTGCAATGCCCGTGATCTTGGCATAGTAGTCTGCCTCGACACCGCGGGGCAGCGAACCCGAAATGGTGACGACGTCGGCCTTGCCCGCAAGCTCGGTAAACTTGGCGGTAAAGGCATCGAGCTCCTCGGGGGCAATTGTCGGGCCACTCTCGAGCAGCTCAGTCTGGTTGCCGGCGTGGAGGATGTTGAGGCAAATGCGAGTCTCGCCCTTGATGGGCACAAAGTCGTTGTTAATACCGTTGGCGTCCATGAGCTCAGCCATGTAGGCGCCCATGTGGCCGCCGAGCAGACCGGTTGCCACAACGTCGTCGCCCAGCTGACCCAGCACACGGGCCACGTTGAGGCCCTTGCCGCCGGCGGTCTTTTCGGGCGTCACGCGGTTGACGTCGTCGATAACGAGCTCGTCGAGCTGATAGCGCGTATCGACAGACGGGTTCATCGTAACGGTGAGGATCATTTTTAGCTCCTTATCTCGCAGGCTCCTTGTGCCTCGCGATACGAGTCGACAAAACGGAATTACAGAATCTCAATCGTGAACGAGCGAACGACGGTCTCCTTGGGCTTGGCGACAAGGCAGCCGCGCTTATGCTCAAGCACGTCGTCCTCATCGGAGCAGGTCGAAAGGCCGCCCCAGGGCTCAACCGCCACAAAATCGCCCTCGGGCTTGCTCCACACAATGAGATATGGGAAGCCCTCAAAGCTCAGGCGGACGCCCTTGTCCTCGCCCTTTTTGGAAAGCGTGACCTGACGGCTCTCGAGCACGTCAAAGATGGTCTCCGCAAAATCGAAGAGCTCATGTGACAGAGGCAGCGTCTTTCCCACCATGGGGTTCTTGGAGCGATTGGTCACGTCAATCAAGCCAGTCGAGGGGACGGCGGTGCAGAGCTCCGCAGCCTCGTCCTTCTCAAAGCGCAGCTCGTAGTCCGTATAGGCCTCGCCCTCATCGAGCGGACACCTAAAGCCGGGATGACCGCCAATAAAGAACGGCATGTCCTCGGTGCCCTCGTTGGTGACCTCATAGGAAACGCGCACGGCAGCGTCCTCGAGCGTATAGCGGGCGACAAGCTTAAACGGATACGGATAATCGCTCAGCAGCGCGGCGTTATCCTCCGAAGCCAGGCACATCGCCAGCTCGTTCTCGCTCTGGCTCAGCAGCTTCCACTCCTGTTTGCGCGCAAACCCATGGCGAGCGAGCTTTACATGATGCCCGGCAAACGTCATGGCGTTGTTATCGCGCAAGCCTCCGCAAATCGGGAAGCAAATCGGTGCCTGGCCGGACCACACGGCGGGATCGCCCTGCCACAGATACTCGCGACCTCCGGCCTCGATCGAGGTAAACGAACCACCAGCCGTGGACACCTTAATAGAAATCGAATCGTTGGAGAGAGCGTATTCCATTGCCCATCCTTTCGAACAACTGCTTTTTGCTCGCAAGTACCCGTCTCGGCCCTGACCAAAGGACAAACCCGCACGTTCATCGATGCGTCCGGTATCCCAGCCATGTAACGGGGTACCATACAGACATTGATGCAATTACAGCTGAAAGGCCTTCTTATGCGAACCATCATCCTCTACGCCTCGCGCCATCACGGCAATACGAAAAAGCTCGTGGACGCCATCGTCGAGGCGCACCCCGAGATCGATACCCTCGACGTGAAGTCACTCGGCAAAAACGAGTACCCCAACCTGCACGAATATCATCTAATCGGCGTCGCCACGGGCATCTATTACTCCGAGATCGACAAGGATATGGCACGTGTACTGACCAACGTGCTGCAGCCGCAGGACAAGGTGTTTGGCCTTATGACCTACGGTGGCAAAAACAAGTGGTACGGCAAGGATATCGATGGCATCTGCCGCATGAGGCAGGCCATCTTTATGGGTGTCTACGGCTGCCCCGGCTTTGATACGTGGGGGCCGTTCAAACTCGCCGGCGGTGTCCAAAAGGGACACCCGACCGCTGAGGAAATTAAGGGCGCCGTCGACTTCTTCGACAAGATCGAAGATGAGTACGGCGATATCATCGTCGAAGAGTACGCCAAACGTGAGAAGCGTCTAGCATACGAGAAGGAGCATCCTGCAGGAGGCCTGGTGGCCGGCGTTAAGCGCACGGCAAAGAAGATCGCTAACAAGCTGTAACTGTGAAGGTGCTTTTGAGCGTTTAACCCATACGGCGGGTCCGAGCAGATTCGGGCCCGCCGTCTTTTTCTATCGTTACTCGGTAAAGGCGTTGCCGACGCTCTGGCCGCCAACATACGTCTCGACGAGGGTAAGCTCATGGTCGAACACGACAAAGTCGGCGTCGCGACCCGGCATGATGCTGCCGCACTTATCCTCGATGTGCGCGGAGCGTGCCGGCACCTCGGTTGCCATGCGAATGGCGATATCGGCGCTGGCGATGCCCCAGTCAACGATGTTCTTGACGCCCTGGGCAAGCGTGAGCACCGAGCCGGCAATGCTCTTGCCGTCGGCGAGCCAGCACAGGTTGTCCTTCATGATGACGTCCATGCCACCACTGGTGTAGCTGCCCTCGGGCATGCCGCCGCAGCCCAGGCAGTCAGTGATGAGCACCGTGTGTTGCCAGCCCTTTGCCTGCAGCAGCGCCTTGATGGCGGCAGGGTTAACGTGCTTGCCGTCACAGATGATCTCGGCGTAGGTCTCGGGCGTGGACATGGCAGCGCCCACGACACCGGGCTCACGGTGATGCAGCCCGCGCTGACCGTTATAGGTATGCGTAAAGCAGCTGGCACCGGCGTTGATGGCGGCGATGCACTCATCGTAGGTGGCGTCGGAGTGACCGATGCTGGTCACCACACCCTTGGCATTCAGAGCAGCCGCATAAGCAGCGGCGCCGTCGCGCTCGGCCGCCATGGCGCTCTTGACGATGCGACCACCCGCAGCCTCCTGCCACTGATCGAAGACCTCCTCGGAGGGGTCGATAAGATAAGCGGGGTTCTGCGCGCCCACGTGCTTCATGGTAAAGAAGGGGCCCTCCAGGTAGATGCCCTGAATGCGAGCACCGCAGAAGTCGGGGCCGCGACCCTCGTCCGCCTGAGCGATGGCGGCGCAGGCGTCCTTGATCTGCTCGACGCCATCGGTGAACGTCGTGGGCAGCCAGCTGGTGGTGCCGCGACGGGCGAGCTCGGTCGAGCTGATATCGATGCCCTCGGGATCGTTATCGGTAGTTGAGTGGTTGTAGAAGCCATGGATGTGAGTATCGACCATACCCGGTGCGATCCACGATCCCGTGTAGTCCTTAATCTCGCAAGAGGGCTCGTCGGCCTGCCAGGCGCCAAAGACGCCATCCTCGACCATAAGATAGCCGCCCAGTTGCGGGCCTGCCGGCAAGAAGAACTTGTCAGCCTTAATTGCGTACGTGCTCATATGCACTCCTTGCTTCTAAAAGCAGTTGACCATGGTGATGCTTATACCCAGCTCACCTAAAAACAAAACGCGCCCGCCCGCCGTTATGAGCGGACGGGCGCCCTTACAGGGGGACGCGATTAAGCGGTGAAGGGGTGAATCGTCACGCCCTTAACCACGCGGTTGACCGTGCCGGTGGGGCTCGGCGTATCGGGCGTGTTGCCCACGCGCACGGAGTTGAGCAGGCTGATAGCCTGGGCAAACATCACGAACGGCAGAGCAAGGTAGCCCTCGGGAAGTGCCTCGTAGCCCTTAAAGGTGAAGGACTCGCCCTCGTAGACGGTGGCGCCATCCTGCTGAACGGCGACGGTATGCTGAGCGATGTCGTCGCCACCGATCTCGTTGAGGATGTCGATGTCGTACTGACGGGTGTAGGCGTCGTTGTTGACGAACACGAAGACGAGCGTCTTATCGTCGACGAAGGACTTGGGTCCGTGACGGTAACCCATGGAGGTGTCGTAAGAAGTGGCAACCAGACCGTGAGCGAGCTCGAGGATCTTGAGCTGGCTCTCCTGAGCAAGGCCACCGAAGGAGCCAGAACCCAAGTAGGTCACGCGGTTGAAGTCGCCAGCCAGGTAATCGGCGATCTCGGGCTCACGGGAGATGACCTCCTCGCCCATCTTGGCAATCGTCTCGACCCACTCGGCCTTCTGCTCGTCAGAGGCAGTGTCGAAAATAAGGGTGGAGAGCAGGGTCATGCAGGAATAAGAACCGGTCATGGCGAAGCCCTTATCGTTGGCGCGCGGAATGAGCAGCGTCAGCGCGTTGGGATCATCGGCGGACTCGACGGCAAGCTTGCCCTCAGGAGCGCAGGTGATGTTGAGGAACTTGACGTTGTGGACGAGCTCCTTGGCAACGGCGACAGCGGCAAGGCTCTCGGGGCTGTTGCCGGAACGGGCGAAGGAAACCACAAGCGTGGGATCCTCGGCGCGCAGGAAATCACGCGGAGCGCTCACGATGTCGGTCGTGGCGATGGGCTTAAAGTCGTAGAGATCAGTGTTGCCGGCGTGACATAGGTACGAGGCGCAGGTATCGCCCACGTAGTCGGACGTACCGGCACCGGTGAAGACAACGGACAGACGACCCTCGCCCATAGCGCGAGCCTCGGCCAGGAAGGCCTCGATGGCCTCCTTGTTCTCGCGATAGATGTTGAGCGTATCACGCCAAAGCTCGGGCTGCTGAGCAATCTCGGCCGTGGTGATCTGGGCGCCGAGCTCGGTGAGCTCCTCGACACTCTTCTCGAACATTTCTAATACCTCTCTCTAGAAGTAATCCTCTGACGTGCAATTATACACTTCGGTTGGTTATCTGGTAGTAACCAGTTAAATGCAAAGAATCATCATATGAAAACGATGCGAGCACTAGTCGCTACGCTGGTGGTAAACCTTGTATTTAAACTGATCGGCACGAGCAACCGAGAGTGTATACTCCACAACCTCGTTTGACTCGTTATACGTAGTCCTGACCAAATCGAGCACAGGCGAGCCCTCGACAATTCCCAAAAGGTGTGCGTCGGTGGGACGGGCTATGCTCGCATAGAACTCCTCTTCGGCCACGCGTATCTTTTGCTGAAAGTCTTGCTCAATCACATCATAAAGCGGCTTACGCTCCAGTAGCGGTCGCTTTAGGGACAGAAATTGACGAACCGGTAGATAGCTGCGTTCGACCATCATGGGCATGTTGTCGGCAGAACGAAGGCGCTTGAGCTTAAAAATGCGATCGCCGATACGCAATCCCATATGCTCGGCCAGATTCTTATCGGCCTCCATCTCGCAAAACTCGAGAATCGTGGTCTCGGGGTCGCGACCCATCGCGCGCATCTGCTCGGTAAAGCTGTAGGACTGCATAAGATTGGTTGCCTTTGCCGAACGGTCGGTCACAAAGGTACCGCGACCGTGCTGCCGAACCACCAATCCTAAACGCTCCAGTTCCTGCAGAGCCAGGCGTACCGTAGTGCGCGAGAGACCATAGCGCTCCGATAGTTCGCGCTCGGAAGGAATCATGTCACCGGAGCGATA
Source organism: uncultured Collinsella sp. (assembly GCA_902495155.1). Taxonomy (GTDB): domain Bacteria; phylum Actinomycetota; class Coriobacteriia; order Coriobacteriales; family Coriobacteriaceae; genus Collinsella. Next base: position 8,596 of record CABUWD010000008.1, read on the forward strand.
TTCATGGTCGATCTTTTCGGTCAGAATATCGACCAGCTGATCGTACAGCGGTTGCTTACGCGCTCCGATCGCCATCCTATCCTCCCATTTTCTCAAACTCGGCTACTACCTTGGGTGTTTAGCATTATCTGTCTGCCACACCCGAATCAACAAGAAAACAAAAGCCGCGCGCTCTTTCGAGCACGCGGCTTTTAACATACACATGGCTTAAGGGGTCGGGGTGTGAGCCGCGTAGGGACACACCCCTCAAGCTAGAGCCTTACCAGATGCTCGGCCAGAGACCAAGCGGGCCAGCGCCCAGGATGCCGAGGACGAAGAGCAGCAGAATGCCCTTGGTCGGGGTCCAGCTGTGCTTAGCGAACATGTAGTAAAGCAGCAGCGTAAGCATAAGCGGGACGAGCTTGGGGACGATGGTGTTGAGGGTGTCGGCAACAGAGAAGTTGACCGGATCCTCGGTAACGGTGCCGTAGGTCACGGACTCCATGCCGTTGCCCAGATCGGTGACGCCGCACTCGACAGCGTTGCCGTCAGCATCGGAGGCGGTAAGGGCGTTGCCGTCCTTATCGGTCATGGCGATGGTACCGGCCTCAGCGGTCTCGGTATCGATGCCCTCCATACCGGTGAAGTTCTCGGCCTCCTTCTCGGAGACGATCACGGTAGTAGCGGAGAGACCACGGGTGGTGCCATTGGGGATCTGGAGGTTGATCTGGGTGCCACCCATGGTGACGACCAGGCAACCGACGACGAAGACGCCCATGATGGAAGCAGCACGCGTGAAGGCCTGCATGTTGGCGGTCAGAGCGTCAATAGCGCTGGTGCCAAGCTTGTAGGACCAGTTCATGAGCCAGAAGCGCAGAGCGAACTGGACGGCGTTGAAGATCACCAGGAAGATGATCGGCGCAGCAGCGTTCCCGTTGATGGCCATGTTGGAGGTGATGCCGGCCGTGATAGGCACGAGCGTCAGCCAGAACAGGGCGTCACCGATACCACCGAGCGGGCCCATTGCGGCGACGCGGACGGCGCGGATCGTGGGGATGTCAACCTTGTTCTGCTCGAGCGAAAGCACGATGCCCATAACAAAGGTGACGAGGAACGGGTGGGTATTGAAGAACTCTAGGTTGTGGCTCATGGAAGCCGCGAGGTCGTTCTTGTTGGTGTGGATCTTCTCCAGACCGGGGATGATGGAGTAAAGCCAGCCAGCGGCCTGCATGCGCTCGTAGTTGAACGATGCCTGCAGGAAGCAGGAGCGCCAAGCCATCTTGTTGAGGGTCTTCTGGTCGAGCTGCGGAGCAGGAGTGAGATCCTCGTAGTGCTCCGGGATCACATACTCATTAGATGCCATCTTCGAAGTCACCTCCGTCAGAAACAGCTGCACCCTTCAGCTCGGTCTGCTGCTGGAAGTCCCAGAAAGCGATGCCGAAGCCGATGAGAGCGAGGATGAGCAGAGCAGGGGTTGCCAGCGAATCGTTGGCAACGGTGATGAGCGCGAGGCCGAAGCCCATGAGGAAGAAGCCCCACATATCGCGGTTCATCATAACCTTGAGCAGGACGGCGAAGCCGACGAAGCGCATCATGCCGCCTGCAGCGGACAGACCGGTCTGCAGCCAAGTCGGGATGGCAGAAGCGATGGTCTGACCGATGGTAGCGCCAGCGATGAAGAACAGGGTGACGACGACAGCGAAGATCAGGCCGAGCAGAGCCATAGCGAAGTAGTTCAGGCGCTCGATGCCCTTGGTGTCCGCGTTGTGAGCCATGTTATCGGCCGTGGACATAAGCGGGGACATAAGCGTGAAGACCAGGGTAACGCCAAGCTGGCCAAGCAGAGCGAACGGAATGGCGAGGCCGACTGCCGCGTTGGGCTCGAGGCCCGTGGCGATAGCGAGAATGGCTGCCATGATGCCGCCGATGACGGCGTTAGGCGGCTGAGCGCCTCCGATCGGCATGTTGCCGATCGTCATGAGCTGATAGGTACCACCCACGAGAAGACCGGTGTTGAGGTCGCCAAGGATAAGACCGATGACGGCGCCGGTGACGATGGGCTGATAGAGAGACTCGAGGAAGTCAAACTGGTCGATTGCCGCGATGAACGTAACAACGAAGACCAGAGCGATCTGGATGATCGAGTATTCCATCTTGCTCCTCCTTTCAAAATGTATGTACGCACTTTGGATATCACGTACAGAACGTCAGGGTTTCACTCCTGACAACGTGGATCACGAGGATTACGAGAAGAGCTTGCTCGTGTCCTCAACAGGCGTGCTCGGAACGCGCCTGATCTCCAACTCCACCCCCAATTCCTGCAGCTCTTTAAACGCAGCGACATCCTCGTCGTTAACTGCGACGGAGGTGGCGACTTGGCGCTTTCCTTCCGACATGTGCATGTTGCCGATGTTTACCTTCTTTATAGGCACACCGCCCTTGACGAGCGTAAGCACGTCTTCCGGTGTTTCGGCCACGATGAAGATCTTCTGGCGCGGGCTCGCCTTGCCAATGACGTCGATGGTCTTCTGCAGGGAGAAGAAACGCGTAGCGACGCCGGCGGGAGCGGCCATCTTCATGAGGTTCTGGCGCATGGTGTTGGACGCCACGTCGTCGTTGGCGACGAGGATGAGGTTGGAGCCCAGAGTGGAGTTCCACTGGGTGGCAACCTGACCATGAACCAGTCGGTTATCGATGCGGGTAAGAAGAATGTTGGGTTCTGCCATGTTGATCAGCTTCCTTTCGATATTTGCTGACGACAGTTACTTGATCTCCTGAATCGCGTAACGCGAAACATCTACGACGGCTCCGGATCGGACTTTGATCTGGACCTTCTCGCCTTCGATGCCTTTGACGGTTCCGTAGATACCGCCGGCGAAAAGAACCTCCTGACCCGGCTTGAGCTCGGTGTGCAGCTCCTTGAAGTACTTCTGCTTCTTCTTCATGTTGATTTGCGACCAGATGGTGTAAATCAAGCCCATGATGACAAGCAGGCCTAAAAGGGCGACCGAGGAGCTCAGGACGTTGGCTCCGAAATCGGCCATTAGATGCCGTCCTCGTCGCCGAAGATATCCTCTTCCTCGGAGCCGGCAACGGATGCGACCGTCTGGGCGGTGACGCCCGTCTGGCCAACGGTCACGGCCTGCTCGCCAAGCTCGGCGAGCGTGGCATTGCCGCGGAGGAACAGAAGCTCAATAACCATGGGAAGGTTGGTGCCAGTCAGAACCTCGACGTTGTCGACATCCTGGGCAATCATCATCGACTGGTTGAACGGGGTGCCGCCAAGCAGGTCGGTAAAGACGAGCACGCCATCGCACTCCTCGCGCATGGCGGTAATAGCGGCGCGGAGATCCTCACCGTAGGATGCGGCCTGGTCGCCCTCAAAAGGAACGACGGTAAAAGCAGGCTGGTCGCCGGCAACCATAGCGATAGCGCTTGCAAGGCCGGGTGCGAACTGTCCATGACCGGTAAGAATAAAGCCAACCATTCAAATTTCCCTTCCGAAGGTGTGTACGATCTGAGTCCGATGATTTTCGGAAGCCAGCGGGCACTTGCCCTTAAAGCTTCTTAGAAAGCGTTCTTTGAAGACCAGTGGTTTCTAAACTGGTAGTAACCACGTGACGTGTTGTTGTCACTATATCACCCCAGAAGAGATCGCTTTCGCTGATTCAAACAGTAAAACGTTTTTGCACCGCTCACGGTGATATTTCGACCGTTTACCGCTCGTTAACACTTCTACCTGCGGTTTTGAAACCGTTTCGAAACGCTTTGGCAAAAGAACGGATCTTTCCCGGTGTCTAAACAACGCAGGGCGGCTAAAAATAGCGTGTAGAAAAATTGCAGGTCATTGTGAAGATATATGAATTGGTCTTTTTGACTTAATACCAGTTAGAACCAGTTTTGAGATTATCGGTGAACGGTAGTTTTCGACCGTTCACCGGTCACTTGCAATCGTTTGCAGTTGTTTTCCCAGATGAATTAGGGGAACCCGATGGAGCGCTTGTGCGGGCGCGAGGCCTATCCTATTGATTTCGGCAACAAAAAGCCCGCTAGAACGTTGTCCGTTCTAGCGGGCTTAATCAGGTGATCGGTTAACGCGCAGTAGTGCAGGCAAACCTTACGCAAACAGGCCGTAGATGCTGATATTGGCCTTGGCATAGAGGCCGTTGGCGTACTCGGTCCACTTGGAGCTGGCGCTCGAAGCCTGCGAAGAGTACTGCTGGTAGGCGGTGTAATAGGCGGTCATGGCCTGCTTATAGGTAGCGCTATCGGCCGTAAAGGCATCGTCGGCAAAGGCCTTAGCGTAGGTGCCGTCGGCATCCTTCCAAGTGCCCTTCTCGCTATCCCACTCATCGCCGGCAAGGTTGATGATGTAATCGGCGTAATCCTTGCTCGCGGTGTCCTCGTTGCCGTCAGAAGGCTCGGTCGGAGCAGTCGGCATGCTTGCGGAGCTATCGCCCACCTTCTTCTTGTAGAGCTTCTGCAGCGTCGCGGACTGGCGGACGATCTGCTTGGCCTGGTCCTTGGACACGCCATACTGCGTGGCCATGGTCTTGTAGTCCGAAGTGCCGATGGAATCCTCGGCGTACTTCTTCATTTCCTTGGAAGAGACGGTGATGCCCTCGTCCTCGGCAGCATCGAGCAGAATCTTGTTGCGCACGTAGGACAGGATGACGTCGGCAGAGGGAGCGGTGTAGTTGCCATCGCCATCCTTGACGGTGTCGAGGCTGTACTGGCTCTCAATGGCCTCGCGCGCGGTGATGTCGCTCTTCTTGCCGTTGTAGCTGTAGCTTGCCACGGTCGAATCGAGCTGGTCCTCGGTGAGGGTCGCCGAGCCGACACCCTTGCCGCCAAAACCGCCGTTGCCGATAAAGAAGCCGGCCACGGCAGCGATCACGATTGCAACCACGAAGGCGGCAATCATCGTCTTCTTGTGCTTGGATGCATGGTCGTCTTCGTCGGAGTCGTCGTCCTCGTCTTGCTCCTCGGGCATCAGGTTCTCGTCAGCGGCATCCGCGGCAATCTGAGCCTCCAGGCGGGCGTCCTCCTCCTCGGCCGTCGTACCGGCAGCAATGTGCTCGGCAGACGTACCGGCGACCAGATCGATCTTCTCGTCCTCATCACCGTCGGGTCCTTCGCCGCGCTCGATGATCTGGATGCCGTCGATCTCGTCCTTCTCGTCCTTCTTTTGAATCAGACCCATATCAGTTACTCCTTATTAGGAAACATAGTCCGCAATAGAATACGCCCGACAGAGCGCCGGGCGTATTGATTCTTAGGTTATACGCAAACACTTAAGTACTATTTAGGCGTTTGCAGTCTGCATGCCTTAGGCCAGGTGCGCGATAACGGCATCGGCAAAGGCCTGCGTGCCCACAGCGCCCTCAACGGAGCCGGTCTGGGCACGACGCACGTCACCGGTGACCTGCTCGCCCTCGTCAAGCGTGGCAGATACGGCGACGCGAATGCGATTGGCCGCGTCGTTCTCGCCCAGGTGATCGAGCATCATAGCCGCAGACAGAATCTCGGCCGTGGGGTTAGCGATATCCTGGCCAGCGATATCGGGCGCGGAGCCGTGCGTCGCCTCGAAGATGGCGCAGTCGGCACCGATGTTGGAACCGGGGGCCATCCCTAGGCCACCCACCAGGCCAGCGCACAGGTCGCTCACGATGTCGCCGTACAGGTTGGGCAGCACCAGGACATCGAAGTCGTTGGGGTTCTGGACCAGACCCATGCAAGTGGCGTCGACAATCTTGTCGTTGAACTCGATATCGGGATAGTTGGCGGCCACCTCGCGCGCAACGCGCAGGAACAGGCCATCGGTCGCCTTCATGATGTTGGCCTTATGCACGGCCGTCACCTTTTTGCGGCCGCAGCGGCGGGCATACTCAAAGGCATACTCCACAATGCGGCGGCTCTTGGCGATGGAGATCGGCTTGATTGAAATGGCGGAATCCGCGGCAAAGGTCTTCTGACCCGAGCGCTCGACAAGCTGCGCGAGCTCCTCAACCTCGGCAGTGCCCTCATCGAACTCGATCCCGGCGTAGAGGTCCTCGGTGTTCTCGCGCACGATGACCAGGTCGACGTCGCGGAAGCGCGAGCCGTCGCCCGGCTGCGACAGGCAGGGGCGCACGCAGGCGTACAGGTCGAAGTGCTTGCGCAGGGCCACGTTAACGCTGCGGAAACCCGTGCCGACCGGCGTGGTGATGGGGCCCTTGATGGCAACCTTGGTCTCGGCGACCGCATCGAGCACATGCTGGGGCAGCGGCGTGCCAAACTCGTCCATGACGCCGGCGCCGGCCTCCTGGACATTCCAGTTGATCTGGACACCGGTGGCCTCGACCACGCGGCGCATGGCCTGCGTAATCTCGGGACCGATACCGTCACCGGGGATCAGGACTACATCGTGCGCCATAATCTGTTACTCCTCGTCTTCGGCGTCGTCAGATTTTTTAACGCTAGCACGCTTCTTCTTTTTGGAGAGATCCAGGCCAAAACGTTTAACAAGCATTTCGCAAATCTCGCTCGAACGGGCCTTGAGATAGCTGCCCTTGCCGTTCTCGGCATCGAACTTAAGGCGCAGCGCAAGCTTCTCGGCGACCTCGGCGTCGATCTCGCCCTGGCCAAACTCGTACAGGCAACCGAGCATGTCGCGATACTCGAGGTCGCCGTGGTAGCACTGGATGGCCTCGTCCAGAATGGGCCAAGCCTCGCGCGAACGCCCGACGCTCGTGGCGCCCCACACGCACAGCAGGCGGAAGGCGGCATAGCGCAGCGTGGAGGAAATCTCGTCGAACAGCGCGGTCTCGGCGCCCTCAAAGGCATCGCCCAGCTGCTCGGGGCAGGTGGTGGCAAGCGCCGCCAGGGCATCGAGGGCCTCCCAGCGGGTCTGAGCCTCGGGGCGGTCGAGTGCCTCGATCAGCGCGGGCACGCAGGGCACGACACGCTGCGGATCGCGCTCGGCAAGCAGGTGCAGCACGCGGGCGGCAAACTGACGGATGCGGCGCGTGGGGCAGCCGAGCTCCTTGACCAGACGGTCGACGGCGTTCTCGTTCTCCTCTGCCAGCTGAAGCTGTGCCAGCTCCTCGTCGGTGAGCTGTTCGTCTTTATTTTCTGCCATAGTTACCTCTTCTTACTATTTCTTAGCGTGCTTGCCAGCACCCTTGCTGTCATCGGTGACCGAGATGAGCTGTCGGTCGGCCGCGCCGTTGCGACGCGCACGGCGGCGCTCCTCGGCATCGCCCGCGTCGGCGGCGGCGCGGTGAGCCTTGTTGACGTTAAAGACCTCGTCGTGCTTGCGCCACGGACCGACGGACTCGCCAAAGCTCATCTTAAGGCCGGCGATAAAGCCGCCGAGCCAGCCGATCGGCGCAAACTGCACCAGCGGGAACAGCGAGAACACCCAGGTCAGCAGGACGACTGCCGCCGCCCCTGCAAAGTTGGCGATCCAGTAATCGCGCTTGGTGATGACGCGCTTTTCGCAAGCCCACTGGCCACACAAAAAACCGATGTAGATCGCAAAGAGAAAGAGCGCCAGCGCAAGCACCACGAACGTCCAGCTCATGGGCGCTACTCCTCGTGATGATGGCCGCAGCAGCACTCGTGGCCGTCGTCACGACCGTGGCCGCCGCAGCACTCGTGGTCCTCGCCATGGTGGTGGCCGCAACCGCACTCATGGTCGTCGCCGTGCTCGCCGCAACCGCAGCCGTCCTCGTGAGCACCGTGCTCTTCGGGACGATACTGCGACCAGTCCAGACCGGCGGCGATGGCGTCGGCCTCCTCCTTGTAGAGGACCGTGATGGCCTGGGTGCCCAGCTTGGCACCACCGATGGCGTCGAGCATATCGTAGAGCGTAAAGGCCACGTCGGCGCCGGGCAGCGCGAGCTCGCGGTCATCGGCGTAAGCGAGCGCCAGGCGCAGGTCCTTAATGAAGTGCTCAACCATAAAGCCGGGCTTGTAGTCGCCGTCGAGCGCCTTGGGCGCCAGGCTCTCCATGGCGCCGGATTTACCGGTGCCGCCCAGGATCATCTGACGGGTCTTCTCCAAATCAAGGCCGCTCAGCTCGGCAAATGCCATGGCGTCTGCCATGCCGACCATGCAGGCACCCAGCGACACCTGGTTGGCGAGCTTGGCAGCCTGGCCCTTGCCGGCGCCGTCGAAGCAGCAGATGGTTGCCGCAAAGGTGGAAAGGATATCACGGACCGGAGCAATGTCGTTCTCGGTGGCGCCCACGATAGCCGTGAGCGTGCCGGCGATAGCTCCCGACTCGCCGCCGGTGACGGGGCAGTCAAACGCCATGCGGCCGGAAACCTGGGCAGCCTCGGCAATGTCGCGCGCCAGCTCGGGCGAGCTCGTGGTGAGGTCGATCAAGACCGCACCCGGCTTGGTGCACGCGAGCAGGCCGTCGCCCGCCAGGTAGAGTTCCTCGACCTCGGAGGGATAGCCCACCATGGTAAAGACGACATCGGCGTTCGCCACGGCATCGGCCGGCGTATCGGCCCAGACGGCGCCGCGCTCGATAAGCGCGGCAGCCTTGGACTTGGTGCGGTTGTTGACCGTGACGGGATAGCCGGCGTCCAAGATGTGGCCGGCGATGGGGGCACCCATGATTCCGGTGCCGATGAATGCGACGGAGAGCTTGTTTGCCATGAAACCTTTCCTTTTGGGTTGGGTGTTGTTACCAGGTTAAAATACTCGGTGCCAGCGTTTGGGCTGTGAGTTGAGGGCACTTGCAGCCGCAGCGCCTACCTACTCGCCTCGCACACGGCGCGCGATGCGGTCGGAAAGCGAGGCTTTCTCGGCACGATTCTTGCCCCAAAACGCGCAGGCCACCATGCCGGGGCCCACGTGCGAGCCAATGGTGGGACCCACGGAGCTGCGAATGATCGTGACGTCGGCGCAGCCCTCCTCCTTGCGGATGGCGGCCTCGAGCCAGTCGCCGTCCTTTTCGGCATCGGCCGTCATGATGGCGATGGGCATGGTGCGGTCGGGCACGTAGTTCTCGCGGAACGACTTGAGAATGGACTTGAGCGCCTTTTTGCGGCCGCGGTTGACGCCGATCAGCGACAGCGAGCCGGCAAGGTCGTAGGAGAGCTCGGGCTTGACATCGAGCTTTGCCGTGAGCTGCGCCGCCGCGGGCGGAATGCGGCCGCCGGCAGCCAGTGCGTCGAAGCTCTCGAGCGTAAAGTAGCCGTGGACGTAGGTCTTTGCCTCGTTTGCCCAATCGACCAGCTGCTTGGCGGTCAGTCCCGCCGAACGCTGGCGCACGGCCTCGAGCGCCAAGAGCGCGCCGGTCGCACAGGGCAGAGCGTTGTCGACCACGTAAAGCTCAAAATCGGGATACTCGGCGCGCACGGCATCTGCCGCCTGGCACGCGGAGTTGTAGCTCGACGACAGCGCCGAGGTAAAGCACAGGTAGACCGTGGGCGTGCCCTCTTTGGCGCACTCGGTAAAGAACTCGATATAGCGACCGAGCGACACAGCCGAGGTGGACACGCGGGCACCGGCGCGCATCCGGTCGTAGAACTCCTTGGGTGTGATGCTCGACCAGATGTCGTCCGTGCGCTCTTCGCCATCGATAATGAAGGGGAAACCCAGGATATCGACATCGAGGTTCGCGGCGACCTCGGGGCTAAAGTCGCAGCAGGTATCGACGACGATGCGGCAACGGTCCGAATGACCGGCGGATGCGGCCTTGTCCATCAAAGCGACTCCTTACGTAAAAAGGCGGCCACCCGCATGGGATGGCCGCCAACCGTTAACTCATGCAAGTTAACGTATTTTACTCGTCAAGTGTTTCGATGCGGGGCTTGATGATGCCATATCCACCATTCTTACGGTGATACACCACATTGATGAGGCCAGTTGTCGCGTTCTCGAACACGTAGAAGTCGTGGCCCAGCAGATCGGTCTGCACCAGCGCCTGCTCCTCAGTCATCGGGGTGACATCGATGACCTTCTCGCGGACGAGCAGGTCGTCCTCCTCCTCGGGCAGCAGCAGGTCGGCCAGATCCTCGACGCGCTCGACCGGTGCGACATCCGCTGCGCTGGCACCGCCCTGGCGGTTGTCAACGACCTTGGTCTTGAACTTGCGCAGCTGGCGGGTGACCTTATCGGCGGAGAGGTCGATGGCGGCGTACATATCTGCACCGTGCTCGGCAACGCGAATCACCGAACCGCGGGCACGAACCGTAACCTCGACAATTGCCGGGTTGGGGTTCGAGGGGTTCTTCTCATAGCGAAGTACAACGTCGACCGTCATGGGCTCGATATCGAAAACCTTGAGCGCCTCGCCGATCTTCTCATCCACATGCGCACGCAGAGCATCGGTTACCGTCGTCTTGCGTCCAGAAACCTTGATATCCATACGTGGCTCCAATCTGCCTCGGGGACTTACTGTACTGGCTATGTACCCATTGCCGTGCATTTAATCACGCGGATTCCTAAAGACCCGAATAACGATTGCTTGATACCGCATACCGAAGTCTCGCACTTTTCTGTGGCAAAGTGCGCTATGGGAGGGCGTCGGCGGCTTTGAATTTGGTCTCGAAAATTAGCTTTGACCTGCTGGTTTTATAGGGATGAAAAAGCCGGGCTCCCCTATTGGGGAAGCCCGGCAGTGCGTGTTGAAACCGTGAAGAGGTGTCTCTCCTAGTGCATAGGAGACGCCACCCCTAGCAATAACTAGCTATTAAGCTTGTTAATGTCGTCGTCGGTGATGGTGTCTTCCTGGCTGGACGATTTGTCTTCGGAGGATGCGGTCTCATTGTTGGAATCGGAGGACTCGCTGCCGGAGGACATGGTCTCACTGGACTCAGAGTCGCCCGGTTGCACGTTAGCGCCCGAAACCGTCTTAGTGGTGAGGTCGTAGGGCATCGTGCCATACCAGACGCAGTGGACTGCCTCGAGCGTGCCGTCGGCCGTAATACCGTCGAGGGCATCGCTCACGGCACGGCACAGTTCGTCATTGGACGAGAGGCCCGCAACACCGAGCGTCGAGGGCGCCTCGAGCGCACCGACATAGGAGATCTCGCTCATCAGACGTGCAAGGTAGCCGCCGACCGTGGAGTCGCAGATCACATAGTCGACCTCGCCGGACTCGAGCGCCTCAAAGCACTCGTTGATGTTGGAGTAGGTCTTTTGGTTGGCGGTAATGCTCTGCTTGGCAAGCGCCTCCTGCGAGGCCGAGGACATCTGGACACCCAGGGTGGACGTGTTAAGGGTATCGGTGGAAACGCTTAGCGACCCACCATCGCTGGTTTTACCGAACACGGAAGCGGCATCGTACAGGCAGGTGCCGAGCGAGCTAACGTCCCCGTCTGTGGAGTTGATCTCGCCGATAAAGATATCAGCCTTTTTGTCGCCGAGCGCGGAACCTGCCGAGGACGCATCGACAAAGGCGACCTTAAGGCCCATGCGGCTTGCGAGGGCGCGGGCGGCGTCGACCGCATACCCCGTGAGCTCGCCGTCGGTGCCCTGCATGGCCTGCGGCGCATCGGAGGTATCGAGGGCGACCGTCAGGGTACCGGGAGTGACCAGGGCATCATCCGACACCGTGGGCGTGACGGTCTCGTACTCGATCTGGTCGATCGTGGGAGTCGTGAACGTAGACAGCGGGTTGAACGCGCATCCGCTCAGGCCCAAAACGGCGATGACCGCTGCGGCCCCAGCACCTAACCGAGCCGCGTGCATCAAGCTGCCCCTCACCATGTCCACTACCCTGCCTTCTGTGTCGTATACGATCCGTGCGTTGCGCGGAATATCAGATTGTTCCCACCAGCTGACCTGGTATTTGACCCCACACTTGCGCACCGGGGTGTTTGCTCGGGAGGCCGCAGCCACCTTCACGACTGGCCCGCTCGCCCGCGAGGCGGTATTGCCCCAAAGAAAGTAGAACGGACGGTGCGGCTTACATCTAGGACGCGCCATGATCGCGCCGCGCGCACGCGGTCGCTTACGTGGATCCCTTTGACCGCGTCTGTCTTGGACTAGGACGGGCATTTCGTCCGTCCGCAACCACAGCCTGGTAGGAACGTAGCGCATTATAGCTAAGTTCAAGCTAAAGTTTAAGGTTAAGGGCGTCATTCGCATCGTGCGCACAGATTTTGCGGGTCGGAGTGGACTATTCGTGCCCCTATGAAGCCCGGAGCTCCCCTACGGGGAGCTCCGGGCGCCCTTCTTAGGGTGCCCCGGCCAAAATATGGCAAATAAGAGTACTGCCACCAATTTAGTAACAGGCACTTTTGGCCTCTCGAACAGATTTTGCGCTCAGTGTCGCCAACCTGATGCTTAGTTATTCTACATTTGTTTATTATCTTCTTACTTTACGCCGCCTCCGAGTTCTAAATTCCTTGATTTTGCTGTTACTGATTTAGTGACAGTACTCATATTTGCCATATTTTGGCCAGGGCATATGATTAACCCTCTATTTTCGACGCGAATTAGACCGGCTTAAGCCCAAAACACGCCCGCAGCGTGTTAAGCAACGCTTCTTGCTTCTTCCTGCGAGCATCGACACGATTCCGGTACCGCTTTCGCATACGCTGGTGCATGCGCCATGCGAGCGCTTCCATTGCCTCCATGTCGCAGAGCATCTCGTTGTTGACCGTCGCGACCTCGATCCCCATAGCTATGAAGCCCGTGTTGCGTTTTTCATCATGGATACGTCCCCTCCGAGAGGAATGGCCCAGCTCACCGTTGTATTCCAGGTCAAACCGGGCTGCTTCCTGATACGCATCGCAAACTGCATGCGGCATCCCCGAGATTGCCTGCGCACGGTCATTGAACTCGATTTTGCAATCGGTCTTAAAGGGACCGCAGGCAAACCCGCCATAGGAAAACGGAAGCGAAAACAGGGCGAGCATGATGCACTCCATGGGTGAGCGCAGGTTTTCCGAAAGATAGGGACACAGACGCTGCAGCTGTTTGGCCGCGGTCCCCTTGCATACCGCGAGATAATCTGCCAGACGATCGGGCGTCAGCACCGGCTCGACCTCAAAGTAGCCCACATCTGGCGGTTGGTCCTTGTCCTTTGCAAGTTTGTTCACAACAGGCGAGCTGTAGGGAGGCAGAAACTTACCGCGATCGCTCAGTGAAATCTTGGAGCACAGCTCCTGGGCCAGGGCAAATGCCTGGATGCAACCGACTTCGCGTGCAACGGCAGCGCAAAGGGCCTTGGGAGACAAGCTGTATACCCCCGGCTCCACTTCCAGAATCGATCCGGCCGGCAACCCCGCGGAACAGACGGACCAACTCACGCCAGGTATGCGGCGGCGCTGCGCCGCAGTCCCCACCAGCAGGCACAAGTCTTCTTGCACCTCGCCACTCGCGGCTCCAATTCGCACCAAATCTGAAAGGTAGATATCCCCGGCCGAAGGCGATGACGTACACAGCACGCGGCGCTCCTCCTCGGGATCGAGGTCTTTCCAGCTGATGTAGCCCATCTGCCGGCGCTCGGCGCGCATCATGCGCAACGCCAAGGCGCCCGTCAGGATCACGGAAGCCGCGAGCTGTTCTTTCGTCGGCTCGACGCGCTGGTTGATTTTTACCGCCACATGAACCACCCCTACCAAACGCGTGCGATAGCAAGGCCATCGACAGCCGCGGCACCGGCGCGCTTGAGTTCTGCCGAAGCCGCCGCCATCGTCGCGCCTGTGGTAATGACGTCATCGATAAGCAGCAGGCGGCGGCCCCGCACGTCCTCGACCGTCTCGTACATGCCCCGGGCGCGCTCTCGGCGCTCCTCGCGACCGAGTTCGCGCTGGTCGCCATGGCCGTACTTAACGAGGGCATCGAGCAGCGGTACACCCGACAGCTCACAAAATGGACGCGCAATGGCCTCCATATGATCAAAGCCGCGCCGCCGAAACGCCGCCGCTGTCGCAGGCACAAACACAACTGCGTCGGCAGCGGACAACACGCCGCCATAGCGATCGGGGGCCACAACTTGGGCATGCAGGGCGGTGTCGTATAGCAGCTCTGCCAGATACGGCGCCAGGCGTCGCTCGCCCGCGTCTTTGTACGCTTTAATGATGCGCGGCAGCGGATGCGTGTAGGCGGCACATGCCAGGCAGCGATCGAGTGCCTCGGCCATTGCCGAGGACGCACCCTCGACCGAGCACTCAGTGCACAGCAGGTCTCCAAACGGAGCGCCGCATCGAGTGCAGCTATGACGCGGATCGATGAGCGTAAGCGCCGCGAGGCAGTCTTGGCAAATTAGCGCGCCGGAGCGCTCGCAGCCGGCGCATCGCGTGGGCGACAACGCCTCGAGCGCCTCGTGCGCCGCACGCTCGGCAAACGGTAGCAATTCATCCGCAAACGGCAGGGTGCCAACGCTTTGCAGGCAACCCAACGCATTCAAATGTCTCTTCACGACACAACCCTCCCTATGCAAAGGCAGAGGGAGGGTTGTTGATTCAGCGCCATGATACCCCGACGCGTTTGGGGTTAGGCAGGTTAAATCCGCTCGCGGGCGTTATTCGCCGGCAGGCGGTTGCGGCGCGGACGAGCTCGGGGTCGAGCCCTCGCCACCGTCCTGACGCGGCTTGCGGGAGCGACGACGGCGACGGCGCTTCTGGCCCTGGTCGGCCGAGCCCTCGCCGCCACGATCCTCGCGCACGTCACGCTCGTCGCGAGAGGCGCCGCGCGCGGCCTTGGCTGCCGTACCTCCACCGTCGCCGGGGCGACGGCGCGTGACCTTGACCTCGCCATCCGAAACCTGATCGGCCACGGAAGGCACCGAGGGCTTCTGCTGCGTGCCCGAAGAATGGCGACGACGCGGACGCGGCGCGCGCTCCTCATCGCCACGCGGCTTGCCGCCCTTGTCGGCAGGTGCGTCGGAACCCGAGCCGCCCTTGGGAGCAGTGCCGGCCTCGCGAGCGGCTGCGGCGCGGAAGGCATCCTCGCGCTCCTCGCTCGACAAATGGCGGCGGCGACGGCGCGTGGGATTCATGCCACCGCCGCGGTTTTGCTGCTGAGGCTGCTGAGCCTCGCGCTCGCGGGAGGAATTCTTGCCTGCGGGAGCGGCCTCGCCGGCGTCGCCCGAACCCGAGCGCTTGCGGCGGCGACGTCCACCGGCAGCCTCCTCAGCCTCGGGTGCCTCGGCCTTGCCGCGACCCTTACCGCGGCCGCGACCCTCGCCCTGGCTCTGACCGGCACGGGTATCGGCGTCCGCATCGCGACGACGGCGCTTGGGCATCGACGTGCCGGCCAGACGGTCGGCACTCGACAGGCCATCGCCCACGTCGACGCCATTCTCGCGATCGAGCTCCATGAGCGCCAGGCGCATCTCGGGCGACTCGATGCGCTCGAGCACATCACGCGTCACGCAGTCGGGGCGACAGTTGCAGCCCTGCTCGGCGGCCTTCTTTTTGCAGCCCTCCGAGCACGTCATATCGGCCAGGTTGACCTTAAAGACTTTGCCGTTCTCCAGGCGCAGCACCAGCTGCTCACGCGGCGTGTCATATTCCTGGATACGCGCCTTGCCAAGCGGCGTATCGATGAGCGTCTTCTTTTTGGGCGCACGGCTCTTAAAGTCCTTGTACGCCTCGAACTCATAACGCAGGCAGCACATCAGGCGGCCGCAAACGCCGCTAATCTTGGACGAGTTGAGCGGTAGGTCCTGCTCTTTTGCCATGCGAATCGAGACGGGCTCAAACTGTCCGCCAAAGCGCGTACAGCAGAGTTCCTGTCCGCACTGGGCATAGCCGCCCACCAGGCGGGTCTCGTCGCGCACGCCGATCTGGCGCATGTCGACGCGAATGTGCAGCGTCGAGGACAGATCCTTGACGAGCTGGCGAAAATCGACGCGCTCCTCTGCCGCAAAGTAGAACACGGCCTTCTCGCCGCCAAACAGGTACTCGACGCCCACCGGCTTCATCTCGAGATCGAGCTCCTTGACCAGGCGGCGGAAGTCGACCATGGCCTCGTCGCCTTGGATGGCCAGGTCGTCGGCAAGCTGCAGGTCGATGTCGCTCGCCACGCGCAGCACGGGCTTAAGCGGCTGACCGATCTCGTCTTGCGGCACCTCAAAGGGATCGGCCGTGACCAGGCCGATCTCGGTTCCGCGCTCGGTGGAGCAAATGGCATAATCGGCCTCGAGGATATCCAGATCCTGCGGGTCGAACCACAGGTCGCGCGAGGCGTAGGTAAACTTAACGGGTACGACTAACGGCATTTCAGTGCCTTCCTGATATCGAACAGCATGACCTCGATGGCCAGCTGGGGAGTAACGTTTCTGGCGATGTTGCGCTCGGCGGTCGCGACTGCCTCGAGCGCCCGCGTGGCACCCGCAACATTGGTCGCGGCGGCAAGCCGACCGATCGTGTCGCGCACGTCTTCGTTCACCACGTCGGCCGCCTCGTCCTGAAGCGTCAGCAGCACGTCGCGCATGAGCGTCCGCGCGCTCGCCAGCGCTTCCATGATACCCGAACGCTCGCGCGCGTTGAGTTCGCGCTTGTTGCGGTCCTCAAGCTGCTTCAATGCTCCACGCGACAAGTAGTCGGCGTTTTGCTCGAGCACCTTTTCCTGCGTGGACTTGACCTCGGCGAGCGGCGCCTTAACGGCGACGATGAGTGACTTGGCGCGGCTGAGCACGTCGGCCTCGTCGGCGGCGATAAGCGAATCGATGGCGCGAACCATCTGACGGCGGGCGTCCTGGCGCTCGGCGCTCTTGAGGAACTCGATGCCACGCGTGGGGCTTCCCGCTACGGCGACGGCCATGCGGCAACGCGCAGGGTCCTGACCGGTGGCGCGGCTCACGGCCTGCGCGGCGACGGCAGGCGATACCAGCCGAAACGGCACGCACTGGCAGCGGCTCACGATGGTGGGCAACATCACGTCTGCCGAGGTGCCCAGCAAGATAAACATAACGCCCTCGGGCGGCTCCTCGAGCGTTTTGAGCAGTGCGTTGGCGGTGTTGGCGCGCAGCTGCTCGGCACGGTCGATGATGTAGACCTTGGCCTTGGCACGGATGGGCGCCAGCGGCACGTCGTCGAGCAGCTCGCGGGTCTGGGCGATGAGGTAGCCCGTGGCGCTCTCGGGCGTGTAATAGTGCACGTCGGGGTGTGTATGGCGGGCGACGCGCACGCAGCTATCGCATGAGCCGCAGCCATCCTGCTCGCACAGGAAGGCTTGGGCGAGCGCCCACGCGGCGTCGAGCTTGCCCGCGCCGGGCGCGCCCAAAAACAGGTAGGCGTGCGATGCGCGACCGCTGGCGACGGCATTGGTCAAAAAGTCGCGCACGCGCTCTTGGGTGTCGAGCTTGGCCAGCAGACTTGCCTGAGCGGGGGCCATGTTACTCGGCCTCCTGGGCAAGCGCGGCGGTGACGGCGTCCTGGGAAATGTCGAGGCCGTAGGCGCGAACCCGCTCGACCGTCTGCGCGAAGACTTCCTCGATGGACGCGGTCGCGTCGATGAGCTTTACGCGGTTTGGTTCCTCGGCGGCAATGGCGCAAAATCCCTGGTAGACGCGCTCTTGGAAGGCCATGCCTTTTGCCTCCATGCGATCTGCCGCGCCACGGGCTGCCATGCGCAGCGCCGCCTGCTCGGGCGTGATGTGATAGACGAGCGTGAGCGCCGGGTGCGTACCCGCGACGGCCAGGTTGTTGGCGTCGCGTACTATCTGGCGATCGAGGCCATCGGCAAACGCCTGGTAGCAGGTCGTGGAATCGTAGAAGCGATCGCACAGGACCACCTTACCGACAGCAAGGGCGGGCACGATGACCTCGTGCACCAACTGAGCGCGCGCCGCCTCGTAGAGCAACAACTCGCAGGTGTCGCCCATCGCCGTGTTGGCGGGGTCGAGCAGCAGAGCACGGATCTTTTCGCTGATGGCGGTACCGCCCGGCTCGCGCAGGCTCACAACCTGGTAGCCAGCGAGTTCGAGCGCGCGGGCAAGCAGGCGCGCCTGCGTGGACTTGCCAGCGCCATCGACGCCCTCGAGCGTGATAAAGCTATGTTGAGCGGGCTCAAAAGCCATGGGCGCAGTCCCTTCCTACAAGGCGCGTAAATGCGATTTATAGCAACCAAGCCATGATACCCCAGTGCTCGGTGCGTCCCCAATGGCTAAAGGTGCCTTTCCAAAGTTGCGG
>CABUWD010000009.1 GCA_902495155.1 uncultured Collinsella sp.
AATCGCGGCCCTCCATTTGGGGTCGGGGCCGTCTGTTCTTTCGTCCGCCTCGCCGCCCCGCTCAAGGGATATGAAATTAATAACGCTCAAAGAAGGCAAGCGCGTTGTCGCTGCAGAGCTTTTGCATCACGGTCTTGCCAAAATGCTTGGAGAGCATGTTCTGGAACTCGGGCATCTTGCTGGCATCGGAGAGGAAAGCGGGCACCGTGGCGCCGTCCCAGTCGCCGCCGAGCGCGATGACGTCCTCGCCGCCCAGGTCGAGCCAGTGCTCGATATGTGCCGCCAGCTGGTCGAAGGTGACGTCTGCGGCGGTCTTGTCGGTTGCGTCGTTGGAAAGGAACTCGCTGCAGTAGTTGAGGCCGACGATGCCACCCGTGTCGCGAATGGTGCGGAACTGGTCGTCGGTGAGGTTGCGCTTGACGCCGCAGACGGTGCGGGAGTTGGAGTGGCTGGCGACGAAGGGGCGCGTGGCGTGGGCGACAACCTCGTCAAAGCACTCATCGTTGAGGTGGGAGACGTCAAGTACCATGCCGGCGTGCTCCATCTGCGTAAGCGCCTCGATGCCGGCGGCGGTGAGGCCGGCGTGGGTGTCGTGGCCGCTCGCGAGCGGTCCCTGCGCGTTCCAGCTGAGTGACGACATAAGCACGCCCAAGCTCTTGAGCACCTCGATCAGTGCGGGGTCCTCGGCAAAGAACGTGGCGTTTTCGATGGTGTGGATGCAGGCGACCTTGCCGTCCTTGAGTGCGGGGCGAATGTCTGCGGCGCTGCGCACGTTGACCATACGGTCGTGGTTGAGCATTGCCTGGCCGCTCATGTGCGCCATGATCTGCGCCTGGAAGCGCGCGGCGTGGGCGGTGGGAATCTCATCGGGGACAAACGTGGCGAAGCACTGTGCCCACGGCGTGTTGCCGATCTTTGCGAGCGAGATGGCGCAGGCGTTGCCCTCGATGAGGTCGAAATCTTGCGGATGCGTTTCGTCGCCGGGGAAATAACCGTCGGTGCCGGCGGTAAAGCGCAGGTCGAGATCGAGCGTGGCCCAGCCGATGCGGTCGGCGGTGTCGCAGTGTAGGTCAAATACGGGATATGCCATGGTTCCTCCGGTTGCAGCGTTTCTTTGCAAACTGTCATTGAATTGTATGACTAGGGTATAGTTAGCGCCATATGTTCACGGCGGCCCGCGTTGTGCGCCGCCCTTATCACGGAGGTTACCATGTCCAACCAGGGCAAGAAGGTCAAGACTCATTATCGCGGCACGCTCGACGACGGCACGCAGTTCGATAGCTCCTACGATCGCGGCGAGCCGCTGGAGTTCACCTGCGGCGCCGGTCAGATGATCAAGGGCTTCGACGCCGCTGTTGTCGACATGCAGGTGGGCGAGAAGAAGACCGTGCACATTCCTGCTGCCGATGCCTACGGCGAGCACAATCCCGAGATGGTTATTACCTTCCCGGCCGAGCAGGTTCCCAACATCGAGCAGATCGAGAAGGGCATGAAGCTCTTCCTGTCCACGCCGAGCGGCATGCCCGTCCCCGCCGTCGTCATCGACGTAACGCCCGAGGCCGTGACGCTCGATGCCAACCACGAGCTTGCCGGCAAGGACCTCAACTTTGATATCGAGCTCGTCGAGGTCGAGGACTAGAGTATGCCTGAACGCTTGGTTTCGACGACATGCTTGGGAAATCTCAACGATCCGTCCTATGAACTCCTGCTTCGCCGGAAGTTGGGCGGCGTCTTTGAAGTTGACGAGCTACTGCTCGATTGGGACCAGGCTGATGCATGCGCGTTTGTGGGCGTGACGGAACTGGGGCGCACGATCGATGTTCGGTTGGATACTGCCGACGGCGGTCGTCTTGCCGATGGCGACGTGCTCACCATTGACCGTTCGGGCATGGTGCCCGTGGCGGTTATTGTGCGCCTGCGCAGCGCCGAGGTCTATTTGGTCGAAGTCGACCGCATGGATCCGATTGCGCTCGCGCATGCGTGCTGGGAGATCGGCAACATGCATACGCCACTTTTCCGAGGCGATTCGGACGAGCATACCGTGCGCATGTATACGCCGGTGCAGCCTGTTTTGGGCCGCATGCTCCGGGGCGTCGAGGGCGTTCGGCTCTCGGTGGTTACCCGTGAACTCGATTCGGACCGGCGCTTTGCGTCGAGTGCGGCGGATGCCGTTGTGAGTATGGCTCCAGACTTTACGATCGTAAAGAAGGCGCGCGGTTAACGTGCGTATAAGTAAGACGGACTTTGAGAGGCAACTATTCAAAGTCCGTCTTTCTGTTGATGAGATGCTGTGGGGGAAAGCATATGGGTCTTGAAGGAATCAAGCTGATTGCATGCGATTTGGACGGTACGTTGCTGCATCCGGGGGAGCGCGAGCCGCGTTCCGAGGCCTTTGAGCTTATCGATGAGCTGCATCGTCGCGGTATCGTGTTTATGCCGGCGAGTGGCCGTCAATATGCGAGCCTGCGCTACCTGTTTGCCCCGGTGGCCGATGAACTCGCCTATGTATGCGAAAACGGAGCCCTGGTGATGAGCGAGGGACGTGCCGTTGTCAAGCGTTCCATGGAGCGCAGCCTTGCTATGGATATCGCGAATGCCGTGGTTGCGTATCCCCATGCCGACGTGACCCTTTCGTGCGAGGGGCACCTCTACACCATGAGCGGCAATGATGCGTTCGTCGACCATTTACGCTATGAGGTCCACTGCGATGTGGCGGTGGTCGACCGTCCCGAGGACATCGACGAGGACGTCATTAAGATTGCCTTCCAGACGCCCGAGGTTGATCAGCCGGCGGCGCTGGAGCATTTTGAGCGCCTCTTTAGCGACCGTGTCGACGTGATGACGTCGGGAACCGAATGGACGGACTTTATCGGTTTCGGTTCGGGCAAGGGCTCCGCGCTTGCCGATTACGGTCGTGCCCTGGGTATTTCGCCCGATGAGATGATGGCGTTTGGCGACAATGAGAACGATCGCGACATGCTCAACGTCGTGGGCCATCCCTATCTGATGGAGAGCTGTAACCCCTCTATGCGTGGCATCAACGACCGCGTCCGCTACGTGCGCACGGTCGAAGAAGAGCTGCGTCGTCTACTTGCTGAGTAGACATTTGGGACATGTCTAGAAATCTACTTTTTGCTGCAAAGTGCGGAAAGGTGGATTTTAAGGCATGTTCCAAACATCTACCGGCAGTCGGGGCAGAGACCCTCGAAGATGGTGTAGTGCGACGTGACGTGCCAGCCGATTTGCTCGGACGCTTTGGCGTCGAGCTGGGCATCGAAGGGGAGCGGTACGTCGATGACGCGGCTGCATGAGGTGCAGATGATATGCGCATGCGGCTCGATCGTGCGATCGAAGCGGCTGCCGCCCGGCGTCTTGATGGAGAGAATCTCGCCGGCATCTGCCAAGAGATCGAGGTTGCGGTAGACCGTGCCGCGGCTGATCTTGTCATCCTGTTCGCGCACGGCGTTGTAGATTTCGTCGGCGGTGGGATGGTTATAGCTTTGGCGCACGGCGTCAAGAACCAGCTTTCGCTGCTTGGTATTCCTTCTTTGCACCGCCATGCGCCTCGCCTCTTTTCTATCAACGGTCGTAGGTAAATGATACCGTATTTAGCACACAATACTAATAACGAGGCGTGAAACCGTCTTCATTGGTAAGTGGGGCTCGGGCCTGGGCGTCTACGAGGCGAAAACGCGTTCCCATGCGCTCGTAGGAGGCATGAAGCGCCTCGAGATGAGATAGGATATTTGCCGGAGCTCCCTGTATCTCCATCTCGACTGAGCCGTCTTCCATGTTACGCACCCAGCCGGTGAGCGCGCGTGCCTGCGCGAGGTTGGTGTTGGTAAAGCGGAAACCGACGCCCTGGACCTGCCCCTCCCACCGCAGGAAATAGCGCTGCGGGGCGTCTTGAGTGGCCCCGTCGCTTGCGAGCACGGTGAGCCTACGGCGCAGCTCGAGCTCGACGCCAGAAGGCTTTTGGGGTTCGCGGCCGCCGCCGGCGACGCTGGAGAAGAACGTATCGAAGAAGCCCATCGCTATGCCTGCTTGCCTGCGTCGGCCGGGAAGGTTATGCCGGCCTGCTGGCGCACGGCATCCATGATGCGCAGTGAGACGAGCGTGACATCGCGGTAGTGGCCAAGCTCGTGACGTCCCGCCGGGGTCTCCCAAATCTCTTCCTTGACGTTATCGATGCCGCCGATGGCGGTGATAAAGTCTGCGAGTTCGTATTCCATGGTGTTGCTCGATTTGGGCAGGTCGAGCATGCGGCCGTTGTCGCTCTGTTCGCGCGGCGCCTCGGTCGCCGAGCCGCGTACGACGTCGCCGCGATAGTCGATGCGGACGTTGCGGGGCGTGGACAGATGGTCAATCTGGATAGTGCCACGCTCGCCTTCGATCTGCGAGGGCAGCAGGTCATTCGTAATTTTGGAGTGCGCGAGCTCGACGGAGATGCGGCCACCGCCGTAGCTGGCGAGGATGGAACCGCAGCCATCGATGGGGCCATGGGTGAGCTCTTGCGTGGTGGGGTCGAGCAGAGTAGCCATGCTCGTAAGGCCGGAGGGCATGCCGAAGATCTCGACCATGGGCTCGACGGTGTAGACGCCAATATCCATGAGGGAACCCGATGCCATATTGCAGTCGAAGATATTGGTGGCGTGTCCCGCGAGAATCTCGTTGTAGCGCGAGGAATATTTGCCAAAGCGCAATGAGGCGCGGCGGATGGGGGCGATCTCACCCAGGGCGTCCTCGATGGCGTGGAAAGCGGGATCGTGGAGGGGGCGCATGGCCTCGAGGGCTACGACGCCCGCCGCCTCGGCTGCGCGAAAGACCTCGAACGCCTGTGCCTCGGTGGCACAAAAAGGCTTTTCGACGATGACGTGCTTGCCACCGGCGATGCCGGCAAGGGCCTGCTCGTAGTGAAGCGCGTTAGGGCTGCCGATGTAGACGGCGTCGACGTCGTCGGCGGACGCAAGCTCGTCAAGTGCGGTGAAGTTACGCTCGCCACCGTGCTTAGCGGTGAAGGCGGCGCCGCGATCTGCATCGCGCGAGAGCGTGCCCACAAACGCAGCTTGGTCGTTGGCGTTGACGACCTGGATAAAGTCGTCGGTAATCATGGATGTGCCGATGGTCGCTATACGCAGCATGTATCCCCCTCGTGCCGTTCGGTTTACAGGATGAGTGTAGCGCGAGGGGGCAGGAAATAGCGTGCGAAAACGCCGTTACAGGTCGCTCTCGTTAAAGCCGGCGTCGATATCGAGGTTGCTGCCGTCGGCCGCCGTGGTGGCAAGCTCGTCGCAGCGCTCGTTGAGCTCATGGCCGGCGTGGCCCTTAACCCAGATGAACTCCACTTTGTGCTTGCTCTTTGCGGTGAGCAGGCGCTCCCACAGGTCGCGGTTCTTGACGGGCTGCTTGTTGGCGGTCTTCCAGCCGCGTTTTTTCCATCCGTCAATCCAGTGCTTGTTGAAGGCGTTGACGACGTACTGCGAATCGGAATGGACCTCGACGTCGCAGGGGCGGTTGAGCGCCTCGAGCGCTACGATGACCGCCATGAGCTCCATGCGGTTGTTGGTGGTCTTGGCGTAGCCGCGCGAAAGCTCGGAGGTGAAGGTCTTGCCGGCGGGGTTGGTGTATTTGAGCACGGCGCCGTAGCCGCCGCGTCCCGGATTTGATCGGGCCGAGCCGTCGGTATAGATGATGACCTTCACATGGTTCCTTTCGTTGGGTATGTTTCGTGCGAGTGACCATTGTAGCGCCATGCCCGCCGGGGGCTAGCAATCTGCGATTTCTACCCCGTCTTCCGACAGTTGGTTGGCATGGATGATGCGGTTGAGCTCGTCGAGGTATTGCTGCAAGAGGGGAGAGGGCTTGCGGTCGTCATGCATGATGTAGCCCACATGCATCGTTGGGGCGTCTGCCAGCGGGATCGAGGCCATGCCCCACTGCATTTCATTGGAGAGGACGCCGGTCGACAGGGTGTAACCGTTCGACGTGATAAGCAGGTTGGTAAGTGTTCCGCGGTCCGAGATTCGTATGTTGCGGTCGCAAGGGATGTAGCTAAAGGGTTCCTCGGCGTAATAGAAGGAGTTCGAGGTTCCCTGCTCAAAGCTGTAGCGCGTATAGGGCGTGAGGTCGGCAAGGGACAGCTGAGGGCGGCGTGCGAGCGGGTGACGTTCGCTGACGAAGACGTGGACCGTCGCGTCGAATAGGGGATGGAAGCTTGCACGGGCATCGGCGAAGGCCTTCTGCAGAACGCGGGCGTTAAAGTCATCCAGATACAGAATGCCGATATCGCTGCGAAACGCACGGACGTCATCGATGATCTGCGATGTGGTGGTCTCGCGCATGATGAACTCGAACTTGCTGTCGCGGCAGCGCTCGACGACGTTGACAAAGGCCTCGACCGAAAACGCGTAGTGTTGGGCCGAGATGGCAAGGCGGGCTTGCGGGATGCCGCCGTCTTCGTAGCGGGCCTCGAGCATGTCGGCCTGCTCAACGACCTGGCGCGCATAGCCCAAAAGCTCGGTGCCATCGTTGGTGAGCGTGACGCCGCGGCTGGAGCGCGTAAAGATTTCCAGATGGAGCTCCTGTTCCAGGCTTTTGACGGCGTTTGAGATGTTGGACTGAGCGGTATAGAGGCGCTGGGCCGCGGCGTTGATTGAGCCGGACTCTGCCACGGCGATCAAAAAGCGAAGCTGCTGGAGGGTCATCGGCGCCCGTCCTTTCGTGTGTTATCTACAAAACCGATAACAGGTTAGCGCTTTTAAGTGATTGACCGAGAGAAACAATGCTCGTACTATTCAAAACACACAAAGGCGGTAGGTACTTAAGCCAACCACGGAACCGGGATGCGAAAGGAGGCCCGCATATGAATTGCTTACCAAGACGAATGCCGGGCTCCTGTTTGCGCCCGTCGGTGTGATCAGGAGACAGCGACTTACTTCTCTTTAATTTATTTACTTTTGTTCGATCAAGGAGATCATCATGAGCCAGTTCATCAACAACCCCGAGCACACCTTTGGTTTCGATACCCTGCAGCTTCACGTTGGCCAGGAGAGTGCCGATCCTGCATCCGACTCCCGCGCCGTGCCTATCTACCAGACCACGAGCTATGTGTTCCGCAACTCCCAGCACGCCGCCGACCGCTTTGGTCTTGCCGATGCCGGTAACATCTACGGCCGTCTGACCAACTCCACCCAGGGCGTCTTCGAGGACCGTATCGCCGCACTCGAGGGTGGCGTGGCCGGTCTAGCCGTCGCCTCCGGTGCTGCTGCCATCACCTATACCCTGCAGGCTCTTGCCCAGGCCGGTGACCACGTGGTGGCTCAGAAGACCATCTACGGTGGCTCCTACAACCTGCTGGAGCATACGCTCTCCCAGTTTGGCGTCGAGACCACCTTCGTCGATGCCCACAACCTGGAAGAGGTTGAGGGCGCCATCAAGGACAACACCACGGTCATCTACCTCGAGACGCTCGGCAACCCCAACTCCGACATCCCCAATATCGACGCCATCTCCGAGATCGCCAAGAAGCACGGTTTACCGGTTGTCGTCGACAACACCTTCGGCACCCCGTATCTGTTCCGTCCGCTGGAGCATGGTGCCAACATCGTCGTCCACTCCGCAACCAAGTTCATCGGCGGCCACGGCACCTCGCTGGGCGGTGTGATCGTCGACGGCGGTAACTTCGATTGGAAGGCGAGCGGCAAGTATGCGCAGATCGCCGAGCCCAACCCCTCCTACCATGGCGTCTCGTTTGCCGAGGCTGCCGGTCCCGCCGCCTTCGCAACCTATGTCCGCGCCATCCTGCTGCGTGACGAGGGCGCCTGCATCAGCCCGTTCAACGCCTGGGTCCTGCTCCAGGGCACCGAGACTCTGTCGCTGCGCGTTGACCGTCATGTCGAGAACACCAAGAAGGTCGTTGAGTTCCTGGCTGGTGACAGCCATGTTGCCAAGGTGAATCACCCGAGCCTGCCTGAGCACCCCGATCACGAGCTCTATCAGAAGTACTTCTCCAACGGCGGTGCCTCGATCTTTACCTTTGAGATTAAGGGTGGCCAGGAGGCAGCTTGGAAGTTCATCGATCATCTGCAGGTGTTCTCGCTGCTCGCCAACGTGGCCGACGTCAAGTCGCTCGTCGTGCACCCGGCTACCACCACACACTCCCAGCTCTCTGCCGAGGAGCTCGCCGAGCAGAACATCACGCCCTCCACGATCCGTCTTTCCATCGGTACCGAGAACGCCGAGGATATCATTTGGGATCTGAAGCAGGCTTTCGCCGCGCTGGACGAGTAAGGCGACTTGTGCAAGGACCCCTTGCGACTCGATAGGTATAACTGCATAAAATGCCTGCTCAAGGCGCCTGTGCGAACAATAGTTGCACAGGCGCCTTTTTTGCATAGAGAGGGCGCAAAAACAGGGTTTTTGACACGCTTTATGCATTCGAGTTGTGGAAAACTCCTGTTGAGAGGATGTGAGTTTTACGCAATTGACGTGCGCCTTTTGAGTAAAACCGCAGGTCGCGATTTGCTCGGGGTACTATGCAGCGCGATCGAATCACACGCAGCCCAAACGCAGCAAAAACACACTACGGAGGTTTCCAGCTACATGAGGATCGATTCACGAAAACCGAAAGCCGCCGCCCTTTCCGCCGCTCTGACCGTGGCACTTTTGGCGGGCGTCGGCGCAACTGACGCCCACGCGGCAACACTGTCCGATACGGTTGGATCTACGCCGTCCGAGACGACGCTGGTACAGCCCGTTGATTATCGCGGCGATGGTTATGGTTCCATGCAGGAGTGGAACGCCTCGATGGAGGCCAAGCGCGATTCCCTTGAGATGCGCGCTCAGATTATCCTAAACATGTATGGTGACTATGCCACCGATGACGAGCGCGCTGTGCTGCAGGGTTGTATCGATGGTGCGGGCAGCCTTTTGACGATGGGGGAGGTCGACGCGAAGTCGACCGAGCTCGATGAGCTGCGCACTGCGCTTGAGAATGCCAAGCGCGAAGCGCTCGAGGCCGCTGCCGCCGAGGCAGAGGCTGCCGAGGCCGCCCAGGCTTCGTACTACAACGCCGGCTACACTCCGTCCTACGCGTCTGCCGCGTCCTACGCGAACGGATCGGGCCTGACGCGCTCTGCGGGTGTCAATAACTACAACGGGCGCCGCGAGACCTATTACAGCAGCAATGTGCTTTATCACTATCGCACGGGCGAATGGACTCAGGATTCTGAGGGCTTCTGGCGCGATTCCGACGGCTATTACGTTGTTGCCGCGGGCGATATGGCCCAGGGCTCGACCTTTACGGGCTCCAAGGGTGATTGCAAGGTCTATGACTCCGGCTGCGCCGCCGGAACCACCGACTACTACACCGGTTGGTAATCTGCCATAAGCCAATAGGACATGACGGGCGGGCGTCTTTACCGAGCCTTTGGGCAACGTAAGGGCGTCCGTTTTTTGTGCATGCTTGAGCTAACAGAGCCCTTACCGTGGCAGTACGCCGCGCATATGGGCGCGGGGCACACTGGTTCTTGAGAATTAAGGTCTTTCTCTTGGAGGAAGTGGTCTTGTGGACGCTCGAGATATCGCCGTTGCCGCCGTCGCATTGGTGCTTGGCTGCCTTGGTCCTACGGCCGCGTTCGTTGCGGGCATGCAGGGGGCATGCGGGGCTACTCCAATCGTGGTTGGCGCGCTGATCGCGGCCGCGCTGCTGGGAAGCGTCGGCGTGCTGCTTTGCCGCGATGACGAGGACGAGGTTCCGGAATCGCAACGCTAACTGTTGTGAGATTGGCAGCCGGGCATAGACGAAGATGAAAGCCGCCGCAGGGGAAAGGTTCCCTTGCGGCGGCTTTGCTGTTAAGGCTGTTGAATGCGGCGCGTTGGCGCTACCAGCTTTTCTCGATATCGCGGATGCGCCGATAGAGCCAATCGTTTTGCGGCACTTGGATGTCGTGTTTGGCGGCAAGGCGGCAAATGGTGCCCGCGAACTCATCAACCTCGGTTTTGCGCCTTGCGACGCGGTCTTGAGCCATCGATGGCATACCGGCGGGGTCGACTCCTTCGATGAGGTGCACCATCTGCGTCAGGTCTGCTTCAGTCAGTTCAATGCCCTCGGCGTTAGCGACCGCAAGCGTTTCGCGCATGGCGGAAACAAAGCAGCGGCGCTGCTCGGAGCCCGGCTCCGTGGCGCTTCCGTAGGTCCCGCCGTACGCCATACAGGTCTGGTTGATGCCGTCGTTGAGCATGAGTTTGGCCCACATGCGGTGCGCAATGTCGCTCTCGACGGTATGGGCGATGCCGCAGCGCGTATAGAGCTCGTCGATGGCGGTAACGGTTGCGGGCTTGGTGCCCGCTGCCGCGCCAAAGCGAATCTCGCCCGCATTGGTAAAGGTGAGCTCTCCGTTGAGGAACACGGCGTCCATGCCTTGGCAGATACCCAGGACGGTGTGCTCCCAGCCAAAGCGCTCGGCAATCTTTTGCTCGCTCGTAATGCCGTTGCACAGCGAGGCGATGAGCGTGTTGGGTCCCACGACACGCTCCATAGTCTTGAGTGCTTGGTCGAGACCGGTGGTCTTGACCGTCAGGATGACCAGATCGGCGGGCGCTGCCTCGCTGGCGCGGACGGACGTGAGATCGCAAGGCTTTCCGTTGACGGTGAGCGCATCGCCCGCGTGACGCTCAAAACGGGCGTCATCCATAACGTATTCGACGGCGTCATTGCCGAGGGCCTTGGCAATCATGCTGCCGTAGAGCAGGCCGACGCCGCCCTTGCCGATAAAGGCGACCTTGTTGATCTGCATGTGAATCATCTCCCCATATAAAAGGCGCCCGCGTAAGGGGCGCCTGATGGATTGTATGCCGCCGGGGTGATTGGTGGGTGCGCGGGGCGGCTGTTATAAAAAGGAAACGTTTGCCTGGACGTTACGCTGCGGGGCAGACCGCAAAGACGCGCGCGGGGTACCCGACACCATCACGGACCTTAGGGAAGGTGCAGAAGATGACGGCGCCTGTGGCGGGAAGCTCGTCCAGATGGTCCATGACCTCGATCTGATAGCGGTCGACCGAGAGGATGTATTGCTCGCCGGGGTAGGGGTAGGCGTCCTCCCGCGTGGTCACGCTCGCCGGGTCGGTGTCGGCCGGCTCGTGGCCGATAGCGCCGATGTTGCGCTCTTCAACGAGCCACTTGGTGGCGTCGAGGTCCCAGCCGGGGTAGTGGGGCTGGCCGTCCTCGTCCTTGTTTTCGAGGTCGGCGAGTTTGGACCAGTCGGAGCGGAAGGCAACAAAGGCGTCCTTGGGAATGCGACCGTGCTCATTCTCCCAGGCTTTGAGGTCCTCGATGGTCAGGATAAAGTCAGGATTTGCGGCGCATTCCTTGTGCTTGTCGATCACGCAGAGCGGATGCATAAACTCGATGGGTTCAATCTCTCCAAGGGAACGACCCTCAACGTGGAAATGCCGCGGTGCGTCGACATGCGTGCCGTACTGCGAGGCGACCGAATACTGAAAGCAGCGCATAGGGGCGAGCATGTCCTCGGGCGTGTTTGGCAGATAGTCGAAGAGCTTGGTGGACTCAAACGGCTTAAAGCCAAACCAGTGCGGGGTGTCGCACGAGAGCGTGTGGGTGAGGTCGACCCAGCGATAATCGGTGCTTTTGAGCTGGGATGCGAGGTTCCAAAGGTCGAGCGCGGGCATGGGCGACTCCTTTCATCGGGCTTTTTGCTGATGTTAAAGCGGTGCCGTGACGGCCTGATTTCTGCTGCGTTACGATACGTTCTCAATTGCGATTCCGATGTGTTTCGATGACGTGACGGGTTTGTTTCGCCTTGTCAGGGCTTCGATGGGAGGGGAGGGGCCGTGCAATATCGCGTTGACCCTAAAAGCGGCAACCGTATCTCGGCGTTGGGGCTGGGCTGCATGAGGTTTCCCGGTGCGCCGGGACGCCCGGATGGGAAGACAGCCGACGCCATCATCTCCCGTGCGGTGGAGCAGGGGATTAACTACCTGGACACGGCCTATCTCTATCCCGGCAACGAGGCTTGTGTGGGTGCGTCGCTTGAGCGCCTGGGCTTGCGCGACCAGGTTTTGCTCGCAACCAAGCTGCCGCATGCTTCGTGCAAATGCGCGGAGGATTTCGACCGGTTCTTCGACGAGCAACTGCGCCGCCTGCGGACCGACCATATCGACTATTACCTCATGCACAACATTACCTCGCCCGCCCAGTGGGAACGTGTGGTGGCGTTGGGCATCGAGGACTGGATCGCGCGTCAAAAGGCGGCGGGGCGCATTCGCCAGATTGGTTTTTCGTACCACGGCAGCGCGGCGGATTTCCTGACGATGCTCGATGCATATGAGTGGGACTTTTGCCAGATCCAGTACAATTACGCTGGAGAGCGATATCAGGCGGGAACAGCGGGGCTCATGGCCGCCGCCGAGCGAGGCCTCGCGGTGTTTGTGATGGAGCCACTGCTGGGCGGGCGTTTAGCGGGCAAGCTGCCGCCACGGGCCCGCGCTGTGCTCGATAGTGCCCGTGACCCGCATTTGCGCACTCCTGCCGCCTGGGGTCTTTCGTGGGTCTGGAATCATCCTCAGGTGACGATGCTGCTTTCGGGTATGACCGATATCGCGCAGGTGGATGAGAACGCGGTGTTGGCCGATCGGGCCCTGCCGGATTCGATGACTGCCAACCAGCTCGACACGATCGCGCACGTGCTGGATGAGTTTGAAAAATCGAATCGCGTGCCCTGCACGGGATGCGGCTATTGCATGCCGTGCCCTAAAGGCATCAATATCCCTGGATGTTTTGCCGCCTACAACGCAAGCTATGCGCACAGCTGGTTTACGGGTCTATCGCAGTACTTTACGGCGAGCGCGGTGCGCACAAGCGAGGCCAAGCTGGTGAGCAATTGCGTCAAGTGCGGCAAATGCGCGCGCCACTGCCCACAGCATATCGATATCCCCGAGCGTCTCGATGACGTGCGCCGACGTTTCCAGCCTGGCCCCGTGACGGCAGTGCTTAAGGCCTTCGGCAAAACGCGCTCCTCGTGACCCTTTTATAACTTGCGCTGGAATAGTTCCTGCTTGCGGCAGAATAGGGCTTAAACAGGGACTATTCCACCGCAACTGAAGGGGGCTGTCGTGGGCCATCGGGATTCATGGGATGATTCGCGTGAGGTTCGTTGGGGCATTTTGGGCGCTGGGCACATTTCTCATCGATTTGCATCGTCGCTCAAGAAGGTCGACGGGGCACGGCTGGTGGCTGCGGCCGGCCGCACTCCTGCGCATGTCGAGGAATTTTGCCGAGCGTTTTCGATTGATGCTGCGCATGGCCATGCCTCGGTCGACGATAACGGCGATGCGGCTTATGACGCGCTGATTGCCGACCCCGATGTCGACGCAATTTACTTGGCTCTTCCGCATGGCATGCATACGCGTTGGGCCTGTCGCGCGCTGTGCGCCGGAAAGGCCGTGCTGTGCGAAAAGCCGGCCGTTTTGAGTGAGGAAGAGGCTCTCTCGATTGCCTCCACCTCTCGCGAGCGCGGCGTGCTGTTTATGGAGGCGATGAAGAATCGGTTTTGCCCGATGCGCACTCGCGTGAAGGACTTGCTTGCGTCGGGTGAGCTTGGCCGTATTGTCTCGATTGAAAGCGTGCAAAACCTCGATTACGGCGAGTCTCCTTCAGGCTATCTGCTTGATCCGTTGCAGGGCGGCTGTCTATATGACATGGGCTGCTATGCAGTCGGTTGGTTTGAGGATTTGCTCGCGGGCGCTTGCGAGGTTTCGTCTCGTGAAGTTCGCTGGCGTGACGTATCGGGCGGCCGCGTCGATTGGGCCGACGAGATCCATATGAGCGTCGACGGTATACCCATTCATATGGTGTGCGACGGCAAAGCAACATATGAAAGCCGCTTAACGATTGCCTGTGAGCGGGGCTCGTTGGAAATCGAGCGTCTCCATCGCCCCGAGCTCGCTCATGTAAAGTATTCCGACGGTCGGATACTCGAAATCGATGCACCATTTGAGGTCGATGATTTTTACGGTGAGGTGTCGCATGCGGCGCGGCTCATTCAGGCGGGGAAACTCGAAAGCCCCATCATGTCCCTAGCCGCCACACAGCGCTGTGCGCACATCATCGATGCGATTCGCTTGAAACTTTAGGGCGTGGGGCTCGGCGGACCGTGCCCCTGATGCCCCTTTTATAACTTGCGGTGGAATACGGTCTGTTTGCGCCAAAATAAGGCACCAATAGACCGTATTTTTCCGCAACTGATGAGGAGGGAGCTGGAGATGCTGACGATCGGGTGCCATCTTTCGACGACGAAGGGCTATCGGGCAATGGGGGAGACAGCGTTGTCCATTGGCGCCAATACCTTTGCATTCTTTACGCGCAACCCGCGCGGTGGCAAGGCAAAAGACCTTGACATGGATGACGTGGCGGCTCTGCGCGAGCTTATGGCGCAAAACGACTTTGGACCGCTGGTGGCGCATGCCCCGTATACCTATAACCCCTGCTCCGCTAAGGAGCGGGCGCGCGAGTTTGCCTTGGAGGCTATGGCGGAAGATTTGCAGCGTCTGGAAGCGCTGCCCAGCAACTACTACAACTTCCATCCTGGCGCGCATGTGGGACAGGGGGCAGACGCCGGCATTCAGATGATTGTCGACACGCTGTGCCAGGTGATGTTTGAGGGGCAGCAGACGACGGTATTGCTCGAGACCATGGCGGGCAAGGGCACCGAGGTGGGTCGTAGCTTTGAGGAACTGGCGCTCATCATTGAGGGCGTTGCCGCCAAGTGCCCAGAGCTGTCCGATAAGCTGGGCGTTTGTTTGGACACCTGCCATGTGAGCGATGCCGGCTACGACATCATCCATGATCTGGACGGCGTACTCGACGAGTTCGACCGCGTGGTGGGTATCGATCACTTGCATGCCGTACACATCAACGATTCGAAGAACCCTTGTGGCGCCCATAAAGATCGTCACGAGTGCATCGGCAAGGGATACCTTGGCAGCGAGGAATTTGGTGGCGGTATGCAGGTTATGCAGAATATTGTATCAAATGGCCGTTTGCGTTCGCTGCCGTTTATTTTGGAGACTCCGAACGAACTTGCAGGTTATGCAGCTGAAATTAGACTGTTAAGGTCATTGCAGCAGTAATGACTGTTACAAAGTGGAGTGTTCCATTCACGTTATGGGTTTGTTTCAATCAGTTTTCTCATTGCAGATTCGTAATTCCGGGTGCATAATAGCCAACAGTTTTTGCAGACCTCTGAATCAAACGAGGTCACCGGAAGGAGACTGATTATGAAGCTTAAGAAGCTTGGCGCATTTGCCGCCACAGGCGCCATGGCGCTCGCCCTCGCACTGACGGGCTGCGGCTCGTCCAACGCCACCTCTGGTTCTGATGCCGGTTCCAGCAGCTCTGACGACGCTAAGGTCGAGAAGGTCGACGGCTCCAAGGAGTACGCGCTCGTCAAGGACGGTACACTGACCGTCGGCACCTCTGCCGAGTACGCTCCGTTTGAGTACAAGGATGACAACGGCGATTATCAGGGCTTTGACCTTGAGCTCATCAAGGCTATCGGCGACAAGCTGGGCCTGGATGTCGAGTATGTCAACAATGACTTTGACACGCTGGTTCCGGGCGTCGCTTCGGGCGCCAAGTATGACGTTTCCATCGCGGCTATCACCGACACGCCCGAGCGTGAGAAGGAAGTCACTTTCTCTGATTCCTATTACATGGACGATCAGGCTATCGTGACCAAGGTCGATAACACCGACATCACGGCCGACAACTACAGCGAGAAGCTCAACAACGCTGACGCTACCATCATCGTCCAGTCTGGCTCGACCGCCGAGGCCTTTGCCCAGGAGAACTTCCCCAAGGCCAAGATTGTCCCCTACAAGGACGCTACCGAGTGCTTCAGCGCCCTGCAGTCCGATAAGGGCGATGCCGTAGTCACCAACCGCTCCGTTGCCAGCCAGCTGACCGCCGAGCAGTTCAACACCTGCCAGACCATCAAGCAGATCAGCACCGGCGAGGAGTACGCCATCGCCATCAACCAGGGCAACACCAAGCTCAAGGACGACATCAACCAGGCCATCAAGGACCTGACTGATGACGGTACCGTTGACGCCCTCATGGCTAAGTACAACATCAAGTAAAATAGCTACTTGATTGCGCGCGGGCCCTTTCCGTTTTGGCGGAGAGGGCCTTTGCGCTTCTCTTGACGGAGAGCTTTTCCGTCTCGTTTTGCCGGCAACTTCTACGATAGGAGCCACCTTGTCTCGACTGAACAAAGGGGCCGCGGAGCAGCGTTTTCCACTGCCCTCGATGCTCCAAAAGCTGGCCTGTGCCCTGGCTGTGGCGCTCGCCCTGGTATGCGCGGGGGCCTGCGTGCCCACGACCGCCCACGCGCTTGAGACCGCAAAGATTACCGCCCGACCCAATACCGGTTCGGGTAGCGATGTGGTCGGCGGCACCGAGACGCGCATCACTTGGGAAGTTCAGGCCGATGCCGACGAGGAGCTGAGCGGTCTTTCGCTGACGTTTGTCGACGGCACGACGTTTGGTACCGATGACACGCGATTGACGATGCTCTCGGGCGAGGACCTCATGGATCGTACGCCCATGAAGCCCACGTGCAAGGCTGACGGCCAGACGCTCAAGATTGACTTTGGCGAGACGGCGCCTGCCGGCGGTTTTTTCCGTGTCGAGGTTTACGGTGTGACGTTTCCCGTCGAGGGCGGCGATGAGGCCTTTAGCGGCACCTATACGCTCGCCGACGGTTCGACCAAGAAGATTTCCAAGATTCCTTCCGTCGAGATTAAGGGCGTGACGGCATTCGATAACTTCCTGGCCGATCTTAAGGAGCAGCCGTGGGTCGAGGCATGGAATTCCAACATGTTCCTTCGCCTGTTCCTGAACCCGGTCATTTTGGTCCAGAGCCTGCCGATCGTCTTCAAAGGCTTCCTCATGTCGCTCTCGATCGTGCTCGTGGCGTTTCCGCTGGCAATTCCCTTTGGCTTTGCCTTGTCGCTCATGCGCATTTCCAAGTCGCGCATCCTTCGTTGCCTTGCCGGCATCTATGTGAATATCATCCGTGGTACGCCGGCGTTCCTGCAGATCTACATCGCGTTCTTTGGCTTGCCACTTGCCGGCGTCAAGGTTGACGACTATGTGTTGGGCGTCATCGTCATGGCCATGAACTCGTCCGCCTACCTGTGCGAGATCTTCCGCGCCGGTATTCAGTCGATCCCCAAGGGCCAGAACGAGGCCGCGCGTTCGCTGGGCATGAATGCCTTCCAGACGCTGCTCAACGTTATGATTCCCCAGACGTTCCGCAATGTTTTGCCTACGTTGACCAGTGAGTTCATCCTGCTTTACAAGGATACGTCGCTGCTCGCGGCCGTGGGCGTGGTCGAGATCGTCATGAACGCCCGTACCATCGTAGCCACGACGGGCTCCATCACGCCGTATGTGGTTGCCGCCCTGTTCTATCTGGTTATCACCCTGCCGCTTGCGCGCTTGGTGAGCGGTCTTGAGGCGAGGCTGCTGGGTACGGCCGAAACCAAAAAGAAGCGTCCCACCAAGAGCGCCGGACAGGTCGTCGCGACGCCCGCCGATCACATCGCCGGTCTGTAAGGAGGTCCTATCATGAGCGAAACCAATAACTCGAACGAGGTCGTCGTCAGCATCAAGAACCTCCAGAAGGCCTTTGGCGATAACGTGGTCCTGCGCGATATCGATCTGGATGTGCACAAGGGCGAGGTCGTCGTAGTTCTGGGTCCTTCTGGCTCGGGCAAGTCGACGATGCTTCGCTGCATCAATCGTCTAGAGCATCCTACGAGCGGCTCGATTGTCGTTGAGGGCGTGGATGTGTGCGCCAAGGGCGTTGACCTCAATAAGGTACGTACGCATCTGGGCATGGTGTTCCAACAGTTCAATTTGTTCCCGCACCTGTCAGTCAAAAAGAACGTCATGCTTGCGCAGCAAAAGGTACTCAAGCGCAGCAAAGAAGAGGCCGAGAAGATCGCCATCGAGGAGCTGACCAAGGTTGGCCTGTCCGAGCGCATTGACTTTATGCCGAGCCAGCTTTCGGGCGGTCAGCAGCAGCGCGTGGCCATCGCCCGCGCCCTGTCGATGAATCCTCACGTCATGCTCTTTGACGAGGCCACGTCGGCGCTCGACCCCGAGCTGGTTCGCGACGTTCTGGGTGTCATGCGCGATCTTGCACGTGACGGTATGACCATGATCGTGGTGACGCACGAGATGGGCTTTGCCCGCGATGTCGCCGACCGCGTGGTCTTTATGGACGGCGGCGTTATCGTGGAAGAGGGTACGCCGAGCGAGGTCTTTGACCATCCCAAGAGCGAACGCACTAAGGCGTTCTTGGGCAATATCTCGTAGCTGATCGGCAGCGTCTCGGAATGAGAGTTTGCTTGAGCGGGCGGGGTCGTAGCAATGATGCTGCGGCCCCGTTTTGCATTTCGTATAAAGGTCTCGTCGTTGCCCTGGCCGACTTTTAACCACATTTTCGGTGAATTATGTGTGCGTGATATCGGCGGACGCTCGTTGTCTGGTCTTCCATACAATTACATGCTGTTTGAAAAGAAGCCGGACCATGGGTGCGCTTGGCGCATAAAAGGGAACTGGGTGGGAATCCCAGACAAGGCGGTTACTGTGTGCGGGGCTGTCCCGCGAGTCAGATTACTTGCCTATGGTCTTCTCGTGTCGAGGGTCTTTTGGGAGCCGCTGGATTCCGGTGAGCAGAAGATGACATCATATTTGCCCCAAGCATCCCGTATGCGATGCGGGGGCATTGCCGCATGCTGTCAGGTGCGGGCGTTTCGCTGTGTCCCGTTTCCCTTTACATGGTCGGCCTCGATTCTTATTGGGGTAGTGATCTTCCAGACCAAGGGGGAAAGGATGCTCAACAACATCCGAACAGGTACGAGGAAATTCCTCATCGTGCTCATGGCGTTTATCTTTGCCAGTTCGAGCACGGGAATGACCGCGTTTGCCGAGGAGGTGAGCGCGGGCGTAGCCGCGGCGGCCGATCAGGTCACCGCGGCGGGCGATGCTGGGCAAGGCAGGCCCGATGAAGATGAGCCTTCTGCCGACGCTGAAACCGGCATGGCAGATGGCGGCAGCACACGGGAGCAGGAAAGCTCCAGTGTTGCCGTGCAGTCTATTGCGTCCGAGGAAACGGTACCGGCTGCACAGGTCGAAGAAGCAGGTACTTTCGCCAAAGTAGTGCACTCGGGCGAGACGGTGATCGTCAACGATGCGGCCGATATGCCTGAGACCATTGAGGCGGGTGCGACCGTCAAGCTCGGCGCGAATATTTCGATGGGCGCTGACCAGCAGATCGAGACCGTTGACGGCACCCTGGATGGCCAGGGCCACACGGTCACCATTAACGGCAAGGCCGTTGCGAATAATGTGGCCGGCTCGATTCAGAACCTGGGCGTGACAGGCTCGGTCTCGAGCACCGACAATGTGGGCTCCATTGCCATGAAACTTTCTGGCACCATCCAGATGTGCTGGTCCACAGCGAGTGTGAACCTTAGCGGCTGGATGGGCTGTGCCGGTGGCCTGGTCGGCGGTATGACGTCCGGAAAGATTGTCAATTCCTATTTTGCCGGCTCAGGCGTTGAGATGAACGGTGGCCTGGTCGGTGAGGCTCAGGCCGGATCACTGTTGAACTGCCTATATACCGTAGGTTTTTCGCCTGCCGAGATGAACAACCCTAGCGGCTTTAACAAGGGAAACGCGGCTAAAGCCGCCGACCTCTCTTCTGCTGAATCACTCGACGTGCTCAATACCGATGCGCCGTCGACTGGCTTTTCCTGGGTGTCCAATGGTGGCCTGCCCTTGCTTGTGAGCGGCTCTGCCCCCGTCGTTGTCAATAAGGACGCGCTCGTCGCGGCTATCACGGCCGCCGAGGCGCTCAACGAGTCAGACTACACAACGGATTCCTGGTCCGCCTTTGCCGCTGCTCTTGCGGAAGCCAAAATCGTCAACGATAACGACGATGCATCTCAGTCCGATGTAAATGCGGCGGTCAAGACGCTCAAGGATGCCTCGGATGCGCTTGAGAAAAAGAAGCCGACGGCTCCCGTCGCCCAGCCGGAGAGCGTCAAGCACATCTCGTCGCAGGATGACTTCATGTATATGAACGTCAAGGATGCGAGCAACTACTATGTGCTCGATAACGACATTGTGATTGATGACGAATGGTTCTTCGGACCCACAGGCGAGCTCAATTGCACGTTTGACGGACAGGGTCACACTATTACCTTTGACAACAAGGGAGGCGTTAAGTCTCTGTTTGAGAGCGTTGGCTCCACCGGCGTCATCCAGAATGTCTCTTTTGCCGGTGAGCTCAAACAGGCCATGGACGGCAAGTCGTTTGGTCCGCTTGGCAATCAGGTAAAGGGCTCTGTCATTAATTGCTCCACGTCCGTTACGGGTAAGGGCGTTGCTGGCTTTGGCCGTACGCTCCAGGGCGGCGTGATCTCCAATTGCATGTCCACCGCCGCTTCGACCGGCGGCGTGCTCTTTGCGAGCTACGACTCCGGACAGCTCATCAATACGTACTGGCAGGAGGGCCTTACCAATAAGGTCGTCTTTCCCTCGGACGCGCTCGTCAACTCCTATGCTGTCGATACCGATGACATGAAGACGGCGACCTTTGTCGAAAATCTCAACGTCAATCGTGGTGAAAACGGTAGCGTGTGGGGTATGGGGTCTGATGGCTTTCCGCACTTCGGTGAGAATCTAGACCACGAGTCTTCTGAGAGCCCTACTGCAAGCAATAAGTACGAGGTGAAGTTCACGTCTGCCCGTACCGGCAAGACCGTAACTGCTGCCGATGGTGTGCTCTGCCCGTCTCCCGACGACGTTGTGGTGGGCGAGAACGGTGCCGCCTGCGTTTCGGGCACGCTTGAGCTCGATGGCCTGCCCAAGGATGCCAAGGTGACCTGGGGTACCCCAGATGCCAACAGGGGTGATATCGCCGTTAACGAGGAAACGGGCCTGCTGCACGTGTATAACGACGCCGTAGGTACGGTAACCGCCACACTCCACAAGGACGACGGCACTACCGAGAACGTCGCGACCGTTGTGGTCAAGGCAGTGTCCAAACCGATCGATGATTTTCAGATTTGGTATAACGGCGCAAACGTGACGGGCGGCACTATTGCGGTTGCGGGTTCCGAGGTCAAGAATCTTGAAGTCCGTGTTCATTACACCGATGCCGCCGAGGGCGAGTACACTCCTGTTTCCTATGCGCGTTTTCGCTTTGTCGGCACGCCTGCGAACGTACTTTACTCCAATCCCGGATCCGCCTGCTTTTATTTTAAGAAGCCGGGCGAGGCCACGGTTCGGGTATCTTCACGCGCAAATCTCGATATCGCCTCCAAGAGCGTGACGGTCACGTCGAGCTATGTGCCAGCGACGAGCGTCTCGCTTGGCTATAACGAGGACGGCGAGACTGTCTATCTGCACGGTCGCAATCCGCTTGCCAAAGGCGCCTTCCTGACCGATAAGGCTGCGCCGGTTGTGGGACCCGAAAACGCGAGTGATCGCGCTTGCTACACGGTCACCTCGAGTGATTCTGCGGTTGCCGAGTACACTACGAGTGGCGAGATTGGCTTTACGCCGTATAAGGCCGGTAAGACAACGTTTGAGGCGACGGTCGAAAACCAGGACGGCAGCGTCATCTCCTCGGGTAAGCGAGAAGTTATCTACGCTTACCGGAACCCACTGAAATCGGTGACAATCACGAATGTCCCCGCGTCCGTTAAGGCCGGTAAGACCGTCGAACTCAACCTGGGTTATACGGGTGAGAACGATGCCGAGGGCTGGAGCGTTTCCGAGCCCGGTATGAAATGGAGTGTGACGACCGAGGAAGGTCGGGATGCCTCGGATGCCGTGAGTATCGACCGACGCGCTCTTGGTGATTGGAAGCACGTTGACGGTGCTCCTGACGACGGCTTGTTTGTGGCGAGCGGCGCCTATGTCCTGACGGCGAACAAGGCCGGTACCTATACGGTGACCGGTACGCCGATCGATCAGACTGCCGGCGCCCAGGCCATCTCCTTTGAGATTACGGTTGACGGAATCGTTGCCTCCCCGGATAACGAGGCAAAGGCC
Source organism: uncultured Collinsella sp. (assembly GCA_902495155.1). Classification (GTDB taxonomy): domain Bacteria; phylum Actinomycetota; class Coriobacteriia; order Coriobacteriales; family Coriobacteriaceae; genus Collinsella. The sequence goes on from CABUWD010000009.1 coordinate 22,151, forward strand.
GACGAAGGTACCCTTTCCGCTGCCAAGTACTTTGACGCCAACCGTACGATCGATGCGTACACCTATGGTCAAGAATGGGAGATTTACGCCTTCGCAACGTCGGGGCGCAAGATTGACGACGCACTGATCGCGAATTACAAGAAGTCCCTTACCGTTCATAAGGCCGAGTGGTCGGGCAACACCGCCAAGGTGACTGATTGCGAGCGAGTTGCGCTTGCGCTAACCGCGCTTGGCGAGGATATCACCTCTTTCGATGGTGTGAATCTCATTGCTGACATTTGCTCTCACGAAGATCTTGTGGCTTCGGCGAACAACGTGGTCTATGCACTGATTGCCCTTGACGAGGCGGGTATTTCGAATGAGGCGTTGCGTGTGTCCGGCTCTTCTTGGACGCGTGCTCAGCTTGTTTGCGCGCTGCTTTCGTTCCAGAATCCCGACGGCGGTTTCACCATCGATGCGGGCGGTGCGAGCAACGTCGATATGACCGCTATGGCACTTCAGGCGCTTGCACCCTATGTCGATGATGACGCGTGTGCTGTCGCCCCGGCCTCGAATGGCCAACCTTCTGTTGCATCTGCTGTCGACAATGCGCTCGGCTTCCTTAGGGGCCAGATGAACGGCCTTTGCGATTTTGGGTCCGTCGAGTCTAATGCCCAGGTGTTGCTCGCTCTTGTGGCTCTTGGCAAGGATCCCGTAAATACCAAGAACGGTTTTGCAACGGGTGCGAATAGCCTGATTGCCGCAATCTGCGCCTACGAGGTTGCCGACGGCAAGGGCTACGCCCATACCATGGGATCCGACGGTAAGCCCGGCAATGCCAACGCGCTTGCGACGGTACAGGCCTTACGAGCCCTTTCGGCCTATAAGTCCGCAGGGTCCGGTGTGAACTGGTCCAAGATCGGCGGCGCAAAAGCCGGTGTCGTCGAACCGGGCGGCTCGAAAAAACCCGTGACGCCCGAGGTGCCCGTTCCTATGGTCCCGACGAAGAATCCGACGCCCGCGGTCATGCCGACCGGTTCGCAGAGGGGCGATGGCTCCGGCGATAAGCGGGATGGCTCGAAGTCGGAGATGCCGCAGAATGTGGATGCCAACAAGGGCGAGTCCGATAAGAAGTCCGGCTCCGACGAGTCTTCCGGTTCGAAAACGACGTCCGCTGCTGCCACATCACGCAAGGGCGCTTTGGATGGGCGAGGCGGCGTTAATCCGGTCGCTGTTACCGGTGTTGCTGTCGGTATCGTGTGCCTTGCGGCTATTGGTGCGTGGTATGTGCGCTCTCGTAAGAATGCATAGCGACTCGATGTCTGTAACGTCCGTCGTTTGATACGCGGGTGAGTTGTGCCGTTCGTGTCGTGGCTTTATAGATGAACGGGTTCCGGGTTAAGACGACCCGGAGCCCGTTTGCGTTGCATCTGTCGTGTCAATGGGCGGTTTATGCCAGCTCCGCTCCCAGGGCTTTGCAGGCCGCCTCGCCCTCATCATCGGGGGCGTCGTAGCAGATGACGGAATCGACGACGTTAACACCCGCCTCGTCGGCGTCGGCCTTCCAGTTGTCCATCCACTCGCCCTCGGCCCACGAATAGGAGCCAAAGAGGACGACCTTCTTGTCGCCGAGAGTCTCCTTGACCTCGTCCCACATCGGCTGGAACTCATCGTACTCGAGTTCCTCGGAGCCCATGGCGGGGCAGCCGAAGGCGAAGGCGTCGTAGTCGGCGGCCCTGTCGGCAGAGAAGTCGGCGCAGGGGATGACCTCAGTCTCGGCACCCGCGGACGTGGCGCCTTCGGCGACGAGGTTTGCCATGGCCTCGGTATTGCCCGTGCCGCTCCAATAGACGACGGCGATCTTGCTCATGTTTTGTCCTTTCGGTTGTGCGGCGCAGGCCGCGGCTTGTACGTTCTATCGGGTTGCCTGGGCAAGTTGCGCCAGGCTGCAGCCCTGCTGATAGACATGGGTGAGGTACTGCGTGCAAGCGCGGTAGGATTCAAACGTCGCAAGCGCTTGCCCGACATTCGTGTAGACCTTCCAGGCTCCAAAGACCTTGTAGTTCTCGCCATGCTGGACGATGAACTCGTGGACGTCGTCGTAGGGATATCCAAGGAAGTAGCCTATTTCGTGTGGAAACTCGCAGGTGCAGTCGTTGCTGCAGCTAGCTCGCTGGGGTGGCGCACATCGAGTCTGGCTGCAGGCGCATTCCGCGACGTTATTGCTTGCGAGCGTGATGCGTGATGCCAAATGCACAAGGCATGTCGAAAGGTCTCTCGTGTCGTAGCCTTCCGAGGCGAGTGCCGTTTGGGCGCGAGGGTCTGCGAAATAGGTGGTGAGGCTTTTGGCTCGGTACACGTACACGAGCGCTCCGCAGGGCCGCCAGACCAAAACACTCAGGTGGATGCCGAGCGGGTCAAGCTCGCGGTTGCACTGGGCGATAACGTTGAGCAGGCGTGCTCGGCGTTCTGCGATGGTTTCGGTTGCAGTCGAGCCGTCCCCGTGGGCGTAGGTGCCTGGATAGGTAAAGAGTGATGCCGGCTTGATGCCCACGAGCGTGGGAGAGCAGTTGCGCACGACCGCTGCCTGAAACGTTGGAATGTCTATGGTTCGAGTCACGGCGCTCCTTACGGATCTAAACTGTTAGCCTAGGAAAACTTATACACGAAAGTAAGCCATGGTCAACAAAAAAGTTTGAAGAGGGAAACTAATTGACCGAACGGACATGATTTTGGGTTAAGATAGGGACACCCCATGGGGGTATCTAGATAGGGCTACTTGAAAGGGGAACGCATGAGTGACTTGCTCAACCCTGCGAATCTCATCGTGCTGGCCGTCATTGCCGTCGGCATGTTTTTTGGACTGCGGCGCATTGCCGCTTCGACACACGGGAAGAGTTGTTGCAGCGATGGCGCGAGCGGCAAGAAGGCCAAAAAGGTTGTTGTGGTGGATACCGATGCGTCGCACTATCCCTATAGCGATGAACTGCTCATCGGCGGCATGAGTTGCGACGGCTGCGCTCAGAACGTAGCCAATGCCCTGAATGCGCTGGACGGCGTGTGGGCAACGGTGACGTATGCGGACCACACGGCACGCGTGCGCTCTAGGCAGCCGATCGACCGCGGCGCTCTCGTGGCGGCCGTGAGAGATGCGGGTTACTACGTTATGACGCTGTAGGCCTTGCCTTGGATGCGCGTCCTTGTCTAGGCTCGTCCGCGTAGCTCAATGTCCTGGATATCGTCGAAGTTGATGGCGATATCCCTGAGTTTGAGCAGCTTGAATGCGGGTAATACTTCGTCGAGAATGCCCGTGCGGCTACGATAGCCGTACATATCGTAATAGGTGACGCGCACCAGGTCGCCGCGTTTGAGGCCCTCGAGCTTTTTCGAAAGTTCGAGGGCTTTTTCTTCTGTGAGTTCGCATTTTGGCTCGGCGGTGATCTCTTGTTTACGCACGAGCTCGTAGTATCCCGTGAGGGCGGCAAAGGGCATAAACTGCGCGGCACGGCCGGCACGGACGGTGCCGTTGGCGGTGAGCTTTGGGTCGGCGGAGCGACGTCTTCCCTCGGGGTCCGCTAGGCGTTCAAAAGGTGTCGGTGGCCGCATCGGCTGTTGTTGGGACTTAGGCACGATGTCCTCCAACTTGTTCGTTGCGTTCGCGCGCGGTGGCGCCGGCGGTAAAGCTTAATCCCTTGACGAGCGCGTTCTTGCCGTACTTGCCTTTCACGGCCAGGACGGCGCGCGCCAGGTCGCGCTCGCGCTCATCGGCCTCGATATCGCTGAACAGATCGATGGTGGCAAATTCCTCGGGCATGAGGTTGCCAAATCCCAGGTTGATGCGCTTGACCGGTCGTTTGGGATCGACAGTCTGCGCCCAGAGCTCATCGAAATAGCCCATGATCTTCTTGAACGAATTGGTACGCTCGGGCAGCTTTCGCGAGGCGTTAGAGTGCGCAAAGAGTGCGGCATAGCCACCGCGCGGTTTGCCGCCATGCTCTCCCACAAAGATGCCATCGATTGCCTGCGCTTCGCGCACCAGGCGACGCCGTTCGTCATCGCGCTGGACGGGCTTGGGCGCACGGGGCGCGAGCTCGGGGCCGGCGGTTGCGGTGGGTTCGATACTCGATGTGCTCGAGCGCAGGTGCCCGCATCCGTCCACATACTGCGCTGTACCGCTGGCGTCGAGGCGGCGTATGTCGGCGCGTTCGCTCGCGTAGCCCACAAAGAGCGAGATGCTGTCGCAGACCACGTGCTTATCGACCAAGTCTAAAACGGCGTTGTCGACCATCTCGCGCAAGACGGTATAGGCCTGTTCGTAGGCATA
>CABUWD010000010.1 GCA_902495155.1 uncultured Collinsella sp.
AGCCTTCGCCCATGAGCGCGTAGTAGCTCTCGGCAGAATCGAGAAAGGCGGCGTCGGTTTGAGCGGCAAGGGCGGCGTTCGCGTATCTTGCAAGCTCCGCGTCATTTTGCTGCTCTGGAGATAGGTCTGTGCCGCTGGCCTGGGGCGCGCGCGTATTGAATGCGTCGACAAAGCCCTGCATGCCCTGTTTCATAAAGAAGGGCCCGTAGATGGGTGAATTGAACGCAATGGGGACGGAAAAGGCTGCAGCGAGAACGAGCGTACAAATCCATACGGCCTTGTCTCTTAGGATTAGTTTGAGAAGAAGTCGACAGTACATTTGGAAGCACCTACATTTCTCAAAGCATCGTTAGATTAATAATGACAGACCGAATGAAGATGCGTGCGATGGGGGCGAGGCGAATGGCTGAGCGGTATCGATATGCGGGTTCAACGGTATCACATTGGCCACATAGATTTTTAACTTGCATTTCTACCCGCCCTTTTCGTAGAGTCGCCGATACGTGCTTAGCGCACCCTCGGCGCGTCCGGCAGGCTTTGCGAAATGGGATCCAGGAGACTTCGGCGCAGCATCATCTTGCGGAATGCTTCTAATGAGCCTCCCATCCTTCAAAAACAGAATCTCATCGCACAGCCTATCGACCGAATCCAAGATGTGGGATGACATGATGATGCACGTACCAGAATCGGCCAGCTTCCTGAGAATCTCGGAATGCAAGTCCACCCTGCTGGGGTCGAGCGCGTTCATGGGCTCATCTAATAGAAGGTACCGCGCGCCCGTCGCATACGCAATCGCCAGGGTAAGCTGCTGCTTCATGCCCTGGCTCAGAGTGCGGATCCTCATCTTCGCGAACTCGCCTATCTGCGTTTGTTCCACTATCTCTTCGATATCGCGAGCATGCGGCCACATATCGCAAACCATCTTGAGGTGATCTTCCGCACGCAATCCGGGATACAGCAGCGTCCCCTCACCAGGTGCATAGAAGATCATAGAACGGACCTCTCTCGCACCCGTACCCTGCACCTCATCCAGAACGATGCTCCCGTCCACGCGAGGACCCGGCAAACCTGCCATCGCACGCAGCAACGTCGTCTTTCCATGCCCGTTCGGAGCGACGAGACCGTAGACCGTACCCGGGGCAAACTCAGCGTTCACCGAATCTACGAGCACCTTCTTTCCATAAGAGATCGTCAGCGTTTGAAGGTCAATCATCGAGATCATCCCCTTTCGATCTTTGGAACACTCAGGCGCACCATCAACGGAGATACGGCGCCCAAGACCACCAGCAGAGCGCCCGATGCGCCGACGACCTCTCCAAAAGGCATCGCGTTCGTCCCTCGCCCAAGGAACCCAATCGTCCCCACCTGGGAAGCGGGATCAAACGAGGCGAATGGAGCCAGCAGCGCGACGCCCATGCCCACGCTTTCAACATGAGCGCTCAACGAACCCAACACCAAGAGAACCGCGCAAACCATTCCGGTGACAACGGGGTTGCGGCTAATCGCTGCTGTCAACGCAGCGACGACGGAAATCACGCCGTATGCCATGACCAGCAACGGAATACTGCACAACACCGCCTTCCCCACCATGGACGTTGTCGAAGCTCCCGCCCGAATGAGAGCGACGGGATACTCCGATCCACCCGCACCGTTCTTAATCACGGACACAACGACAGCGGGAACCATCGACACCAAAAGCAGCACCAAGCCAAGCAGGAGAGCCAGCGCAACAGCCGTCAGAAAACGCACATGCGCTGTTGCGGGGATCTGGAGAACCAGAAGGGAACGACATTGCAGGTGGGTGCACGCGAGCGATGTGACAACCACGGGCAACAGCAAAAATAAGGAGGGAAGCGCTGCCTGGAGATACGAAAGGAGGATTAATGGGGGCATCTTCGTACTTAACTCGTAAACCTTGGGGTCCGGCAAGCTCGCGATCGACTCAAGCAGAAGGGCGCGCGCCTCCGCACGAGAAGGAGTCTCCGGCTCGATTCCGATCGATTGCAGGAGAGTCGCATCTGCCGCGCCCAGCTCACCTCGAGCGCGCTCGTACGTCGCAAGGCTTCGAAACCCCTCCGCAGGCATAGGCGCGTACACGAAACCCGAAAGAGCATCCCGCATGTCTTCCAGGGCCGCTTTGCCCTCGACGTCCATATTCGCAGCGTTCTGCTCTAGATACCGATCTATTGAACGGAGCTCCCCATCCCTATACCGAACAGCGGAAACGTTATCAGCGTCAGGAAACATCTCGACCAGAGCCGGGGCCAGCATCGTCGTCGACATTGCAATCGCGCATACGGCGAGGGTAGGAGAACGCAGGAGCAGTTTCCCCATCGTTCTTACGCATGCAACGGCGGAGGCACAAGCGCTCGAACGAGTTGCCGTTCTCGATGCAGTGAAGGAACCTCTCTCAAGACAAATCGGGGATATCGGGCACGCGCAGCCGCTCTTTCCAGCAACGCAAAGCAGGCTAATTGCCAGCACCTCGATCCCGATTGCGCATACGAGGGCAATCGCGCCACGCTCGAAGCAAAGTCCAGGCAGATTCACTATCTGCGTTGTCGGGTACGGGCTATAGACGCCGACGGTCAACTCAGTGTTCGCATACGTAAGGGGATTCAACAGGGCGAACTCACGTAAAGCGATGGATCTTCCGTAATACCCGGGAACCATCGTCACCCCCATCAGGGCACATACGAACACGATTCCAAGCGTAGGGTTATTGGCAATCTTCACGGCAAGGTGAACGACAAGCGAGATGAACGCTGCCACCAAGAATTGCAAGATGGCCGTCTGCGCGAACACCAGCCAAGCCGGTTTGATAACCGGAGTCGCATATTGAATGTAGCCTATCGGATAGAACGGCGAGCCCGGGCCATTCTTCACAAGCGCGGCGATTATCCCTGGAAGATTGATGGCGAGGACGGCAAGCATTGCAAAAACACTCGCCCATACGCTCGATGCAACAAGTCTACCCAGCTCGCCCATCGGTGCCTGGATGATGAGCTTTTCACGTTTGTTAAGACGCGCGGCAAGGAACGAGACGGCAACGGCCGTTGCGACCCATAGCAAGTACTCCTTCGATCCGTCATAATAGGTGTACTCTCCATCCGATATCTGCAGAAACGGAAGTAGGGGAGAGAGCGGTGCCAAGATAAGACGTCCCGCGGCAAGAGGGTACAGAAGCGCGGGCATGCTTGATGAAGAGGTATAGACACCGTCCTCCCCCGCATTCACAAGCGCATCCGCATAGGATGCTGACAATTCCTGCTCAACACGGGTTATTCCCGACTCGAGGTATTCGACCCGTCCGTCGATGCCAGCCGCGCTCCTGAAGACGGGCAGAGCACAAAGAACCATCAACGCAACAACGACAACACAGAGCGACCTGGAGGAGAGAAGCGACCTAAAGATCGCCTTCGAGATTTTGAGCATATTCATCGCCAACCTTAACCTCATCCAGTCGGAACAGAGGGGCCGAACAAAATGCTCGGCCCTTCCTCGCATCTAGTAGGTGCTATAGACAAATTGCCATTTATCAGTTGTGCCAAGAACACCACAGGAGCACATTGCAGCGAGGCGGGATTCCCTATGATGCGCGGATCGGCGATAGCCATTTCGGTAGGAGATCGTCTTGTAAGAGATGTTGAACATCGAGATGCTGTGCCCGCTTACGCCGCGAGGACAGTTGTAGCTCCAGTAGGTATCGACGACGTCGTCCGTATACCCGAGGGGCTCAACGAGGGCACACTGGCTGCTCTCCTGGGAAGGAGGCATCGGGGTATCCGCAAAAGCGGGGGCTCCCGGCAGCAACAGGCAAAGAGCGAGGCCGAGGAAAACCAAGAGCTTACACGACTGAACAGTACTGAACATAATCCTCTCCAATCTAGAGGGGTTTCGGTTGCAGCATGCTGTGATTACTTGCCGGCAAAGTCAATTTAACATAAACTGTTAAAAAGTAACCTGAGTTTTTTAAGTTCTTCGGAGGTTATTATGAGTTCCGACAATCGCACTCCCCGGCTTCATTCCTTCCGCATCGCATGTGCGATAGCCTCTGCGACCCTTTGCGCCACCGCCATCGCACAAGTGGCGTTCTCCTTAAAGCCAGCAATCGAAGTGCTCGACAACCCTGTAATTGCAGACTCCCCCGCGTATCCAGCCCTTGCGATCTCGACATTGGTCCCTGCCGTCATCGGTATCGCTACGACCATCCTCAGCGCCGTTCTCGTGTGGACGATCAAGAGCGGAGACCCCTTCAAGAAAGGGTCTGCGACATGCTTGAAGGTGCTCGGCATTCTCTTCGTTGTTCAAGCTGCCACCAGCCTCTACGCCGGCTCACTCAAAACCTCCGTTTCGATGTTTGGCGGCGAGGGGGCCGTCGGCGCCCAAGAGATCGCTTCATCATTCGATTGGACCTCTCTGGTTCTCGGCATCGTCCTGTTCATGCTTTCCCAGCTCTTCTTGTACGCCCGAGAGCTGTACCTCGACTCCGACGAGATTGCGTAAGGAAACGCCATGCCCGTAATTGTTCGCCTCGACAAGATCATGGCCGAGCGAAAGATTTCCTCGAACGAACTTGCCGAAAGGATTGGAACCACGCCCGTGAACCTGTCCCGTATTAAAAAAGGGCATATTCGCGGCATTCGCTTCAACACACTCGAGCAGCTATGCCTCGCCCTTCGTTGCCAACCCGGAGACCTTCTCGAAGTCATGAGCGAAGAGGATGCCCGAAAGGAGTTCGGACTCGATTGGTCCGCCGAGGATTAGAGGGCGGTCGTACTCGCCCTGCACACGGGGATGCGAATCGGCGAGGTCTGCGGCCTTCGGTGGTGCGATGTGGATTTCGAGACGGGCCTGATCTCGATCAGGCACTCGGTGGCGTACGCGAAGGGAATGGGTTCGTTCATCAAGGACACCAAGACCCATGACGCCAGGGGTATCCCCATCGACCCGGTCGGCCTACTCCCCTTCCTGAAGGAGACCCACGAGATCGACTGCGGAAAGCTGCGCTTGCGCGGCCTTACCGGGGCGGTCGAGATCGGGGACTGCTACATCCTGTCGGAGCCGGGCGCGACCTTCGCGACGACAAGCTATATCCGCAGGGCGTTCAAGACGTTCTCGGAGACCAACGGCCTCATGGGCACCAACGACGAGCTGATCACGTTCCACGGCCTTCGCCACACGTTCGCAACGCAGTGGATCCGCCAAGGCGGCGATATCAAGGCGCTCCAATCGATCCTCGGCCACAAGGACGCCATGGCGACGCTCAACGTCTACGCCGACATCGAGCCCATCTCCAAAATCCATAACATGCTGCGCGCCACGCCGTGCCTTTGGCGCGGGCACCTCGGGCCGAGGGTCGATCCGGGTCCCATGTTCCAACAGAGGATCCAGGAGTCCATCGAGACGCTCCAGGCGTTCGGCTACGGCATCACCGAGCCGGACGACCGAAATATCGCCATACGCGACGTGAAGACGAACAGTTGGCTCTAGCTCACCGAGTACGCGGCAGTGCTGGGCCCATCCCAACTGAGGTCACGGTGGTCCGATAGGGGCGCCGCCCGCGGCATGCGCCGCGGAGCGGTATCCCCTACCGAAGGGCGGGGATGCCCTCCGCTTCCAGTTCGGAATCAGCCGTCGGAGGCGTTCGGCTGACTGCGGGAACGGCCTATCCGCTCAAAGTGTTCGGCTGAGATCGAAAATCAACCCAACACGAGCTGGACACGCGCCAGACGGCTCTTCCCCGTGCGGCCTTCCCCCTTACGCTCATGTTGCAGGCATGTAACGCCGCAGCGAGCGCGCCTTTTTTGCGCCAGACAGGTACAATGATGAACACTGTACCGTAGCGGAGCGCCCCCGCGCGCCGCAACCACGCGAAAGGGTTTCCCATGGCCGAGATCTCGTCCTCCCGCATCGTCATCACCGTCCTTGGCAAGAACCGTCCCGGTATCGTCGCCGGCGTCACCCGCGTTCTGGGCGAGGCCAACGTCGACATCCGCGACATCACGCAGTCCATTATCGAGGACATCTTCACCATGACCATGCTGGCCGACACCGCCGAGTCCAAGCTCGACTTCGCCGAGCTGCAGAAGGCGCTGGCCGAGGCCGGCGAGCTTTCGGGCGTCAACGTGTCCATCCAGCGCGAGGACGTCTTTAACTTTATGTACCGCCTGTAGCGAACAAGCCGCTCGGGGCCGCTTGACGTCATATCGTCCAAGCGCGCGGCCCCAAAGCGGACCGGAGAGGAGCGCGCATGGCCTACGACGCCAAGAAAATCTACTACCGCTTCGACGATCACCTGAGCCGCCTGGTTTTGGATTACGAGGCGAGCCGTCAGATTTCGCCCGAAAGCGAAAACCTCTACCACGGCCTGCCGACCGCCCCGTACGACGAGGGCCTGTTCGTAGAGCACAACGTCAAACGCGGCCTGCGCAATGCCGATGGCTCGGGCGTGGTCGCGGGCCTTACCCGCATCTCGGACGTGCACGGCTACAACAAGGTCGACGGCAAAGTCGTGCCCGATCAGGGCAAACTCACGCTTCGTGGCTACAGCATCGAGGACCTGGTCAACAACGCCCAGGCCGAGAATCGCTATGGCTACGAAGAGGTCGCCTACCTGCTCATCACGGGCTCGCTGCCCAACAAAGAGGAGCTCGACGGTTTTTGCGGACGTCTGGGCGCTTTTAGGCATCTGAGCGACGAGTACGTCAAAGAGTTCCCCATGACCACGGTGTCGTCGAGCATCATGAATGTGCTTCAGCGCGCCGTGCTGTTGCTCTACGCCTTCGACGCCGAGCCCGACGCCATTACACCCGAGCACGAAATCGACGTCGCCATCTCCATGCTCGCCCGTCTCCCCCGCATCGCCGCCTTCGCGCATATGGCCTCGGTCGCCAAGCGCCGCGGTTCCGAGGTTCATGTACCGCATCCCACACCCGGTCTCTCCACCGCCGAGACCATCCTGCAGGTGTTGCGCGGCGGCATGGCATTCACCCGCGACGAAGCCATGCTGCTCGACGTGATGCTCATGCTGCATGCCGAACACGGCGGCGGCAACAACTCCACGTTTGCCTGCCGCGTGCTGTCCTCCTCGGCCACCGACCCGTATTCCGCCTACGCCGCGGCCATCGGCTCACTCAAGGGCCCGCGCCACGGCGGCGCCAACGCCAAGGTTGTCTCCATGCACGAGGACATCCGCGCACATGTCTCCAACTGGGAGGACGAGGACGAGGTCGCAGCCTACCTGGGCAAGATTCTCGACAAGCAGGCCTTCGACGGCACGGGTCTCATCTACGGTATGGGCCACGCCGTCTACACGCTGAGCGACCCGCGCGCCGAGGTCTGCCGCCGTTACGCGCGCACGCTTGCCGCCAAGAAGGACCTGGGCGAGGAGTTCGCGCTCATCGAGCGCATCGAGCGCCTGGCCCCGCAAGTGATGCGCGATCACGGCATGACCAAGCCTATCTGCGCCAACATCGACCTGTACACAGGCTTTATCTACAAGATGCTCGGCGTGCCCGAGACGCTCTTTACGCCGCTATTCGCCGTCGCCCGCATGGCCGGCTGGTCGGCGCACCGCATGGAAGAGCTCTTCTGCGCGCATCGCATCATCCGCCCGGCATACCGTCCGGTGATCGAGCCGCTGGAGTACAAGCCGCTCGCTGACCGCTAGGACGCGGACCGTTATAGAACCCGAGCGTGGCCAGGGCATCACCGCCCTCGGCCACGCTTTTTATGCCAGCAGAAAGGGCTGCATCAAATGATTGTGTTTTCCGATATGGACGGAACGCTGTTGACGAGCGATAAGCAGATGAGCGATGCCACCTGGGCGATGCTCGACGAGCTCGCTCGACGCGGGATTGAATTTGTGCCCTGCACGGGACGTCCGCTGTCGGGCATCTTTGAGCCCATCCTCGCCCATACCGCCGTGCACTATGCCGTTTGCGCCAATGGCGCCAGCGTCTGGCAGCTCGACGACGATGTGCCCACCGACGCCTCGCGCGCCACGTGCATCTTGAGCCGTCCGCTCGATTGCGGCATTGCCCATCGCATCCATCGCATCGCCGCCGGCCACGATGTGACCTTCGATATCTTCGCGGATGGGCAGTGCTTCCTCCCCCGCTCGCTCTACACGCGCCTGGACGAATTCTGCGGCGGCGACCCCCACATCGCGGCTTCGCTCAAGCGCACACGAACACCGATCGACATGGATATCGACAGCAAGATCGACGAGGTCGAGACGCTCGAGCGCATCGCCATGTACTGGCACAACCCGGCTGATCGCGACGCCATCGCGGCGGAACTCGACACGCTCGGAGGCATTGAAGTCACGCGTTCGTACGCCATGAATATCGAGGTCATGGGCGAGGGCGCCACCAAGGGAACGGCCCTCACGTGGCTCTGCGAGCACCTGGGCGAGCGTCTCGCCGACGCTTGGGCGTTCGGCGACAACATCAACGACATCCCCATGCTGCAGGCAGCGGGCCACGGCATGGCCATGATCAACGCCGAGCCCGAGGACCGCGAGGCCGCCGACGCCATCACCGAATACGACAACGACCACGACGGCGTCGCCCGCACCATCATGGCCGCTCTCGCCTAGCAGCAGCAACCCGGCAGGGTAGCTAAAACAGTCATTGGGGACGTTCTTGAATGACTAGTCGTTGGGGACACTCTTCGCAAAAAGCTGCAAGGATTGTCCCCCACTGTCGGCAGAAAAGGAACGTCCCCATCTGCCGGATTAGGAGAGACTCTCCAGCACGCGACGGAGCTCCTGCTGGACGGCGTGGTCGCGGTTACAACCCACCACGCGATCGGCCACCGCCTTGAGCGCGGGGCGCGCATTTTCCATCGCGCAGCCCGTGCCGACAAAGCGAATGATCTCGTAGTCGTTCATCGAGTCGCCAAACGCCATGACCTCGTCGCGTTCGACGCCATAGTGCTCCATGAGCTGCTCGATTCCCGAGGCTTTCGACACACCGGGCTGCATGGCATCGATCCATGCGTTTCCAGAAGGCGCAAAGGTAAAAAGCTGGCCAAGCTCGCGCTGCAGTACGTAGGCACTGTCCATAACGGCACAGTCATCGCAAAAGATACTCGCCTTGATGATATTTACGCTGGGATCGGGCAGCTCCCAAATGCGCTCGGCATTGGGAAGGTCCTTATCGACCTCACGCACGAACTTGCACTCGTCATCGAGCAGGAAGGACTTGGTTCGGTCAAAGAGCGCAAGATGCAGATTGGGAAACGTCCTGACGGCTTGGGCGAGCCTTCGAATCGCCAGGTGGGAATACACCTCACGGTCCACCATCTTACCGTCGGCGTAGACTTGGGCGCCGTTAGCGGCGACAAAGTCCATCTTGTCGCGAACGGGCGCAAAGAACTCGCACAGGCGATCGTAGCGACGACCTGACGATGCAGCGAAATGCACGCCATGCTCGTGTAGCGCCAGAATCAGTTCGTAGGTCTCGGGAGGCACCTGGCCGTTTTCGTCAAGCAGTGTGCCGTCCATATCGGATGCAATCAGTTTAAACATAGAAAAGCTCCCTTCGGGCTTGTTGGAATCAAACGCGTATCCGATTCCAACGTACCCAAAGGGAGCTCAAATAAGACTCCGCGGGCGCAAACGTTTCAAGGACCTGGCAAATAGCTCACACATGCCAGAGGTCCTACGGTCGCGGCGTCAGGCAGCGCGCCAAAGAGTGTCCCCGATGACTAGTCGTTTAAGAACGTCCCCGATGACTAGTCGGCGTAGGTGAAGGTTGTGACGTCGAACATGCCCTCGGGGCGGATGCGGAGCGTCGGGATGACCGGCAGGGGCAGGAAGATGATGCCCATGATGGGGTCGAGCGGCGGCTCAATACCCATGGCGCGCGCCTTGACCATAAAGTCGTCGTGCTGCGCAGCAACGTCCTCGGCCGTGCCTTCGCTCATAAGGCCACCGAGCGCCAGCGGAATACGCGCCACGACCTTGCCGTTGCGCACCAGCACGTGGCCGCCCTGGCCCACGGCCTCGACGGCAGCCATCATATCAGCCGCGCTGTCGCCCACCACGCACACGTTGTGCGAGTCGTGGCCGATCGTCGAGGCGATGGCACCGCCCGTGATGGTAAAGCCGCGCACCCAGCCGCGACCGATATGCTTGCCGACCAGGCCCAGGCCAGCGGGGCCGTCGCCATCGGCGCCCTCGGCCTGCAGCGACACGCCGCGGCCGTGGCGCTCGATCAGCATAATGCGGCGCAGGCCCTCGGCACTCTCGGGGCGAGCCATACCCGTGATGGCCTTGCCCGGCACCACGTCGATCACGGCCTCGCCCGGCTTAAAGGCATAGTCGAACACGTCGAGCGAAAGCTTCGGCAGCTTAACGGAGGCGCGCAGCTCATCGGCAAGGGCCGCAACCTCGGCCATCTCGGGTGCGATCTCGCCCACAAAGGTGCCGTCCTGCGCCACCAGGGCACCGGCGGCATATACACGATGCGGAGCCGTGGCAAACGTCAGGTCATTGAGCACCAGCAGGTCGGCACGCTTGCCCGGGGCAATCGCACCGCGGAGCTCGTGCGGGTCGCGGCAGCCGTGATCCAGGCCAAACGCCTCGGCCGTGGAGAGGGACGCCATAGAGATAGCGACCACGGGCTCGATACCGGCCTCAATCGCCACGCGGCAGGCATTGTCGATCATGCCGGTTGCAAGCGCATCGGAAGGAGCGCGGTCGTCAGTCGCAAAGCAGCAGCGGCGGGCGCGCGCGGGATTCTCCAGCAGCATCGGCGACAGGTTGGCCAGATCATGGCTGCACGTACCCTCGCGCAGCATCACGTACATGCCGCGAGACAGCTTGTCGAGCGCCTCCTCGGGAATCGTCGACTCGTGGTCGGCAATAATACCCGCCGCGGCATAGGCATTGAGGTCCTTGCCGGCAACGAGCGGCGCATGGCCGTCGACCTGCTTGGACGGCGTCTGGTTGGCAGCATCGATGCGAGCGCAGGTCTCGGGATCGGCCATAAAGACGCCCGGCAGGTTCATCATCTCGCCCAGGCCAAAAACGTCGCCCGGATGCTCGGCAAAAAACGCCTGCATGTCAGCAGCGGTAATCACAGCGCCCGCTTGCTCATCGGGCAGCGCGGGCACGCATGAGGGCATCATGTACTTGATGGAAATGGGCGCGCGGCGACCGTCCTCGATCATAAAGCGCAGGCCGTCGAGCCCCGCCACGTTGGCGATCTCGTGGCTGTCGGCAATGGCGGTGGTGGTACCGCGCGTCGCCGCCATGCGCGCATACTCGGCGGGACGGATGTTCGAGGACTCAATGTGCAGATGTCCGTCGATAAAGCCGGGGGCGAGATAGCGGCCCTGGCAGTCAATGACCTCGGCAGCCTCGTAGGTGCCGGCGGCATCGTCGCGACCATCGTAGAGCACGCCGACGATCACACCGTCCTTGACGGCAACGCTGCCGGGCGCCACACGCTGGCCATACACGTCGACAATCTGCGCATTGATAAACAGCGTGTCGACGGGCACGCGGCCCTCGGCGGCCTCGATCACAGACCTCATGACCTCAACGGACATACATACTCCTTTAACCGTAGAAAAAAGCTGCGGAGCGGACAGACCTTCACCGCAGCAGACCAATAGCCATTGTATGCCCAAACGATGGGTCAACAATACACCTCTCCGCTTAACGGCACACGCCACTTGGTGCAATGAGGAGAGGTTGCTTTGCACCAATGACAAGGAGTGTCCCAAAGTGCCGGCACAAAAGGAACGTCCCCAAGTGCCAAAAAAGGCCGCAGTCGGGATTCCCGGCTGCGGCCTTATTGCACTTGTGAGGTCAACTCGCTCGTTAGACCAACTTGAAGCCCTTGCGCTTGCCTACGGAGAGGGTGTCGCCCAGCTTGAGGGCACTAGGGTCGATGTTGTAGCTCTTGGGAGCCACGGCCTTGCCGTTGATCTTGACACCGCCGCCGTCGATATCGCGACGAGCCTGGCCGGCGCTCGCCGAAAGACCCAAGTCCTTGAGCAGGCCGGCGAGGTAGATCTGGCCCTCGTCGTTAACAGTCAGCTCAACGTGCTTCTCGGGGAAGTCGGCGAGCTGGCCCTCCTTGAACACGCGGTCGAACTCGGCCTGAGCCTCGTCGCCGGCACCGGCGCCGTGGTAGGTGTCGCACAGGTCGCGGCCCAGAGCGCGCTTGAGCTCGTAGGGGTCGGCAGAACCATCGGCCAGGGCGGCGTCGATCTTGTCGACCTCGGCCGGGGTGAGCGAGCTGGCCAGACGATAGTACTTGCCGATCATCTCGTCGGGGATGGACATGGTCTTGCCGAACATATCCTTGGGGGCGTCGGTCAGGCCGATGTAGTTGCCATAGGACTTGGACATCTTACGAACGCCATCGGTGCCCTCGAGCAGCGGCATGGTGAGCGCGATCTGGGGCTCCATACCCATCTTCTCCATGAGCTCACGGCCGGCGAGCAGGTTGAAGAGCTGATCGGTGCCGCCCATCTCCACGTCGGCCTTGATCTGCACAGAGTCGAAAGCCTGCATCACGGGATACAGGAACTCATGCAGGGCGATCGGCGTCTGAGACTGGTAGCGCTTGGTAAAGTCGTCGCGCTCAAGAATGCGGGCAACGGTGAACTTGGAGCACACCTGCAGCAGGCCGGCCAGATCCATCGAAAGGATCCAATCGCCGTTGTGCACGATGGTGGTCTTCTCGGGGTCCAGGATCTTCATGGCCTGGCTCACGTAGGTCTCGGCGTTGGCCTCGATCTGCTCCTGCGAAAGCTGCGGACGCGTGGAGTTCTTGCCCGAGGGGTCACCAATCAACGCGGTACCGTTGCCGATGATGAGGGTGACGTTGTGGCCCAGGTCCTGGAACTGGCGCATCTTGCGCAGCGGCACGGCATGGCCCAGGTGCAGGTCGGGGCTGGTGGGGTCGACGCCGAGCTTGATGTTGAGGGGCTCGCCCTTCTCAAGCTTCTTGCGAAGGTCGGCCTCGGGAACGATCTGCGCGGCGCCCGAGGTGATGATACGCATTTGCTCGTCAACAGACAGCATTGGGTATCCTCCTTTTGCTATAGCACCCTCGCCGAAAACGGCGGTGCTGGAAGTCCATAAACTCTCTTATGATAACAAACTGACGCGACGCGGCACCTACGACAGGAAAATCCTCGTCCTGCCGCATGCGTCAATGGCAACTGGCAGACGTGTACCGTCACGCTCAACCAGATAGCGTACCTGCCGACGACGCAAGCAGTCGCGGCAACGGACCTGTCCCGTCGCATCGGTGGCGCAGACGCCCTCGGCGGTCAGCAGGCAGTGCTCGCACACCATAAGCTCGGGACGGTCGGCGTCGACCGGACCAAAGACGCCGGGTTCAGCAGCCAGTTCGGCAATACGCTCCGCATCATTGCCGAGCAACTCGGCCGGCAAGTACACCCGCCCCGCACCGAGTCCGCGCAGCCAGGTAAGCGTGGCCCGATTCGCGCAGAACACCGGCGCCGCCACGTCAAATGTCACGCCCAGCTCGCGAGCGATCACCACCTGTCCCAGGTTGCGGCAGACGACGCACCCGGCACGCTGCATCAGTGAGCGGGTCCGGTCAGCGTCACCCGTGCGGCACACCTCGTCAAGCACCACAACGGCGTCGGACAAATCGAGTTCTCCGCGCGGGTCGGCATCCATCAGCTGCCAAGCAAAAACCATGCGAGCGGGAACCGCGCACTCCACCAACTCCGTCGACGCACCGCCATCCACCGCAACGTCCTCAAAGGGCAGCGCCTCAACGGCACGCGCAACGGGCGCAATCGCATCTGCCTCGGCCCGCATGCGCTCCAACACCGCCGCCGTCTGATCCAACACGCCGGCGCTGCGAATCAGGTACACCTCGCAGCCCGCGTCCACCTTACGCTTGCAATGCACGACGACGCGCTTCCCCGCTGCGGCATCCACCGGGCAGGGCACCTGCGGCCAGCGCTTGGGCACATCGGGACGCGCGTCGACACCCGGATAGAACCGAATCTCGAGCGTGTCACCCGCCGCCACGGCGGCGTCGAGCTCAACGGTCACTTCCTCGTGGCCAACGGCCACCAGGCGTCCCACGCGCACACCTTGGTTGATCGCACGCTCAAAGCTCATAAGCTCGGCGCCCGAACGCCCCCGCAGATACGCGTCGGTAAACCCACGGTTGAACGACCGGCCCAGCTCGCGTTCAAGCTCTTCCACGGCACCGGGGTCCCACGCGCCGTCGCACAGCATATCGAGCGCCCGGCGCCACACCCGCACCACGTTGAATACGTAATCGGGGTTCTTCATGCGCCCCTCGATCTTGAGCGACGCCACGCCGGCATCTACAAGCTCGGGCAGATGCGCAATACCCAGATAGTCGCGCGGGCACAGCAGGCGATCTCCCTCGACGGCGACAACACTCTGTCCCGCCTCGTCCACCAGGTCGTACGCCAGACGGCACGGCTGCGTGCAGTCGCCGCGCATCGCCGAGCGCCCACGCCGCAGGGCCGAGAACTCGCACGCCCCCGAATATCCGATGCAAATCGCACCGTGGCAGAATACCTCGATGGGCACGCCCGTGGCACATAGCGCCGCAATCTCGTCGACCGTCAGCTCGCGTGCCGTCGTCACGCGCTCGACCCCAAGCTCATCGGCGGCAAGCCGCACGGCGCTCTCGCTATGAGCGCCCGCCTGCGTGGACAGGTGAATCTCGACCCCGGGAATCGCCGCACGCAGCGCACAGGCCAGCCCGGCATCGGCGACAATCAGAGCATCGGCGCCCAGCTCCAGTGCATGAGCTCCCAACGCCACCGCGTCGGACAACTCATCGTCAAACACGAACACGTTGAGCGTTACGTACACACGCACGCCATGGACATGCGCCACGGCGCAGCCGCGCGCAAACTCGTCATCGGTAAAACCGTGCGCGCTCACGCGGGCGTTAAAGCCGCCCAACCCCGCATAGATGGCATCGGCACCCGCGGCGATGGCCGCAAGCATCTGGTCGAGTCCGCCCGCCGGCGCCAGCAGCTCGGGCAGCGCCGCACCGGCAGCATCCAATCCAGCCTTGTGTTGTTCGCTCGGCCCCATCGTCCGAATCGCCATCGACAAACTCCTTACCAAGGTATGCATTCACTCTGAAAAATGCCGTCTTCCAGCATACACGAGGCCTCGCGCGCCCCGTTTGGTTTATCGTGTAATAACTTATGTCCATCCTGCCCGACGGCACATCCACCGTCCGGCACGACATACCTGGAGGTCAATATATGGGTCCTCGCCAACGACAGGGACGCAGCCGTTCAAAGACGCATGCTCTGCCCATAATCCTGCTCTCGTTTTTGGGCTTTTTGCTTATCGCGGGCGTGGCGTTTGGCATCGGCATGGTCGGCAACGTCAACCGCTGGCTGTCCGATCTGCCCGACTACACCGACGCCAACGCGTATCTGGTGAGCGAGCCCACCGAGATCGTCGACTGCAACGGCAACAAGATTGCGAGCTTCTACACGCAAAACCGCAAGTCCATCACCAAGGACGAGGTCTCCCCCTACGTGCTGCAGGGCACCGTTGACGTCGAGGACGAGCGCTTCTACGAGCACGGCGGTATCGACCTGTGGGGTATCGCGCGTGCTGCGGTGGCAACCCTCGGCGGCGGGCACGAAGGCGCCTCGACTATCACCCAGCAGCTGGTGCGCAACACCATCCTGCAGGAGGAGCAGTTCGACTCGACCATCGAGCGTAAGGTGCGCGAGGCTTACATCGCCGTCAAGATGGAGGATATGTACTCCAAAGACGAGATCCTCATGATGTACCTCAACACCATCTACTACGGCCACGGCGCCTACGGTATTGAGGCCGCAGCTGAGACCTATCTGTCCAAGAGCGCCGCCGACCTCACGCTGAGCGAGGCCGCACTGTTGATCGGCCTTCCCAACTCGCCCTCGCAGTACGACCCCACGGTCAACCCCGACCTGGCGCTGTCCCGTCGCAACAAGGTCCTTGACAACATGTTGCGCCTGGGCCACATCACGCAGGAGGAGCACGATGCCGCACAGGCCGAGCCCATCACCCTCAACGTGACCGAGATTTCGGGCAGCGGCGTCGACGTATACTCGCAGCCCTACTTTGTCGCCTATGTTAAGCAGCTGCTGGAGCAGGAGTTCTCGACCGACGTGCTCTTTAAGGGCGGCCTGACCGTCAAGACCACCATCGACCCCACGATGCAGCAGGTGGCAGAGAATGCCGTCCGCGAGCAGCTCGACACGCTCTCACTCGACGGCCTGGACATGGGCATGGTCGTCGTCGACCCCAAGACCGGCTACATCAAGTGCATGGTGGGCGGCTACGACTACAACGCCGACGAGAACCACGTAAACCATGCCACGGCCAAGCGTCCCGTCGGCTCCACCTTTAAGGCCTTTACGCTGGCAACTGCCATCCAAAACGGCATGAACCCCAACGTCACCCTCAACTGCAACTCGCCGCTCAAGGCCAAGGGCACTACGACCGAGGTCCAAAACTACGCCAACCATAGCTATGGCAACATCACGCTTAAGCAGGCAACGGCATACTCCTCCAACACCGGCTACATCCAGGTGGCGGAAGCCGTCGGCAACAGCAAGATCATCTCGCTCGTCAAAAAGCTCGGCATCGATCCCGCCAAGGACAACATCGAGGACGTTCCCGTCATGACGCTCGGCACCGGCTCGATCTCGCCGCTCGAGATGGCCGCCGCCTACGCGACGTTTGCCAACGGCGGCTACTATCGCCAGCCGATCGCCATCACCGAGATTGACTCTCGTACCGGTTCGGTGCTGTACCAGCACACCGACAATCCCTCACAGGTGCTTACCGAGGGCGAGGCCGCCGCGGTCACCGATGTTCTGTCCGGCGTCATGCAGGGCGGCGGTACGGGTGCTGCTGGCGCCCTGAGCGTCAACCAGCCCTATGCCGGCAAAACGGGCACCACCGACAATACCACTAACCTGTGGTTCTGCGGCTATACCCCGCAGCTGGCGTGCGCCCTGTGGACCGGCTATTCCGCGGGCGAGATCCCCATCCAAAAATACGGCACGGACCTGCTGGGCGACAGCACCAACCTGCCTGTCTTTAAGCGGTTTATGAACACCGTTCTGACCGGTACCGAACGCGAGGAGTTTGCGACCGGAACGGCGCCCACCTACAAGAACAACAGCGTCTGGAAGTTCTACGGCACCAACAACACCAAGAAGACGGAGAACGACGACAAGGACGAGAACGAGGACGAAGAGGAAACCACCACAACGACTACCACGACGACCACGACCACCGAAACCACGGGCGGCGACACCACCGGCGGCACCGGTACGACCGGTGGCTCGACGGGCGGCTCCACTGGTGGTTCGACCGGCGGCGATGGCGGCACGCCTACGCCTACGCCCACTCCCGATCCCTCGCCCACGCCTGACGATACGGTCGGCTAGAAATTCATCCGGCCATAAGCAACAAGGCCCCCGAGCAGCTTATTAAACTGCTCGGGAGCCTTTTAGTTTAAAGCGACCTGGTGAGCGTTCTTTATACCGGCAAACAAAAAGGGGGTACCGACCAACGTCGATACCCCTTACAAGCCACGATGTCAGCGCGCACAGTGTCGAGCGTACGACCCGCACGCCTACTTGCGAGAATTGCTCAGCTTATTGATCAGCGCCTCGAGACGCTCGCCGTCCTCGGCCGTCTGGGCAATAACCAAAATCGTATCGTTGCCGGCAAGCGAGCCAAGCACATCGGGCAACTCTGCCGCATCAACGGCGGCGGCGATGCCGGAAGCCGTGCCAGGCTGAGCCTTGATCATGACCAGATTATCGGTACGTAGAACGCCCGTTACGAGCTCGGAAACCATACGCTGCAGGTGCAGGTCCTCTGCCAGAACATAGATGCCCTCAGGGAGCTTACGCAGCCCCATATCGGCAATATCGCGAGAGACAGTCGCCTGCGTGCAATCAAAGCCCATGGCACGGAGCTCATCGACCAGCACGCGCTGCGTACGGACGTCCTTATTGCGCACAATATCTCTAATGGCATCCTGGCGCCCATTGCGTTTTTTAGCCATACAAACCCTCACTCCAAAAGATGGCGGAGACAATCAATCAGTGATTGAATAGTTTAACGCTATTTGAAGGCTTTTGTGTATAAGAACGCATTTCGAAACAATTCTATGCAAGTTTGTTTCGAAATGAGCCGTTTAGGCGGTTTTTGCGCCCGTCCGGTTAAGAAAAGCTGCCAGATGCGTACACATCACGCAGCGCGCGGGCTTGGCGCTGGCAATCGGCCCAAACAACAGACCGAGCCCCCGATGGTTATCCTTGAGCGCGGCGACCATCTGACGGGTTCGAGGCGCTTCGAGCATATCACGCATGCGGGCGGAACGCTCGATTGACGACACTCCATGCGGGCTCAGACACAAATTCTCGATGCAGGCGACCAGTCCGGCAAAGTAGAACTTTTGGCTTGCCAGCTTGAGCCGACCACCGCTATCTGCTTCCGAGAGTGAGTCCGCAAGCTCGTCGAGCGCTCGAGTGTCATCGGATATCCTGGCATACATGGTGGGATCAAAGGCATCTGTAAGTTTAGGTGCCACCGCGTAGAAACAAGCGTCGCCGCAGCCGGACACGAATCGTGCCTGCGAGAGCGCATAAGCCATAAACTCAACCGTACGGTACGCCTTGCCGCGCGACAGGCATGCCTCAAACAGCGGACGGCTATACATCACGCCAGAGGTCTGAGCGACTAGGCCGCCCAAAATCAACTGGGGCAGCCCAGTCACCATAGAAGACTCGTCTTCTATGGCAATAGAGGCAGCATCCAAGACGCGCGAATGACGCTCGCGATGCGCATCGTATCGATCGAGCGACACCGAGGGGAACACAATGTCTGCCGCAGTATCGCACGCGATATCGACCATCTTGGAAAGGGCCTGCGGAGCAAACCACTCATCGGCGTTCATGGCGATGATTTGAGAGCCGCGCGAGGCATCAAAACCGGCACGAAGACAAGCGCCGCGCTTCGCGTCATCGACGTCAATCAAATCAATATGGATGTCCCTGTCGGCAGCAACTTGAAGCGAATGGCGCACGCCAGGCGCAGCATCGCGGCAGACAACGACAATCTGCAAATCATAGAGGTCTTGGTTCTGGATACTCTCGAGCGCACGCATCGCATAGCTGGGCGAACCTTCTACCACAAGGATCACCGAAAGTCGCGGATGCGAGCCACGTCGAACCAAGTTATCCGTCCTCTCGACAGCAATGAATCAAACTGTCGTTCATGGTACACCCCGGCAATAAAAGCAATGAGACACCGGTTGCACTGCACGCCAAGAACAGATGTTGCACACGCGCAGCCCACAGATGACAGGTGCCGACGAACGGCGCGTCGAGCCCTCCCCTAGTCGAGCACGACAAGCTCGGCGGGATCGTAATCCACGCCCATAAACGTAAGGCCGCAGGCAGGAGCCGTGGGGCCCGCAGCGGTACGATCGCAAGCATCGATGACCTCGCGCATCCACTCGGGTTCACGGCGATGCATGCCAATCTCGACAAGCGTGCCAACGATCGTACGGACCATCGAATGCAGAAACGCATTGCCCTCGATGGTAAACGTCAGGATGTCCTCGCCAAAGGCCACCTCATGGCCAAACTCGGCCCGCATCACGCAGCGGTGCGTAGGCTTGCCCACGGCAGAGGCGACCTTGCAAAAGCTCTTAAAGTCCCGCTCACCCAAAAGCGCGGGACAGGCCGCAGACATGGCCTCGACGTCCAAGGGATAGCGATGCCACCACACGGCACCACGGGACAGCACGGGGCGCGCATCGCGATCGGCAATACGGTACGTATACGTACGGGAACGCGCGTCAAAGCGTGCAGAAAAGCCCTTACGGGCCCTGTAGACCTCGTTTATGGCGATATCTTTAGGCAGCAGGGCATCCATAGCCCGCAGCCACCTACGGCGCGTAAGGGCGAGCTCAGCGTCCGTTACGGGCACGCTGATGTACTGAGCCACGGCATGCACGCCGGCATCGGTACGACCTGCGCACGTCAGATCGATCGGACGGCGAAGCAGCGTCTCGATGGCTCGACGCAGCTCACCCGCAACCGTCGTCTGTCCCGGCTGCTCGGCAAAGCCGCTATAGGACGAGCCATCGTAGGCCACGCGGAAAACGAGCGTGGCATCGAGCTCTGGAATCGAATTGAAATCAGACGGCGCGGTCATGGGCGCTCCCAACAAATAGGCAATGGCATTTCGACAAAAAAAGAGGGGTACGCGAACGTACCCCTCGAATATAGCCTATGCAGACGGAATGTCTACTCAGCAGTCTCCTCAGCAGGAGCCTCCTCGGCAGCGGTCTCCTCGACAGCCTCGACCTTCTTGGGAGCAGCGGCCTTCTTGGGGGCCGAAGCAGCCTTCTTGGCCTTAGGCGTGCAAGGCTCGGTGACGAGCTCCATGATAACGATGGGAGCATTGTCGCCCTTACGGTTACCGAGCTTCATGATGCGGGTGTAACCGCCGTTGCGGTCCTGCCACATACCCTGGGCAGCCTTGTCGAAGATCTCGGCAACGAGCTGCTTATCGCCGAGCTTGGCGATGGCCAGACGACGAGAGTGCAGGTCGCCCTTCTTGGCCCAGGTGATGATCGGCTCGACGACCGAACGCAGCGCCTTAGCGCGGGTCTCGGTGGTCTTGATGCGGTCGTTCTCGAAGAGGGCCTTAGCAAGGCTCTTCTTCATGGCCTTGGTGTGGCTCGCATCGGTGCCGAGCTTCAGGCCCTTCTTAACGTTGTGACGCATGGTCTAGTTTCTCCTCAAATATGCGAAGCATTAAGCCTTCAGGCTCAGGCCCATGGACTCAAGCTTGTCCTTCACTTCCTCGATCGACTTAACACCGAAGTTACGGATGTTAAGCAGATCGTTCTCCGAGAACTCAACGAGCTGACGGACCGAGTGAATGCTGGCGCGCTTAAGGCAGTTGTAGGAACGGACGGAAAGGTCCAGATCCTCAATCTGCTTGTCCAGCTCGGCGTTGTCGTTGGTGACCTCGGGAGCGAAGATCGAAGCCTCCTCCTCGACCTCAGGGGTCTCGGCAAGGTTCATAAAGGCGGCCATATGCTGGTTGATGATATTGGCAGCCTGGACCACGGCGTCGCGCGGGGCGATGGAGCCGTTGGTCTCGATCTCGAGGACAAGGCGGTCGTAGTCGGTGTGCTGACCGACACGGCAAGCCTCAACGAGCTTGGCGCAACGGGAAACCGGCGAGTACAGCGAGTCGACGTGGATCACACCGATGGGATCGTTGTCGCGCTTGTTGGCCTCGCCAGAAACATAGCCGCGGCCATAGCCGATGCGCATGCTCATGGTGAGATGGCCACCCTCGGTGAGCGTTGCGATGTGCTGCTCGGGGTTGACCAGCTCAAACTCGGACGGAATAAAGAAGTCCGCACCGGTGACCTCGCAGGGGCCGTCAACCGAGATGGTGGCGGTCGCCTCGTCGGTCGTGCCGAGAGCCCTGAAGACAAGACCCTTGACATTCAGGACGATGTCGGTGACATCCTCGACCATGTTAGGGATGGTCATGAACTCGTGCTGCGCACCATCGATCTGAATAGCCTCGACGGCGGCACCCTCGAGCGAGGACAGAAGAACGCGACGAAGGGAGTTACCCAGCGTATCGCCGTAACCACGCTCGAGCGGCTCGACGGAGACACGAGCAGACGTCTCGTTGATCTCTTCGACCTGAACCTGAGGCCTAATGAATTCTGACATGTATTACCTCCAGCCTCAGCAGCCCGGATGGACTACTTAGAGTAGAGCTCGACGATGAGCTGCTCGTTGATATCACCGCTGATCTGCTCACGCGTCGGCAGAGCGAGCACGTTACCAGACAGCTTCTCGATATCGACCTCGAGCCAGCCAGGGACCTCAAAGCGCTCGGAGGAAATCAGGGCCTCCTTGATGGGGAGGAGGTCACGGAACTTCTCGCCGACAGCGACGACGTCGCCGGCCTTGACGCGGTAGGACGGGATGTCCACGCGCTTGCCGTTCACGGTGAAGTGACCGTGACGGACGGACTGACGAGCCTCTTTGCGGGTGCGGGCGAAGCCAAGACGGAAGACGACGTTGTCGAGGCGAGACTCAAGGATGATCATGAGGTTCTCACCGGTGACGCCGTTCATCTTGCGGGCCTTGTTGAAGTAGCCGTGGAACTGCTTCTCCAGAACGCCATAGATGAACTTGACCTTCTGCTTCTCGCGCAGCTGCATGCCGTACTCAGATTCCTTGCGACGGCGCTTGGGCTGACGGATAGATTCCTTCTTGCTGCTGTAACCGAGCTCAGCGGGATCGATCCCGAGCTGACGGCAGCGCTTAAGAACAGGAGTCCTGTCGATTGCCATATTGATACGATCCTTTCAGTTACACGCGGCGACGCTTCTTGGGGCGGCAGCCGTTGTGCGGAATGGGGGTCTTGTCCTGGATGCTCGAGACCTCGAGGCCAGCAGCCTGGAGGGAGCGGATGGCGGTCTCACGACCTGAGCCGGGGCCCTTGACGAAGACGGAAACCTTCTTCATACCGTGCTCCATGGCCTGCTTGGCAGCAGCCTCGGCAGCCATCTGGGCAGCGAACGGCGTGGACTTACGGGAGCCCTTGAAGCCCACCTGGCCAGCCGACTTCCAGGAAATGACGTTGCCCTGGGGATCGGTGATCGAAACGATCGTGTTGTTGAACGTAGAACGAATGTGAGCCTGGCCCACGGAAATGTTCTTACGGTCCGCGCGCTTCAGACGGGCAGCGCGAACGTTCTTCTTAGCAGTAGCCATCTATCTAGCGCTCCTTATTTCTTCTTCTTAGCACCGATCTGACGCTTCGGGCCCTTGCGGGTACGAGCGTTAGTGTGGGTGCGCTGGCCGCGGACCGGGAGGCCCTTGCGGTGACGAAGGCCGCGGTTGCAGCCGATGTCCATAAGGCGCTTGACGTTCTGGTTGCGCTCACGGCGGAGGTCGCCCTCAACCATGATCTGGTTCTTATCGATATAATCGCGGATGGCGTTAACCTCATCCTCGGTGAGGTCCTTAACGCGCGTATCCACGTTAACGTTGCACTCGACGCAAATCTTCGTCGCAGTGGTGCGGCCGATGCCGTAAATGTAGGTCAGACCGATCTCAACGCGCTTCTCACGCGGGAGGTCGACACCATTAATACGGGCCAACGTAGTCTCCTCTCTTAACCCTGACGCTGCTTATGACGGGGGTTCTCGCAAATGACGAGGACCTTGCCATGGCGCCTAATGATTTTGCACTTATCGCACATCTTCTTGACCGAAGGACGTACCTTCATCGTTCTTCCTTTCGGTAGCGCTCAAACTACTTCCCTACTATCTACTCGCCCAGCCGCAGGCGTTTAAAACTATGGCTGGTCTTCACACACAATCCGACCGTAGGTTGAGCTAAGCCTGCAGCCGGAAATGGAGTGCGTGTATGCGTGCCGCTATTTGTAGCGATAGGTGATGCGGCCGCGGGTCAGGTCGTACGGGGAAAGCTCCACGACAACCCTGTCACCGGGGAGAATGCGGATGTAATTCATTCGGATCTTGCCAGAAATGTTGCACAGAACCGAATGACCGTTCTCGAGCTCGACCTTAAACATGGCGTTGGGCAGCGGCTCTTTTACCGTACCCTCGAGCTCAATTGCGTCTTCCTTCTTCACAAGCAATCATCTTTCTCTAGAAAACGACAGCGATTGAGTATTCTACAACACGTATGTACGCATCGTAATAACTTCGTAATGGCTCCACAACTAAGTGGAACTTGTTACATTTCTCCGCCTTGGAGCGAACACCAAGCACCTTGCGCATCCGTGGTGAGAATCACCGGGCCGTCATTGGTAATGGCGACGGTGTTCTCGTAGTGCGCGGCGGGCAGGTGGTCGTTGGTCGTGACGATCCAACCGTCGGAGCCCGTGCTCACATGGTTGGAACCCATCGTAACCATCGGCTCGATGGCAATGACCATGCCGGCCTGGAGGCGAACGCCCCTCCCCTTCTTTCCATAGTTAGGAACGTTGGGGTCCTCGTGCATCACGCGGCCAATGCCATGGCCCACATAATCACGAAGCACGCCGTAACCGTGAGACTCGGCGAGGGACTGAACGGCATAACCGACGTCCCCGATATGGTTACCGGGAACAGCCTGCTCGATGGCAGCCTTAAGGCAATCGCGCGTGATCTCGCACAAAGCCTTGGCTTCGGGCGTGGGGGTGCCGACGAAAAACGTCCAAGCGTTATCGCCGACCCAACCGTCGACAACGGCTCCCGTATCGATGGAGATGATATCGCCATCGCGCAGGATCATGTCGGGGTTGGGAATACCGTGGACCACGGCATCGTTGATCGATGCGCAAATGGTCCCCGGGAACCCGCCGTAACCCTTAAAGGCCGGGATGCCGCCATGCATGCGGATAATCTGCTCCGCGAGCTGATCGAGCTCAAAAGTCGAAACGCCGGGGCGCACCATGGCTCCAACGTGGCGGAGCGCCATCTTAGATAGCGCTCCTGCCTTCTTCATCTGCTCGATTTGCGTTGCAGACTTAATCTTGATCATAGACCGAGAGCCTCTTTGACATCCCCGTACACGGTCTCGCGAGCCTGGTCACCGTTGACCGACTTGAGCAGACCCTGGCCACGATAGTAGTCGACGAGCGGGCTCGTGGACTTCTCGTAGACGTCGAGACGGTTCTTGATGGTCTCGGGCTTGTCGTCGTCGCGCTGATACATCTCGCCGCCACACTTGGGGCAGGTGGCATCGGCAGCCGTGCCGGTGTAACCGCAGGCGCGGCAGGTACGACGCGAAGACAGACGATCGATGATGACCTCGGGGGCCACATCGACCAGAAGGGCGCAGTCGATCTCGCGGCCCATGGCGGAGAGCTCGGAATCGAGCGTCACAGCCTGGGCGGTGTTGCGCGGGAAGCCATCGAGGATGAAGCCCTGCTGGGCGTCATCGGCAGCAAGGCGCTCCTTGACAAGGTCGATCACGAGCTGGTCGGGAACGAGCTCGCCAGCGTCCATGTACTTCTTAGCCTGAATACCAAGCTCGGTGCCACCCTTGACGGCAGCACGCAGCAGGTCGCCCGTGGAAATGTGAGCGACGCCAAACTCGGCGACGAGCTCCTGTGCGACGGTGCCCTTACCGGCACCCGGAGCTCCGAGCAATACGAGGTTCATGAGCAATCCTCCTCTAGCCTATTTAAAGAATCCATCGTAATCATACATCTTGATCTGGCCTTCGAGCTTATCGACCGTGTCGAGCACAACGCCGACCATGATGAGGATGGACGTGCCGCCAAATGCCTGGATCAGATGGTTACCCGTGAAAGAGAAGATGATCGAAGGCACGATGGCGATGAGCGCCAAAAAGACAGCGCTGGGAAGCGTGATCTTGTTGAGCGCGTTC
Source organism: uncultured Collinsella sp. (assembly GCA_902495155.1). Taxonomy (GTDB): domain Bacteria; phylum Actinomycetota; class Coriobacteriia; order Coriobacteriales; family Coriobacteriaceae; genus Collinsella. Next base: position 25,474 of record CABUWD010000010.1, read on the forward strand.
TTGATGTAGGCCGCGGTAGCCCTGCCCGGACGGACGCCCGGAATAAAGCCGCCCTGCTTCTTAAGGTTGTCGGCCGTGTCATCGGGGTTGAACACCATGGAGGTGTAGAAATACGCGAAGAACACGATGAGGACAACGTTAAGCACCCAGTTGAGCCAACCGGTCGAAAGCGCGGAGGCAACTGCCTGGATCCAGCCGATGCCGGGGAAGAACACGGCAATCTGGGCCGGGAAGTACAGCAGCGCCGAAGCGAAGATGATCGGCACGACGCCCGCGGTGTTGACCTTGATGGGCAGGTAGGTGGTCTGGCCACCCATCATGCGACGGCCCACGACGCGCTTAGCGTAGGAGACCGGGATGCGGCGCTGGCCGCGCTCAAGGAAAACGATCAGCGGGATAACCAACAGGATGATGGCGCAGATGATCACCATGGTGATGATGCCACCGGCATTGCCCTCGGTGCTGGAGAAGATAGCCTGCGGCAGACCGGCCATGATGTTCGCAAAGATGATCAGCGACATGCCATTGCCGATACCGCG
>CABUWD010000011.1 GCA_902495155.1 uncultured Collinsella sp.
ATAAAACCTACCAAAATAAACCTGTCCCTTTTTGGCAGGTGGGAGGAGATGCGTATGATCAAGGCAGTGCTGTTTGACATGGACGGCGTGCTGGTCGATACCGAGTGGTTCTACAACCGTCGTCGCGTGGCGTTTATGGAGGAGAAGGGCTTTCACTTTGACGAGATCCCCGATCTTTCGGGGTCTAACGAGCCCGCCATTTGGAAGTCGCTGGTACCTGACGATGTTGAGCTGCGCGAGCGCCTGCGCGTGGAGTACAAGCAGGTCTACAGCCCAGACCATCCCGTTCCGTATGCCGAGCTGCTCAACGAGCAGACGGAGCCGGTGATGCGCAAGCTGCACGAGCGCGGCGTGAAGTGCGCCATCGCAAGCTCGTCCTATCGCGAGCTCATTGACGAGCTGGTGGGGATTGCCGGTATCGCCGACGTGCTGGACTACACCATCAGCGGTCACGAGTGCAGTGCGTTTAAGCCCGACCCCGAGATCTACCTGCGTGCCATGGAGGCGCTGGGTGTGGGGCCTACCGAGTGCCTGGTTATCGAGGACTCGCCTTTGGGCATCGAGGCTGGCAAACGTTCCGGCGCCCGCGTCCTGGCACTGCGCCCGCACGAGGGCGTCAACCTCGATCAATCGCGAGCCGATGCCGTTATTGATAATCTGACCGACATTTTGGCCGCTTTGTAGTGTCAATCCGCCGCGAGAAGCACGGGTTCAAACGTTTTTTGCGGTGGACTGGCTCAATTTGGTTTCGATTTTGATCCGTTTGGCTTCGATTCGGACTAAGTGAGTAGACTTTTTGGTGCAGGACGAGCACAAAGCGCATCTGCTCTAGTAAAACCGCAGGTCACAGGGGTGGCGGTTTTGGGTGTGCTCTGCAGGTCGCGTAAAGTCTACTCACTTGTAATTTGGGCCTTTGGTCGTGGGGTTGCTGGTCCCGCTTTGGTTGTCGAGAGAGGGTGAATTGAAGCGCCCCCGCACGCTCCATGCTACAATCGCGGACATACCCCACAACTACATCTGCCTTCGAAAGGAGCCTGCGTGGCGAACGCCATCGATCAGCTCACGGACCGCGTGCTCGTGCTCGGCCGCCTCACCATCGTCCGCCGTGCCATTACCACCGTGGCGGTCACAATTTCTGCCGTCCTCCAAACATTTCTGATCCAGGCGTTCATTCAGCCCGCCGACCTGCTTCCGAGCGGCCTCACCGGCGTCGCGGTCCTGCTCGATCGCGTTACCTCGCTGGGCGGCGTTCACATCGACATCTCGCTCGGTATGCTCGCGCTCAACATCCCCGTGGCGCTCCTATGCTGGAGTGGCATCAGCAAGCGCTTCGTCATCTTCTCGATGATGCAGGTCGTGCTCTCATCGCTCTTTCTCAACATCTTTCACTTCGCCCCGTTTTTGGGCGACAAGATCATGCTCATCATTTTTGGCGGCGTGGTCTCGGGTCTGGGCGCTGCCATCGCGCTAAAGTCCGGCGCATCCACCGGCGGCACCGACTTTATCGCGCTGTGGGTTTCCAACCACACGGGCAAGACCATCTGGGGCGTCATCTTTGGTTTCAACTGCTTTATCCTGGCGATCTTTGGTTTTATGTTTGGCTGGGACAAGGCGGCGTATTCCATCGTGTTCCAGTTTATTTCGACCAAGACCATCGACAGTTTCTATCGTCGCTACGACCGCGTGACGCTGCAAATCACGACGCGCAAGGCAGACGAAGTCATGACCGCCTATGTTGACCATTTTCAGCACGGCATTAGCTGTGCCGAGGTCATCGGCGGATACAGCCGCGAAAAGATGTACCTGCTGCACGCCGTTGTCTCGACCTATGAGAGCCAGGACATTATCAAGCTGGTGTGCGACATTGATTCCGGTGCCGTGATCAATGTGTTCCACACGCTCAACTTTGTGGGCGGCTGGTGGGGCGGTCATGTCGACGAGCCCATGCCCACGGCCGTACCCGATCCCGACAAGCCCGCGCGTATGGCCAGCAGACAGGCGCGCCTCAGCGAGCAGGACAGCCTGCAGCAGGACGACGGCAGGTAGAGTGTTGGTATTTTGCCGGCACGGCGCAATCCTGTCCGCTTGAGCCTCCCGAAAGCCTCGCTGCTTTCAGGAGGCCTTCGTTTGCCCAGATAAAACCTACCAAAATGAAGCTGTCGCTTTTTGGTAGGGAGGGTGTATCGTTTTATCATTATGAGGTAACATGAAACTAGACGTTATATACGTATTAGTTATTTCGATATTTCGATAAGAGTGATTAGATATGCCTACACCCAAAAATGCACCGCTTTACCAGCAGATTTATGACGAAATCAAGGATGCGATCGAGAAAGGTGTTTATGCACCCAAGGAGCGTATTCCGTCCGAGCTTGAGCTAGCCGAGCAGTACGAGGTGAGCCGCATCACGGTGCGCCGCGCCGTCGAGGAGCTGTGCTCCGATGGCTACCTGGTTAAGCAGCAGGGCCGCGGCACCTTTGTTTCCACGCCGCACATCAATCGCCAGTTCCACGCCTCGACGCTGCAGACGTTTACCGCGCTGTGTGCCAACAACGGCATGAAGGCCGGTGCACATGTGGTCGAGCGCCAGATTGTGCCGGCGCGCCAAAACGAGATGGAGTTCTTTGGCCTGCAGAAGGATGCGCTGCTGCTGCATATCAAGCGCGTGCGTACGGCCGACGGCGAGCCCATCTTTGAGGAGAACATCTTTGTGCCGTTTGACGCCTACCGTGAGCTGTTGACGGCCGATCTTGAGGACAAGTCGATTTTTGCCGAGGTCGAGCGTGTTGGCGGGACGCCGATTGTCTCGGTTGGCTACCGTACGGTCGAGGCCGTTCGAGCTAACGCCGAGCAGGCGGCCGAGCTGGGCATTGCTCCGCACGATCCGCTGCTCAACCTGCGTGCCGGCTTTACCGGTCCCGATGACGAGCCGGTTTTGATGGGTAAGCAGTACTACGTGGGATCGCGCTACGTTATGGTCATGTAAGTTACGCGGTTTTACCAAACCGCGTAACGGGCCGACGTTGCGCCTTTGGTTCCGCCGTTCTGACGAACGGCGGACCGGGCGACGCTGCAAACGCCCCTAAGCGGCAATCTGACGTTCAATCGTCGGTCGCGTACCGAAGTACGCTTCCCTCCTCTTTCACGTCACCTTGCTCGCTTAGGGGCGTTTTCGCTGACTTATGCTCAACCAGCGACGTTTCCACGCTCATCCGGAAAGTGTCCAGACTAGTCATTGGGGACGTTCATAAATGACTACTCATTCAAGAGCGTCCCCAATGACTACCCACCGTTTTTGGCTCGGCGGCGGGTACAAAGCGGGACATTATCTACGCTCGTTCCCTTCGGGTCACGTTGCCTGTGGCTGACAGCCGGGCGACGCCGGTCCGCGTGGCGGCGTATAATCGGCGGCAGATGACTTGGACGTTAGGAAACCATGACCGATAGCATGCAGCAGATGGCGCTCGACACGCTCGGCGCCTATTTTGGCTACACCTCGTTTCGCCCGGGACAGGACCGCATGGTCGATGCGATCCTTGCCGGTCGTGATGCGCTGGGTGTTATGCCCACGGGCGCCGGCAAGTCCATTTGCTACCAGGTGCCCGCGCTTATGCTGCCCGGCATCACCTTTGTGGTGAGCCCGTTGCTGTCGCTTATGGAGGACCAGACCCGCGCGCTGCTCGCGGCGGGTGCGCGCCCCAGCTATCTCAACTCCAGCCTTACGCCGGCTCAGCAAAATACCGTGCTCAAGCGGGCGCGCGAGGGCCGCTATCAGCTTATGTACGTGGCACCCGAGCGTCTGCTCGAGCCGCGCTTTCTGGCCTTTGCGCAGGAAGCTGCGGCCGAAGGCGGCATCGGCGTTCCGCTCGTGGCTATTGACGAGGCCCACTGCGTGAGCCAGTGGGGCCAGGATTTCCGCCCCGCCTACCTGCAGATTCGCGAGTTCATCGATTCCCTGCCGCAGCGCCCCATCGTGGCGGCCTTTACCGCTACGGCGACCGAGCGCGTGCGTGCAGACATTCAGCAAATGCTCGGCCTGCAAAACCCCGCGACGGTGGTGACGGGCTTCGATCGCAAGAACCTCTACTTTGGTTGCGAGGAGATGGGCGACAAGGCCAAGACTGCCTGGGTGCGCGACTACGTGATTGCGCATTCGAGCGAGAGCGGCATCGTGTATTGCTCGACTCGCAAGACGGTCGATGCGCTGGCGGGCGAGCTTGCCGAGGCGCTGGGACCCAGCGGCATTCGCGTGGGCCGTTACCATGCCGGCATGGGCAACGACGCCCGCCGCCAAAGCCAGCGCGCCTTTATCGACGACGATATCCAGGTGATGGTTGCCACCAACGCCTTTGGCATGGGCATCGACAAGCCCAACGTGCGCTACGTGATCCACAACAACGTGCCCGAGAGCATCGAGGCATACTACCAAGAGGCGGGCCGCGCCGGCCGCGATGGCGATCCGGCCAGCTGTCACTTGCTGTGGAACGGTAACGATTTTCGTATGCGCCGCTTTTTGATCGACCGCGGCGATGCGACCGACGAGGCGCTCGACGACGAGCAGTGCGCGTGGGCGCTTCAGAACCGTTATCGCCTGCTCAGCCAGATGGAGGGCTACTGCAATACCACTGGCTGTCTGCGCGAATACATGCTGCGCTACTTTGGCGACGAGGCCGCGGCCGAGCATGCTGCTTCGGCTGGCGCGGGCGGCACCGCTACGGACGAGGTCGAGGGCTGTGGTAACTGCAGCAACTGCCTCACACAGTTCGAGGTCGAGGACGTCACCGATATGGCCCGCGCCGCCGTGCGCTATGTGGCCACGCGTCCCATGCGCTTTGGCAAGTCGCTGATCGCCGACGTGCTCCACGGCGGCAACACCGAGCGCATTCGCCAGATGCATCTGGACGAGGACCGCGGCTACGGTGAGCTGTCGAGCGAATCGGTCGGGCGCATCAAGGACATCATCGGCCAGCTGTGCGGTCGCGGTTATTTGGCCACCTCGCAGGGGCAGTACCCGGTCGTGGGACTGGGTCCGCGTGCCGGCGAGGTCGAGGACGAGGCGTTCGTCTTTACCGTTAAGCGTCGCGCGTCCAAGCGCAAGGCCTCGGCCCGCGCCCGCCGCGCCGTCGATCTGCTGCGCGAGGAGGCCGAGCTGGATCAGCGCCCGCGCGTTGGCGACGATGCCGAGCTGTTCGAGCGCCTGCGTGCCCTCCGCAAGGAGATCTCGACCGAGCTGGAGATGGCGCCGTATATGGTCTTTTCCGACAAGGCCCTGCGCGGCCTGTGCCGCCTGCGTCCGCAGACGCGCGAGGAGCTGATCCAGGTCAACGGCATTGGCGAGAAAAAAGCCGACGCCTTTGGCGAGCAGTTTATGGCGGCGATTGAAGAATTTGAGTCCGAGCATGCGCGGGATGGAGCGTAACGATGGCATTCGACGATAAAACCGACCGCACTGACGTGCCCGCCGTGCCGCTGTACCAGCAGGTCATGGACGACCTAAAGGGCGAGATCGCGCGCGGCGTGTACCCTGCCGGCTCGCGCATCCCTGCCGAGATGGAGCTCGCGAAGTCCTACGGCGTGGGGCGCATCACCGTGCGCCGTGCCATCGAGGAGCTGTCGCGTGCGGGGTATCTCAACCGCCAGCAGGGGAGGGGCACCTTTGTGTGCGCCCCCAAGCTCAAACGCAAGATTCGCCAGAAGGGTGACGTCCAGAGCTTTACTGAGGGTTGTGCTGCCAACGACATGGTGCCGGGTGCGCGTCTGGTGTCGCGCACGGTGGTCGCGGCGACGCACGAGGATGCGGCGTTCTTTGGCGTGGAGCCCGGCTGCGAGCTTATCGTGGTCGAGCGCGTGCGCACGGCCGACGGCATCCCCGTCATGCTCGAGAACAACGCCTTTGTGCTCGCCGACCATCCCTACCTGCAGACGCTGGCCGACGAGGACCTCACCGATAACTCAATCTTTGCGCTCGTTGCCGAGCATTCGGGTCGCGCGCCGCTCAAGTCCGACCCCTGCACCGTGGAGATTGCGCTTGCCGATACTCAGACGGCCCCGCTGCTGGAGGTGCCGGTCGGCGAGCCGCTCTTCTATATGGAGGCCTACTTTACCGACGCCGGCGGGCGCCCTCTACTGCTCGGCCGCCAAAAGATCGTGGGCTCGCGCTACGTCTTCGACATCTAACGTCCACAGATAGAACAACATAGAACAAATTTGCTGAGATGACTTCACGGGCGTTGTTACACGTGCTATAAATAGGACAACATAGAACGACAGCAGGTACGAGCTGTCGTCGTTCAAAGCCGCCCCACAAGGAGGAGCATCAGCATGAACGCACATGATCTGGTTCAGGAAATCATCGAGCGCAAGGGCAAGGTCGAGAACGTCTTTTGGATCGCCTGTGGCGGTTCGATGATCGACCTCATGCCGGCTAACGAACTGCTCAAGCGCGAGGCCACCACGTTTACCTCGACGGTCTATACGGCGCGCGAGTTTTGCCTGATGGCTCCCAAGAGTCTTGGCGAGAAGTCGCTCGTCATCGCCTGCAGCCACAGCGGCAACACGCAAGAGGTCGTTGACGGCTGCGAGATGGCGCTGGCCGCCGGTGCCGAAGTCGTTGCCCTCACCGACTGCGAGGGCTCAAAGATCGACAACGGCAAGTGGACTACCTGGGTCTATCCGTGGGGTGAGGGTGTGTCGCAGGCTGAGGTGCCGCAGGGCATCGGCGCTCTGATCGCCGCCGAGTTGCTCGACCAGCAGGAAGGCTACGAGGCACTCGCCGACATGTATGAGGGCCTCAAGCAGATGGATGCGCTGCTGCCCGCCGCCCGTGAGAAGGTCAACGCCGAGCTGGGCGCCCGCTTTGCCGAGCTCTGCCAGCAGCACAAGTTCTTCTATATCCTGGGCTCCGGCCCCAACTTTAGCCAGACCTACGCTATGGCCATCTGCTCGCTCATGGAGATGCAGTGGCAGCACTGCTGCTACATCCACTCCGGCGAGTATTTCCACGGTCCTTTCGAGGCTACCGAGCCCGGCGTGTTCTACTTTGTGCAGCTCGGATCGGGCGAGTGCCGCCCCATGGAGGAGCGCGCGCTGGCGTTCCTCAACACGCACACCGATACGGTCATGGTGCTCGACGCGCTCGAGTACGGCGTAGGCGAGGTGTCCGCCAGCGTGCGTTCGTACCTGGAGCCGATCTTCTTCTACAACATGAGCTGCGAACTGCGTGCCGCTCGCGGCAAGGTGTTCGACCACAGCCCCGAGGTTCGTCGCTACATGGGCATCGAGCAGTACTAGGTACCGGGAAAAGTATTCGCCTTCGATTCGCAAGCGTGTCGTTTGAGTCAAAAAGCGGGCCGCGCCGGGAATTTCCGGCGCGGCCCGCTTAGTATCGCGCTTAGATTCGCAAGGTCGCGGCGGCCGGCGGCCTACTTCGCGTCGTATGCCTCGGCGTCCCACCAGTCGAGCTGTGCGATGTTGTCGCGGATGTGCTGGCAGCTCTTGTGGAAGCCCTCGAGCTCGTGCTCGGACAGGTCGAGCGTGTAGACCTCTTCGACGCCCTCGGCACCGATCACGCACGGCAGGGAGGTAAAGATGCCCTCCTCGCCATACTGGCCGGTCATAAGCGTGGAGGCCGAAAGCACGGCATGCTCGTTGTGTAACACAGCGGCGCAGACGCGCGCGGCGGAGTTGGCAACGGCGTACTCGGTGCACTGCTTGCCCTGGTAGGTTACGTAGCCGCCCTTGCGCGCGAGTTCCTCGATCTCCATGTGGTCGAAGGCATACTTGTCGGGGTTCTCGGCCTGAAGTTCGTTGAGGCTCTTGCCGGCGATGGTTGCGGCCTTAAAGGCGGCAAGCTGGCTAAAGCCGTGCTCGCCGATCATGTAGGCGTCGATGGACTTGGGGCTCACGCCGACCTTCTTGGAGATCTCGGTGCGCAGGCGGGCGGAGTCCAGGCCGCAGCCCGAGCCGATGATCTTCTTGGGATCGTAGCCGGTCAGGTGCCACAGCTCGGTGCACACGACGTCGCAGGGGTTGGAGATGCTCACGAAGATGCCGTCAAAGCCGGCGTCGACGATGCGTTTGGCAAAGGTGCGGGCGGCGTCGGTGGTAAAGAACAGCTCGCCGTCGCGGTTGCCGGCGGCCAGTGCGACCTTGCCGGCGGCGTTGACGATGACGTCGCAGCAGGCAAGCTCCTCGTAGTGGTCGTAGCAGTTGACGATCTTGGTGTTGTACGGGACAAACGAAAGGGAGTCGCGCAGGTCCTGGACCTCGGACGTCACCTTGGCCTCGTTGATATCGCACAGGTACAGCTCATCGGCAATGCCCTGCATGAGCAGGCTGTTGGCGACATGTGCTCCTACGTGGCCCTGGCCGACCACACCGATCTTACGCGTCTGGTACATATATGTATCCTTTCGGCCGAGTTTTTCGCGTCGAACCATTGTAGCGTCCTGCTGCCACTTTGCTAGGCTAAAGCGCCATAGATTTTTGGGCATGCCTTAATCTCTACTTTTGGAGTGATTTGGGCCGCTGACGGCATCGCTGGGCGATGTACTCGCGCGGATGGGGCCGCTCGTTGTACCATAGCTGCAACTGACTCGTAAGGAGCATCCATGCCCATTCGCATCCCCGACGCCCTCCCTGCCGCCGCGCAGCTCGAGAGCGAGAACATCTTTGTCATGACCGAGTACCGCGCGCTGCACCAGGACATCCGTCCGCTGCGCGTGCTCATCCTCAACCTCATGCCCACCAAGATCGCCACCGAGACGCAGATCATGCGCAAGCTCTCCAACACGCCGCTGCAGGTGGAGGTTGACCTGCTGCGCACCAAGACGCACGAGGCCACGCACGTGAGCGCCGGCCACTTGGAGACGTTCTACCGCACGTTCGACGACATCCGCGACATCCACTACGACGGCTTGATCATCACGGGCGCGCCGGTGGAGCAGATGCCGTTCGAGGAGGTCGACTACTGGCCCGAGCTCTGCCAGATCATGGATTGGTCCACCACGCACGTACACTCTACGCTGCACATTTGCTGGGGCGCGCAGGCCGGCCTGTACCATCATTACGGTATCCAGAAGTACGACCTGCCGGCCAAGGCGAGCGGCGTGTTCGAGCATTATCTGGTGAAGCCGCAAAGCCCGCTGGTCCGTGGCTTTGACGACCGTTTCTATGCCGTGCATTCGCGCAACACCGATGTGCGCCGCGAGGACGTGGAGGCCGAGCCGCAGCTTGAGGTCGTGGCCGTGTCCGACGAGGTGGGCCTGTACATCGTCAAGTCGACCGACAGCCGTCGCTTCTTTGTATTTGGCCACCCCGAGTACGATACCGACACACTGCGCCTGGAGTACGAGCGCGACGTGAAGCGCGGGCTCAACCCTCAGGTGCCGGCGCATTACTTCCCGAACGACGACCCCATCGCCGAGCCGCGCAACGTCTGGCGCAGCCAGGCTCAGCTGTTCTACACCAACTGGCTCAACTACTACGTCTACCAGACCACGCCCTACGACCTGGCCCGCGCCGGCGAGGAGCATTAGGCCGTCGGGAAGTGCACCAGCCGTTAGGCGCTGATGATGCGGGGTAGCGGCAGGTCGTGGGCATCGATGGGGATGTGGTCGACGTGCTGCTCGTCAAAGGCGATGCCGATGATTTGACATGCGGGCGAGAGCATGGGCAGGTAGCGGTCATAGCAGCCGCCGCCGTAGCCCAGGCGTGCGCCGGTGCGGTCGAAGGCCACGAGCGGCACAACAATCATGTCGAGAGCCTCGGCAGACACGATGGGGAAGCGGTCGCTGTCGATGTCCGTGGCCGCGAAGGCCCGCGTGGGGTGGGCGATAAACGGAGCCGCGGACGCATCGTCGGCGGCAACTGCCCGCATGCACATGCGCTGGCCATAAGCTGCGGCATCAATTGCCGAGAGCATGCACGGATAGGCTACGCGCCAGCCGCGCACGGCGGCCGCAGCGGCAAACGCGGCAGGGTCTGCCTCGGAACCCATCGCGGCATAGACGGCAACGGTGCGCGGCGCCGCGGCATCCAAGCGGCCCAGCAGCTCAACCAGCCGCGCACAGATATCAGCAGACTTCGCCGCCTGCACATCCAAATCAAGAGCGTCACGTCGGGCAATCACCGCCCGTCGCAATTTAGCCTTGTCCATCCCAACCTCCTCTAGCAAACCTGCCAAACAGGGACAGGTTTATTTTGGCAGGTTTTATCTGGGCAAACAGCAAAACAACCACGAAGGGGATACATGCACCTTCGTGGTGGTCTGTGTTGTGATGGGTGTCTGCGGCGGTTTGTCTCGATCTGTAACAGTAACTCGGCAAAATTGGACTTAGATGTTACAGATTGAGACAAAGAGCTGGTGCCGTTCGGGAACGTCTCGATCTGTAACATCTGGAGCCGATATTGCCGTCTAGATGTTACGGATCGAGACAAACCGCCGCGGTGGGCTGCGCCGCCTCGCCCAAGCCGCAGAAAAAGGTAGATTTCCGGGCATGTTCCAAAAATCTACCTTTGTGCGTTAGCCCAGCAGGTCGACTACGTTAAAGCCGGCGTTGCTCTTGGCGATGACGTCTCGGCCGCCAAAGACGCAGGTGGGCGACTCGGCTGCGATGCGCGTCACGTCGGCGCCGAGCGAGCGCAGCTCACCGGGCGTGGCGGCGAGCATCTGGGCGCGACGCTCCTCGCGCGCATGCGAATCGAGCCCGGCCAGGTAGGTCGTGTTGCGGCGCTTGGTGAGCGCATACGGCTTCACCGGCGCGTCCATGCCGCTCACGCAGCTCACGATAAAGCCTTCAAAGGCGGCCTCGTCGGGCTCAAAGCTGCCAAGCCATGCACCCGCGCGCTTCACGCGCTCAATCGAAGGATCGATCGCCGGGTCGCGGTAGGTGTAGAACGCCGTCTGGCGCTCGCCGGCTGCGCGGAATCCGCAGCCGTACGCACCGCCCTTCACGCGAATCTCGTTCCACAGGTAATCGTAGGAGAGCGCGTTGGCAGCCACGGCCCAGGCGCCCGTCACATCGATGCCCAGGCGACGCGGGTCGCACGCGCTTGCCGCAAAGCAGATATCGCTGGGGATGACGAAAGCCTCGTGGCGGTCGCGCGGCGTCGGCACCACGAGAGCGTCGCGGCCGGTATCGGCACCATCGCCCGCACCCAGCCCCAAGTCGCCCGCGGCGGCCCAGTACGCGTTAAAGTCCTCATCGCTGCCGGTAAAGCTCGCCAGGCAGCCGTCGGCCACAAAGATGCGGCCTGCCAGCTCGGCAAGCTTGGCACGCAGGCCGTCCAGGCGCTCGTCAAAGTGGTCGAGCAAATCGCGCAGGAACAGGTAGAAGTCTACGCCCGAGAGCTGCTCGCGCACCACGGCCGAAGGCGAGCTGTAGCTCATCGCGCGACCGAGCGCCGCCGAGTGGCCGTTGTTGATAAAGCCCTGCTCAAGCCCAATGCGAATCTGCGTGAGCACGTCGCGCACGCGGTCGGCGTCGGCGTCTGCCAAAAGCGTGCTCGACCATACCTCGCGCGGCAGACTCGCCAGCGCGTCGATCTTCTCGGACAGGGCGCCGGCGCTCACCAGCAGGTAGGGGTGCACGCCGTCCACGTCGGGTTGGGTCATGACCTCGGTCGTAAAGCTCAAAAAGCCCAGCTTGCCGGCGAGTAAGTTGTCGAGCTCCTCGGCCGAGTGCTCGCTCGTGGGCAGCTGTTTGAGCAGGCGGCAGAGTAGCGTCACATAGGGCAGGTCCTCAAACGCGACGCAGCTCAGGTCGAAATACTGCATGGCGTAGGCCAGACGGTTGGTGGGGATACCGTGGCGCAGGCAGGGGATGGGCACGGTCGTGTCCACAACGAGTGGCGGCTCGGGGCGCGCCTCGCCAATGTCGGACACGCGCAGGCGCGGCAGCGTGGCCTTGGCCTCGGGTGTGTCCTCGGCCTCCTGCGCGGCACGCAGCGCGGCCGTGCGCTCGACCACATCGGCCAGCTCGGCATCGGTCATGGCGTCGCGCTTGGCTGCCAGCTCGGCGGCTTCGGCACCCTCCGAACCCTCGGCGGCATCCACCGGCACCAGTTCGACCAGTGCCATATGGTCGTTATCCAGCACCAGCTCGCGCAGCAGGTCCTCAAAGTAGTTGCCATCCAGCTCGCCACGCAGCTCCTCGTACACCGGGCCGTACTTGAGTGCCAGCGTCGCGGCGTCGTCATCGTAGAGCCAGGTGCTCAGCGCGTCGCACGCAATGGCCACGCCGTCGGCGATACCGTAGTCGCGCTGGCGCAGGTCGTAATCGTTGCTGCTGATGATGGCTTCCAGGCGCTCGCGCGGAACGCCGTGCTCGCACAGGTCGCGGCAGGCATCCTGGAACACGCGGCGCAGCTCGCGCGCCACGCCGGGCTGCGCGTTTTGCAGCATGATGAGCTCGTAGGGCTGCAGGCTTTCGGCCGCGGTGTAGCTCACCACGTTGCCGCCCAGGCCGGCGGCCAGAATGGCCTTCTTAACCGGCGCCTCGTTGGAACCCAACAGTGCCTCGAACAGGATGTCCGCCGCGATCGTGCGCTTACGGTCGAGTGCGCTGCCCAGCACCAGGCCCAGGCCCACCAGGGCGTTCTCGGGCGTGGTTGCCATCTCAACGCGCTTATACTCGCAGGTCACAGGCTCCTGCACGCCCAGCGGATTGGGCGCCAGCGTGGACGGGTCCTCGCCGGCGGCGACGGCTGCGTCCATGTGCCGGCTTGCGGCACTCGGCTGCGACAGATAGCGCCCGTCCAAAAAGGCCAGCGCGCGGTCCACGTCCAGGTCGCCGTAGAGCGTGATGTAGGAGTTGGAAGGATTGTAGTGGCGCGCGTGCGTGTCCAGGAACTGCTCGTAGGTGAGCGCGGGAATTGCGCGCGGGTCGCCGCCGCTCTCGTGCGCATAGGCGGTGCCGGGATAGAGTGCGGCGTTGACGGCGTCGTCCAGCACACTCATGGGGTCGGACAGCGCACCCTTCATCTCGTTGAACACCACGCCGTTATAGCGCAGCGTGCCCTCGCGCAGTCTGGCGGCGCTGCCGTCGCCCTCGCCTTCGGCGCCCTGCGGCAGGTCCAGCTCGTAGTGCCAGCCCTCCTGCTCAAAAATGGTCGGCTTGGTATAGATGGCCGGGTTGAACACCGCGTCCAGGTACACGTCCATCAGGTTGTACAGATCCTGCTCGTTGGTGGTGGCAACGGGGTAGATGGTCTTGTCTGGGTAGGTCATGGCGTTGAGAAACGTCTGCATGGAGCTCTTGATCAGGTCGACAAACGGCTCCTTGACGGGGAACTTAGCCGATCCGCACAGCACCGAGTGCTCAAGAATATGGAACACGCCGGTGGAATCGGCCGGCGGCGTCTTAAAGCCAATGGCAAAGGCCTTGTTTTCGTCGTCGCACGCCAGGTACAGCAGGCGAGCACCCGAGGCAGTGTGGCGCAGCACGTAAGCGTCAGAGTCGAGCTCGGGCACGGTCTCGCAGCGCTCGACGGTAAAGCCGTGGCAGGTGGTGCCGGGCACCAGCAGCGCGGCGGCAGCGGCGCGCGGGTCGGTTGAGGTGGTAGGCATATGCAGTCTCCTTTGACGCCCCAGCGGGGGCGAATCGAGTTGAATCCTCGAGAGTATACCCATATGGGGCCGCGGCTCTGCGGCGAACTGACGACGATGCAGCCGGATTGGGCATAGGTCCCGCGTGCTCGCCGCACGAGCGTGGAAAATTGGACACTCTCGATATCCGACCGTCCGAAAATCCTCGCTCGTCCATCACTCGCGTATCTCTCGTCTCTCATTCGTCTCTAATATGAGAGATGACAGGAAGATGAGAGAAAAATATGAGAGATAACTGAGCAGCAAAGAGACAGGCAATCATGGTATTGTCTCAATACCGATTGTTCTACCAGCAAAAATATGTATAAATGAAGCAAATGGTAGACATTCCATCTCTATCTATCTCTTATCTCTAAGCCGAGAGATAGAGAGATAAATGAGAGATAATTACGAGAGATAACTGAGAGACGAGGGAAATCTATCCGCGGCATTCTCCGCAGGACCGAGCGAAAGGACGTGCAGATGAACGAAAACGAGCTGACCGGTCTGCTTGAGTCTTTAAGGCGTATGGGCTCGGATGATCTTAACGTCGAAGTGAAGGAGAGCGCCACGACGCTTTCCCGCGACGTGTGGGAAACGGTGAGCGCATTCGCGAACACTGCCGGCGGAATCATCGTGCTCGGAGTGAGTGAGCGCGCAGGTTTTGTCCCGGTTGAGAACTTCGAGACCGAGAAAGTGCTCAACCAATTTGTGTCAGGCATGGGTGATGCGGGCGGTCGAGGAAAGCTGGCCAATCCGCCTAAATACACGATCGAGCGAGTGGAGCTTCAGGGCGTCATCGTTCTCGTCATTACGATTGAGGAGCTCGATCCGTCGAGCAAGCCCTGCTATGTCATAGAGCGAGGCGCCCAGGGCGGCAGCTACAAGCGCATCGATGACAAAGATGTGCCGCTTTCATCGACCGAGGTGCTCGCATTGGGGTCATACGGTCGAGCGACTCCGAGCGATCGCGACGCGGTGGCGGGTGCGGGCGCGGACGATCTCGACGAGACGCTGGTCGACCGTACGATAGATCGGGCTTTCTCGTTGACGCCCCGGGCAATGCGCGGTGCGCCGGACAAACAAACGAAGCTGGAGCGCCTAAATATCCTTGATTCCCAGGGCAATGTCACCAAGGCTGGACTCCTAGTTGTGGGCACCTACCCTCAGCAGTTCTATCCCAAGCTCTTCATTGACGTGGCTGTCCATGCGGGAACTCAGAAGGGCATGGCGGGGTCGCTGAGGTTCATGGACCGCACAATCTGTGAGGGAACGTTGGGCGAGATGATTTCGGATGCTGTCGCGGCCGTCGCCAAGAATTTGCGGCGAACCTCGACCGTCCAAGGCGTCTCGCGTGTCGACTCGCTGGAGATTCCCGAGGAGGTTCTGCGCGAGGCAATCGCCAACGCCGTAATCCATCGAGAATACGGGGATCGGTTCTGTGGACAATCGATTGCCGTCGACGTCTTTGACGATCGTGTCGAGGTGACGAATCCTGGCGGCCTTTACGGGGGAAAGACTCGCGAGAACTTGTTTGACGGCAGCTCCCGATGCCGTAACGCGACGCTTGTGAAGCTCATGTCGATTGTCCCGCTGCCGGATGGCGCAGGTTCGCCGGCTGAGGGCAATGGCTCGGGCATCCCGATGATGATCGATGCTATGCGCGCGCATGGTCTGGCCGAGCCCCTGTTCTGCCCCGGATTCGATCGGTTCAAGGTCGTACTTTACCGTTCAAAGATCGAGCCGGTCGATCATGGCGGGGGCTTAATTGTGACGGCACTCAAACACTACGGCGAGCTGGGGACGCGCGAGTTGGCAGAGCGCACAGGGCTCACAATTTCCCAGGTTAGGTCGCGCGTCAACGCGCTCATTGCTCAAGGCGAGCTTGAGCCCACGGCGCCGACGACGAGCCGCAACCGCAAGTATCGACTGTCGGAGCGCGTGGGATAGATGCGTTAGTGGACGAGGCGACCCAATAATCGACCCTCGATTGGCGTCCATTAAGGTAAAGCGGTTGTTGCCCAGTCGACGGTGATGCTAAAGACTCGGCTTACGCCGGCATGGCCCCAAACCCGTCCATCAAGAACAGCCTAAGAACCAGCTTGATGACATTTCCCGGTTTGACTTCTGCCGCGTCAAAGACGTGGCGCTCGGCGAGCTCGCTACAGTATGCATAGATGTCGCGGATAAGGTCCGCGCCCGAGAGCGTAAACATGTAGCCTGCGTCCGAAAGCGCATTGGGCGCGGCAGGCAACTTGGCCATGTGACAGAACGTTTGCAGGTCGGGCGCCATAACGTTCTGGTAGTCGAGGTGGCCGTTGGCATCCTGCGCGGCAAGCTCCAATTGGCGCACAAAATCCAGCGCCGCCGCTAACACAAAGCTCGGCGTAGGCGCATTGACGTCCTGAGTGGTCGCCACAAGCCTGCCCGCTGCCTGCGTGACAAGCCAGGCGACCTCGCGCTGGCAGCGCACGGCCTTGCGCGTCACCGGCTTGATGGACGAAGAAGAAACGCTCCCCTTAGGTGGATTCGAAGCAGCCATAAGACCCTCCCATGAACAATCCGGCCCAACAAGCCCGGATGAAACACGTGTTACATCAGTATACGGGGAAGTGGGGTGGAAAAACGGAGCCGACAGCGTGAGCTGCCGGCTCCGGATTGCTTGCCTTAGAGGCCGTACACTTCGACCATGGCTTCGCCAATGCGATGGGGCACGCCGGTGACGAGTGCGTTGCCCATGCAGAAGGCTCGATGACCGTCGGTCATGCCCGTATCGGTCCAGCCTTTCGGGAACCCCTGAAGCTGATCGAGTTCATCGGGAACAAGACGGCGGAAACGGCCATCGGGACATTCGATGACGTGCTTGAAGCGGCTCGCTCCTGTGCCGCCTTCTCCTGTGAGGATGGTGCGGCTCGGCTTGTCGGTGGCATCCGGGAAGCTCATGGCTCCCTCGGAATACGTGTACGTAAAGCCTGTCTTTTTGTTAGTGCGCTCTTCGCGCTTGCTGCCCTTAAGGTAGCGCCAGTCGGGAAGCTTTTCGTCGGAGATGTAGAACTGCTCCGGGACATCAGCCTCGTCGACAAGCACGTCGCCAAGCACGTGGCGCTCACCGTGATAGTCTTCGGCAAAGTCGCAGGTCAGAACATGACAGCCCTGCATGACGCCGGCATTCTTGAATTGAGAGGTCTTTTGGCCGACGCCAAAACGAGTTGAGTTCTCGTAGGGGTCGGGTAAAACGTCGAGCTCGGACATCTCGTCGGGATAGATGGCGGGGAAGGCTTTAGCCATGACGCCGTTGTGCATGCGATCAACGAGATCAACCTTGCCAGCGTCCTTTTCGCAGAAGATATAAACACGCTTGCGACGCTGGGGGAAACCGTATTCGGCAGAGTTGACCACGCGCCATTCGACCGTGTAGTCGAGGTCGGCAAGACAGCTTAGGATGATGGCGAAGTCGCGACCGCGTTGAGACGCGGGCGACTTGAGCAGGCGGTCGACGTTCTCAAAGAGACCGAACTCGGGCTTCTTCATTTCGAGGAAGTGATAGATGTCCCACCAAAGGACGCCCTTCTTGCCCTCGATGCCATGTGCCTGATTGAGCGGACGCGCGACAGAGTAGTCTTGGCAGGGGAAACCGCCAACAACCATTTGGACATCGGGGATTTCGATTTCTTTTGCCTCGGCCTGCTCCAGGACCTTATTGATGTCTTCGTTGACGACGGAATCATTGCCGAAGCGATCCATGTAGCAACGGGCCGCGAACTGACGCGCCTTGGTTCCGGGCGGCTCCCACTGATTGGCCCAAATGGTGCGGAAGGGGCCGGCGGGCTTCATATAAAACTCGGGATGGCGAGGGTCGGCATAGCCTTCGAGACCCAAACGAAATCCACCGACGCCCGCAAAAAGCTCGGCAATATTAATCTCAGACACGTTTCTCCAATCGCTGCTGTGTCCGGTTATGGTGGTCACAACAATAACCGATCGAGGGGACAATCAAGACCTCAATTTTCTGGGCGTTAGCAGTTGCTCTGAACTACCATGAGGTTAGTTGCGAGTTTCGGAGGTATCCCGTGTCTAAGAAGCGCCTCGATTTCAAGCGCATGCTTGACGATACTGATTTTTCTGACCCCTCAAGTATTGAGCGCTATGCTGCCAATCTCGATGGCATGACGTTCCGCGATATTCTCGAGCTCGGTATTGCTCCGGAGGGGGAGAGTGCGCCCAAGGACTTTGGCTCCAAGAAGTACAAAGGCGGTATGGGCACTCTTATCGAAGAACGTTACTTTGGCTACAAGGCCAATAGTGACGATCGCCCCGACTTTCCCGAGGCGGGCGTTGAGCTCAAGGCAACGTGTTTTGATGTGCTCAAGAACGGCCGGAAGTCTGCTGGCGAGCGCCTTGTCCTGACCATGATTCCTTATGACCGACCTGTTTCGCTCGACTACGACAGTTCGCACCTCAAGACCAAGCTCAGCAATATCCTGCTGATTTATTACGGCCGAGATCGTTCTATCGACAAGTACGACCAGCGTATCGAGCGTGCTGTCATGGTGCGTCTTCCCGAAGAAGACATGAAGATCATTCGTGCCGATTACGAGAAGATCATTTCCTATATTCAGGATGGCCGTGCAGACGAGCTTTCAGAAGGCATGACGACTTATCTGGGTGCTTGCACGAAGGGCGCAACTGAGGCCACGATGTGGGCGGACCAGTATTATGAATACTTCAATACCGATACGGGTGAGATTGAGCGTCATCGCGCAAAGCGCCGCGCCTTTTCCCTCAAGCGCTCGTATATGGATTATGTGCTCCATACTTATGTCCTCGGTGCTCCGCGAGTCGGGGAGAGCATTGTTCGGGACGATGGCAAGTATATCGATTTCGAAAGTTTCGTAACTGGACTTATCGAGCGCCATTACGGTGAGACCGATCGCCAAATTGCCGAACAGTATGGGCTAGAGTACACGGGCAATAAGGCGCAGTGGACAACACTCGTCTATCGCATGCTCGGAATCAAAAACAATGCTGCCGAGGAATTCGTCAAGGCAGGCATTTCCGTTCGAACTGTTCGAGTTAACAACAGGGGGCGCATCGAGCAGGCTATGTCGTTCCCGCCATTTGAGTTCAAGCGTTTGATTGAAGAAGACTGGGAGACGTCGCCTTTTCATGCGTGCCTTGAGACCAATCGCTTCTTCTTCGTTGTGTTCCGTGAGGACCATGATGGCGTGCTGCGTCTCGACCGTTGTTTGTTCTGGGCGATGGGAGAAAACGAAATCGAAGGCCCTGCGAAAGCTTGTTGGGATGAGACGCGAAAGGTAATACGTGAGGGCGTTGAACTCAATCCGTATCGGGATGCGAGCGGAAAGCTCAAAGTGACTAACAATCTGCCCGGTATGGCGGACAACCCAATTGTTCACGTTCGTCCGCATACGTCAAAAGCGGCTTACAAGTTTGCCGATGGAACAGAGATTGGTGACATCGCAAGGAATGCTTGCGAACTGCCCGACGGGCGCTGGATGACGAAGCAATCGTTCTGGTTCAACAAGGGCTACCTGGAGCACATTCTGGGACTGTAGCGTTTCGGGATTGTTTAACGATCGAACCCCTGATTATCAATGCCTTGGCGTCGTCCCTACAAATAAACCCCCTCACCGAGTTGCCTGTGGAACTCGGCGTGATGGTCGCGTGCCCAAGTAAAGAGCGCCTGGTCAAAGTTGGTGCGCGTGGCCGGGACGCCAAAGACGCCGGCAACTTCGACGCGCACAAACTCCAGTGCCGGCAGCTTGTTGATGGCGGTGAGGGCAAACGGGGACGAGGGCTCCTCGAACAGATAGCGGCTGCCTTGCAGCGCGTCGCAACTGGTGCACGTGTTGCCGAGCGACGGGGCTTTGGAGGCTCGCGCGCCTACGGGCTTGTAGCCGCAGCGCTTATGAAGGTAGTCGCGGATCTCGCCCGGCACGCAGCCAAGAGCGGGCACGATGGCGAGTGCGTTGGCGTTGGCCGTGTCGATGGCAATGTGCCCGGCTTCGTTGGGCGCGTGCGCGATGGCGATGCTCTCGTCGTTATCGGTTCGATAGGGGATGCCGAAGGCCGCGACCGAGGTCTCTTTGTGACACTTCCAGCACTCGCGCTTGCCCAGCACCAGATATATATACGGTGCGGAAGGGTCGGATCGGTCTACGCCGGGCAGCCACTCGGCAAAGGGCTCGGGGTTGACGCCGCTGGGTACATACCAGATCTTCTTGGTCCGGTCCCATTTGGCGCCCAGCGCCTTGGCTTCTTCTTTGTGCGAAAAGGGGACATCGAGCTCGGTGCGCATGGCGGCTCCTTGGTGCTGCAGGTGCAAGTGGCTCAAGGATACCGCAGGGTGTGGACGCTGTGGCGTTTTGCTGAGAAGTTGCGGTGCGGACTGATTGGTTATGCCGATGGATAGATCGGCAAGTAGATAGTCGGCATTTGGCCAGTTGGGCGGTTGGAACTGCCAGCGGATTTGGCGGCATAAAACAAAACAGCCCAGAGGACATAGCCTCTGAGCTGCGAACATTTGGTGGGCGTTAGAAGATTTGAACTTCTGACCTCTTCCGTGTCAGGGAAGCGCTCTCCCCCTGAGCTAAACGCCCGATCAAGGGTGCGCAAGCGCGCAAGGGATAATATAACGGAGCCTGAACTCGGTGGCAAGAACATTTTTAAAAATCGCTTACATTGTGGAATTCGGGGGCTTTGTCATATCCATTTCAAAAGAGCCTGCTGCCGCGATTTGGCTGTCGCATAATGCAAGGCCATTGCGGTATCGAGCTACGGAAAGACGCCTGCGGAATTGTCCTACCGATAAGCGGACAAGCCTCCAGCTGGTGCCTTCGCCGTGGTAAGGTAAGCCGAATTGTTTCCAGGCTGTTTCGGGGGAGTGGAATGAGCAAAGAGTGTGTCGAGCAGGTCGAAGGCGCGGGGGCTTCGGTGCCGATGACCGATATATCGAACATTGATGTGCCCGAGGGCACCGACGAGCTCAGCCGCAGCACCCGCCGTGCATGGCGCGACCGCCTCAACGATGCCCAGACGCGCAAGATGATTACGGGCGTCTTGGCTACGCTGGTGGGCGGTTCGTTTTGGGGCTTCTCGGGCACCAGTGCGAGTTTTTTGTTCGATACCTACCATGTCGATACGCTGTGGCTTATGAGCGTGCGTCAGATTCTCGCCGGCCTGCTCTTTATGGCTGTGGTTGTCACGCGCGACCGCGCACGCCTGGTCAAGCTTTGGACGACGCCCGCTGATCGCAAGCAGCTGCTGCTCTTTACCGCTTTTGGCCTGCTGTTCAACCAGTTTTGCTATCTTTCGGCCGTGCGCCTGACGAACGCCGGAACCGCGACGGTGCTCCAGTGCCTGCAGCTCGTTATCATCATGGGCTACGCCTGCGTGACCGATCGCCGCATGCCGCGTACTCGCGAAGTCATCGGCATTGGCCTGGCTCTGGGTGGAACCTTTTTAATCGCCACCGGCGGCGACCCCACCAGCCTGAATATCTCGCCGCTTGGCCTGGCAGCAGGTCTTATGTGTGCGGTCAGCGCCGCGTGTATGGCGGTGATTCCCGCCAAGATCCTGCCCGAATACGGCAGCCCCATCGTCACGGGCTCGGCAATGCTCACGGCGGGCGTGGTCTCGTGCGTCTTCGTGCAGCCTTGGGCGCATATGCCGGCGCTCGACGCTGCCGGCATCGAGGCGCTCGCGGTGTTCGTGGTTATCGGCTCGTTTTTTGCTTACATGCTTTATATGCAGGGCGTTAAGGACATCGGCTCGGTGCGCGCGAGCCTCATCGGAACTGTGGAGCCGGTTTCGGCGACCATCACCAGCGCCGTTATGCTGGGGACGGTGTTTTTGCCGACCGACCTTATCGGCTTTGTTATGATCATCGTGATGATGTTCCTCACGGTGTAGCTAGCGCCGCCGCCAAGACAGAAAAGGTGTTGTGCCGCATTTTCGCCAATTGATGTCCGTGTCTGGAGTTTAGCTGTCGATGCTCAAAATGCCATAAACTAGTAACGTTATGGACTTTTTCATTGCGACTCAATTGCGAGGATTTCTTTATGGCTGGTAATCACTTTAAGGGCAGCGATAGCGGCCGTCCTGCAGTTCCGCCGCGTCCGAACGGGGCTGGTAAGGCCGGCACGCCGGGCGGCGCTGGGCAGGGCGGTTCCGGTAAACGCGTGTCCCCGGGCGAGACGGCGATGTTTACCGCTCTGTACGAGCAGTCTCAAAAGGCAAAAAAGACCGGCCGTGCAAGAGGGAATGTCTTTGCGGGCGGTGCAACCTCCACGTCGCAGCCGAGCGGGGCTCCTTCGGTGCCTGCGAACAACGCAGGTGCTGCCAACACCGCGAATGCCGCCGGCAACGTTAATGCCGGCAAGGCCGCCAACAATACCCCCTCTGCCGGTGGCGCGGGGCTTACGGGTAACCTTGGCACGATTTACACCGGCGCTTCCGAGACTGGCACGTTCGCCCGCCTGGATGATAGCGGTGCCGAGTTTGCGGGCTCGGGTTCCAAGGAAGATTATTACGATTTTGGCTTGAACTACGGTAGCGACGCTTCGTCGAGTTCGACCTCTGACGGTCTGGTCCGTCATCGCCATCGCAAGGGCGAGCGCAAAAAGCGTCACACCGGCGCCATTATTGCCGCTGTGGTCGCGGTGCTTCTCGTTGCGCTTGACGCAAGCGGCTTTATGCTGCTTAACTCGGCAAAGACCGTAAAGAGCGAAGCGAAGGAGGCTGTCGAGATCGTCGGTGGCCTTAAGGACAAGGTCACGTCGGGCGATTTTTCGACGCTGCCTGACGACGCGAAGAAGATCGATGAACTCTGCGACAGCATGAAGGCGGAGACTTCGAGCCCGCTGTGGACGGCGGCTTCGTTTATCCCGGTGTATGGCAGTGACATCAACGCAGCCCGCACCATGATTGATGCCCTGTCCGATGTCTCGAGCAACGCGCTGGTTCCCATGGCCGACAACCTTTCGCAGGCCACGCCCGGCAAGCTGTTCCAGGACGGCATGATTAACGTGTCCGCGCTGCAGGCGGTCGCCGATTCGCTTTCCAGCAGCTCGAAGGTGTTCAAGAGCGCCAACGAGAAGGTCCAGGGCATTGGCGATACTCATATTTCCCAGGTGACCGAGCTGGTCGATAAGGCCAAGGACGGCTTTGCCACCCTCAACGGTGCGGTTGACGCGGCGGAAAAGGTCGCCCCCGTCCTTCCCCAGATGCTCGGCGCCAACGGCCAGACGCGCAACTACCTTATGTACGCCATGAACAACGTCGAGATTCGTGCCTGCGGCGGCTTTGGCGGTTCGCAGGGTCTGATTTCGGTCACCGACGGCCAGATGTCGATTGGCGAGTTTGTTCCCTGCATTGCGCGCAGCAAAGACGAGGCGGTTGAGAGCGTCGACGAAGAAGATGAGGCGCTGTTTGGTGACCACAGCAACCTATACATCTCGGGCAACACCTATTCGCCCGACTGGCCCCGAAATTCGCAGCGTGTCGCCGCGCTGTGGAAGTCTGAATATGGTCAGGACGTCGATGGCGTCATTGGTATCGATCCGGTATTCCTGCAGTATCTGTTGGGCCTCGTGGGTAATGTTTCACTGCCCGACGGTACAGTCGTTGACGGTACTAACGCGGCGAAGGTGCTTATGCATGATGTGTACTGGAACTATCCGGTCGAGGAGTCGGACGGCATCTTTGCATCCGTCGCCAGCGCTGCCTTTGACAAGATCCTTGGCGGTATCGGCGACGTCGATGTTGCGAACCTTGTCAGCGCCGTTGAGCGCGGTGCCGAAGAGGGCCGCCTGATCGCGTGGATGAAAAACGATGACGAGCAGAACGCTATCAAGGAGATGAACATCGACGCCTCACTGCCCGATCCGGATGACCCGAGTGAAGATCCCGTTGCTGGTGTCTACTTTAACAACCTGAGCTTCTCCAAGCTCGACTGGTATCTGAACGCCGATACGCAGATTGGTCAGGGCGTGAAGAACGGCGACGGCGCTTGCTCGTATCGCATCACCGTTACCCTGACGAACATCATGACGCAGGAGGAGGCAGGTAAGCTGCCCGACTACGTAGCGGCCAGTGCGCCTGGGACCTCGCGTGACGATGAGCGCTTGTATGTATCACTGTTTGCGCCGACAGGCGGCAGCATTACCGATCTAACCGTCGAGGGGACTCAGTTTGGACTGTTCGCTGCCACTTGGCACGGAGTTCCCTGCTATTCAGGAACCGTTGACCTGCATGCTGGCGAGACGACGACGATCACGTATACGCTGACCACGTCGGCCGAGGCGGGGGACAAGCCGCTTACGCTGCGTCAGACTCCTACATGCCAGGCGGCTCGCGACAGCGCGTCGGCGTAGGGTTTTTCTGGTAGTGCAGATAATCGAGTACCATTTTGGGGCGGACAGGCAATCTGTCCGCCCCTATTTTGTAAGGAGAGCGCATGAAGTACTTTGGCACCGACGGCTTTCGCGGTGAGGCCAACGTTGGGCTGACGGTAGAGCACGCTTATAAGATTGGCCGTTTTGTGGGCTGGTATTACGGCGCCAACCGCGAGCGCAAGGCACGCGTGATCGTGGGCAAGGACACGCGTCGCTCGAGTTATATGTTCGAGGCGGCGCTGGTGAGCGGTCTGGTCGCGAGCGGTGCGGACGCCTATATGCTGCACGTGATCCCGACGCCGGGCGTGGCACATCAGACCGTGGAGGGCTGCTTCGATTGCGGCATCATGATCAGCGCGAGCCACAACCCGTTTTGCGATAACGGCATTAAGCTCGTCAATAGCGACGGTTTTAAGATGGACGAGGACGTACTGGAGCTCATCGAGGACTACATCGATGGCAAGAGCGAAGTTCCGTTGGCCACGGGCAACCACATCGGTGCCACGGTGGACTACATGCAGGGCCGCAACCGCTACATTGCTTCGCTCATTGCAAGTGCGAACTTTTCGCTGCAGGGCGTCAAGATCGGTATCGACTGCGCCAACGGCTCGGCTTCCTCGGTGGCCAAGCCGGTGTTCGACGCGCTGGGCGCCGACGTGCGCGTGATCAATGCCGCGCCCGATGGCTTTAACATCAACGTCGACTGCGGCTCCACGCATATGGAGCGTCTGCAGCGCCATGTGGTGGAGCAGGGCCTGGACGTGGGCTTTGCCTACGACGGCGATGCCGACCGCTGCCTGGCCGTGGACGAGCGCGGGCGCGTGGTCGACGGCGACCAGATCCTGTACGTGTGCGGCGTGTATCTGAACAAGCACGGTCGCCTTTCGGGCGGTACCGTGGTGCCGACGATTGCCAGCAACTTTGGCCTGGTCAAGTCGCTGGAGCTTGCCGGTCTGAGCGCCGTGGCCAGTGGCGTGGGCGACCGTCACGTGTATGCCAAGATGCGCGAGGGCGGCTACAGCCTGGGCGGCGAGCAGACGGGCCATACGATCTTTGGCGATATCGAGCGCACGGGCGACGGCATTATGACCTCGCTGCGTGTGATGGAAGTGATTCGTGCCGAGCGCGAGACGCTCTCGCAGCTCACGGCTCCGTGCAAGCTGCTGCCGCAGGCGCAGGTGGCCGTGCACGTGGCGGACAAGGACGCCGCGCTCGAGAACATGGGCGTGCAGAACGCCATCGCCGAGGCCGAGGCTGCGCTGGCAGGCGAGGGCCGCGTGCTCGTGCGCAAGAGCGGAACCGAGTCGGTTATCCGCGTGCTGGCCGAGGCGCCCGACCAAGCATCCGCCGATGCCGCCATGAAGCGCATCGCCAACGCGCTCGAGGCTTTATAGCTACGCGGTTTTACCAAACCGCGTAGCTGCTCGACGCTGCAAACGGCCCCAAGCGGCAATCTGACGCTCAATTTCAAGGACGCGACCAGAAGGTCAGCGCCCTTTCATTTCACGTCACCTTGCTCGCTTGGGGCCGTTTTCGCTGACGTTGCCAAGACATCGGCGTCAACATGGTTGGCGATGGCGATGGCGTGCTGGTCAATCCTTACAGCTCGTACAGCGTGGTGAACTTGTCCTGCAGGTAGCTGCAGTAGTAGCGGGCATCGAACGCCATGCCGCACGCGCCCTTGATGAGCTCCGGCGCGTCCTTGGCGCGGCCCC
>CABUWD010000012.1 GCA_902495155.1 uncultured Collinsella sp.
GGGGTCTGGCCGGACGGTGCCGGTGCTGGTGCAAGGTCTCGTGCCGCGCGTCGCAGCTCGATAAGGGCGTTATCGAACATGACGGTTTTAGAATCACGAAGCAGCTTGGGGTCAAGCCCGTGGAACACGGCGTAGTCCTGCAACCACACGCGTGCAAACCGGTCGATGTCGGGCTCGAAGGCGCGGTAGGCATCCCAAAAGGCCTTGATCTTGTTAAAACCATCGAGCGGGTCATCTACGCCAATGCCGCAAATCAGCTCATAGAGATACAGAAAGGCGAAGGACGTAGACGTTTCCTCGACGGTTCCGCGGCGCACTTGGGCACGCCAGGTAAAGTAGCCGCGCAACTGCCGGTCGCTCATGGCGTTGTAGGTGGGAAAGTACGACTTAAAGGTGCCGTTGTAGGGGCAGTCGTCCTCAAAGTCGGCCATCAGCAGGCCTTGGCGGTAGAAAAGCTCGGCTTCCGAAAGCCAACGGCCCGCGCCGCCCTTGGGGTCTTCTTGCCAACGCGATATCTCACGCATCTTGCGGTACTGGTCGGGGAGGAAGTTCTGCATCTGTCGGCCGGTCTTGAGAATCGGCTCGTCTGCGTAGACCTCATGTGAGAAGCGAGCGGACTGATGGGTCCGGGCCTCGGCCATAATGCGCTCGATGAGCATCTTGATGTCCTGGTCGGCCACCGCTTCTCCTCTCCTAACGCAGCTTCGGTGACCTCATATCATAGCACAGCATCAAACAGATGTTCGAGATACCGCTGTGTAGATAGATTTAGAACAAGAGGGCGTAGATGACCGCCACGACGACGGAGGGGAGCATGTTGGCCGTGCGGAAGGTCTGAGGTCGAATAAGGTTAACGCCAACACAGAAGATGAGCATGGAGCCCACAAGCGAAAGGCTGTCGAGGGCTGCCGTAGTCATGATGGGGGAGAGTGCGCCGGCAAACAGCGTGATTGTCCCCTGGAACACAGCGACGGGCAGGGCGGAGAAAATGCAGCCGCGGCCAAGCGACGCCGTCATGGTGCAGACGATGATGCAGTCCAGCGCGCCCTTGAGGGCAAGCGTGGACCAGTCGCCGAGCAGGCCGTCCTGGATCGATCCCACAATGGCCATGGCGCCGATACACACGGTGAGTGAAGTCGAGACAAAAGCGTTGGTGAACTCGTTATCGCCCTCGCTGCCGGTTTTGCGCTTGAGCCATTCGCCAAGGTTCTCAATGGCGGCCTCCAAGTTGATGGCCTCGCCGATGAGCGAGCCGAGGGCGAACGAGACGATGAGCATGGTGGTGCCGGTGGTCGCTAGCGCCTTCCCATCGATAAGGAGCATCTTTTGCATGGTGCCGCCAAGGCCGATAAACAGGACGCACAGCCCCGATGCTTTCATGAGCGTGTCTTGAATGCGCGGTGTAATGAAGCGGCCGCCCGCTAATCCCAAAAGACCGCCCGCAACTAAAAGCACAACGTTGATGATTGTTCCCAAGCCCGGCATGAGCCCTCCTGTATTGATGCCAACGTGGCAATCGTAGCAGAACGAAATGCGAGGCACATCGCGACTCATCTAATACGTTATATAAGTGGTATTAGGAATGATGCGCGGCATTTAAGCCTCAGGTGGTTGTCGGGACATAGGGATAGTAGTCAAAGCGCAACGTCATAAGCCGCTGTGGGGATTCAATAGCCGCGGCGATGATATTGGCATCGCGGGCACGATCAAACCCTACGAGTTCGATCTGATACGAGACGTCTTGCATAATGTCCAGACGTCGCCAGGCTAGGAGTGTGTCGCCATCGAATTCCAAGGTCTTGCCTCCGTCTGGGGCAACGGCGTATAGACGCAGTTTAGCGGTGGTTACAGGGTCGACAACCGTGACCTTTTTAATTTCGTTTCGAGTATTCTTGGCGCCCAACAAGGTGAGCAGTGTTGGGGCCACGACCTCGCCCGATGGCAAAAAGACGACTTCGATGGATTCGGGAAATGCGATGATGGCCGACTTGCGGACGGGCTGATTGGCGGCGGCAACTTCGATGTTCGCAGCGTCGATGACCTCTGTGTGGTCGAGCGCGGCAAGCACGCAGCAGTTACCCTCATCAATTTCTTGAGGATCAGCAAGCCCCAGGCTGTCCGCGAGCTCGGGGTCGTTTGGAACGGCAGCGGGCTCATTCGATGCTTCGAAAGAAGCTGGGACGCTGTTTGTCGGCGACGGCGTGTCGCCCGCACCTGCTTCTTTGTCCGCGCTCTCTTCTTGTATGGTTGCATTGATGGGTTCGTCGTTTGAGGGGAGCGTCTTGGCGTCAAGCGCGGAGGGGAGAATTCCGATGGCTCCTGATCCGTTCCACTCCATTTCGAGAAGCGCCGGGTCGGCAAGAATGCGTTGCCTGCTTTGCGCGTGGGCATCGATTTCAATAGGGCCTGCCTCTATCCCTCGTGTAAGGCTGAGTGATCCGGCTGGCTTCTCGAAATGAGCGTCTGTGTCTTTGGTGCTGACGGCGTAGAACAGCAGGGACGCTTCTCCCGCCGCGATGGCATCGGTACCGGCTTTGGTCAGCCGCAACGATGCCGTGAATGAGAGGGTGGGCTGCGCATCATCTGCATTCGCGGCGGCGCAGCCCAGACATATACCGCCTCCTTTCTCAAAAAACGTACCGTCGAAGGCGACCTTCGCTCCGTTCGCCGAGTCATCGACCGAAGCGATGTCGATGCGCAGCTCTAAATTGCATGGATCGCCATCCGCATCGAGCACAACCGAGCGCCACGTGCAGACGGTGCACCCCGCCTGGGAGCCGTTTGCCTTGTTCGAACGCTTGATATCCACGACTATCGAGCCGTCCGTATCACGACGAAGGCATCCCGAGGTTGAGACCGCGGCCTGTGCGATCGAAAAACGCTCGCACGCAATGGTACTCGACGGATTTGGGGCGGAACTTAGGGCTGCTGGTAAGGAGTCTGCCATGACGGGAGTCGCCCAAGCGGCGACAGGCGTTCCGGTTGCGAGCGCGCCGCAAAGTGCGACGACGGGCAAAAGGTTCTTCGATGCCATGGGGTCTCCTTAGCTAATTTAGTGCGGCCTGTCCGTGTTTTGTTTCTGGCTGCGTTTGATGTGCAGGCCGAGGCCGGCGGTTCCCGCGCCTGCTGCTGTGGCGCCTGCTGCCAAGAGCCATCGTCCATCGCCTGTCTGCGCCAATGGTTCCTCGCGGTCGCCGCGGTCGAGCTCCGAGAGGTCGACCGTCACTTGTGTGGCGGCCTGCGCCTGTTCTTGCTGGGCAAAGGCCATGGCTGGCCCAAACGCTAGGATGCTGACGGCGGCGGCCAGGGCGACGGCCTTATGCCGTGTGCACACCGGGCTCGACCGTCCAGGTGATCGTTGCAACCTGATCGCCTTCGCCGGTTACGTGGAAGATGTCGCGCGTGACGCGGGCGACGTTTCCGCTTGTCTTGAGCTTGATTTTGTCCGTGCCGCCGGCAATGCCCTGGTAGCCCATGTCGAAGGCTGCATTCTTGGAAAGATCGAGGCCCGTCCCCTGCATTGCGGCGCTGGCGTTCTGGAGTGCGCCGTCGGGGCCGACCTTAAAGTCGATGGAGTTCTGCGCGGTTCCGGCCTTGGCGTCGGCAGCAATGGTCCAGGTGTTCATGGCGTCGATCTTCATGTTGGTGACATGGATGCCGTAGGCCGAATGATTGTCGATGGTGGTCGCGTCTTCTGAGGGGCCCTGAAGCGTGCCGTCGGCCTTGGCGACGAAGGGAATAACCGTCGGAACTTTGAACTCAACGTTGTCGATTTCGGTCCTGACCATTACTTTCGTGGTTCCAACGCGCCCGGCCGCCATAGCTGGCGTCGGGGCAGCGCCCATTGCGAGCGCGAGCGCGAGCCCTGCGCCCACGACGAGCGCTCCGGCTCCGTTCATGTTCCTGGTGATGCCCATGGTCGTTCCTTTCTATTCGCCGCGGGCCGTCCCCGCGATGATTGGACGAATGCTGGTGAATTGCGTGCGGTGCCGCGTCGGCCGGAAAAGCTAGTTCTCGGCTTGCTCAACCCGCACCTTGACACGTGTCGGATTGCCGTGGCTGTCGAGGGTCTTGGCATCGAGTGCCTGGATCTCGATGTACGCCTCGCCTTCTTTGATGTCGCCGGCGGGGCACGTCTCGATTGTCTTGCCGGTCTCGACCACACCGGATTCGTACATGGTCTCGTCGTTTTGGATGACGCGGAATCGCTGGGGAAATTTATTGTCTTGGACGTTTTGCACGTTGACGCGCAGCTTGCCGTCCTCCTGCAGCTGAGCGACCGGCGCGACCGAAATCGTCATCATGTTGTCGCGGACGATGGCGTCGAGCTCATCTTGGATTTCCTGGCGCGTTTTGCCCTCGGCCGTCGTAACCGAAGCGCCCGCCTCGGGTACGGGCTGCGACTGCCAAACGTATAGTCCTACGGCGACAAGGGCACAGACGATGGCCAAGCAGGCAACGATGAGCTTCTTGCGACGACCCAGGCCTACAAAGTGGGGTGGCCTCTTCGCGCTCATGCGGCATCCTTGGTGGTATAGACGCGCGCAAAGGTGGACGGGTCCGCTCCAAAGAGCATGTGAAGCATCAGACGGCGCGAGTAGACGAGCTCGTCGAAGTCGGGAGGGAGCTCGATGTCGTGGATATGCGCGATGTGGTGGGCGAGCGCCGAGAACGACTCGGGGTCGCAGATCACATCGGTGGTAACGTGGTAGACCGTCGTATCGGGGAATGCCTCTTCGTCGAAAGGTAGGAGATGGGGATCGTCGTCGACTTCGATGGCGATGCCGTACTGGGGCCAGTAATATGCCATGGGAACCTCCCTGCTTCTGGGCCAAAACTTCTATCGGTTTTGGCTGTCGACGCCGACCGTATCAGCCGCTACTTGACCAATTTCTGACCAAATGCTTGACGGATTGGCGTCTCCGCAGGTAAAAGGCGGCAAAAAATACTCCAACTTTTTTCGAGCGACAATCGCGCGGTCGGCGACGGCGGGGCCATATGTGTCAAAAGCATCGTCTGCCGAGGAAGCCTTGCCGTTCGCCGAATTGCACGAACGTAAAAATCGCCAATTATGGAGACGGTCTCGAACACGTCGACGAAACGATGCGGTAACATCTCCCTGCAAACACTGTAGTTAGCTAAAGGGGGAGTTCGTGTGTCTGCAACCATCAAACCCTTCACCGACGAGTTCGAAGAGTATGGCCGCGATGAATCTCGCGCATCGGGCGAGGCCTCGAGCATCTCGTTTTCGACGACGGAAGACGAGGTCCGCGCCATTTTGGGAAAACTCCATGCCGAGTGTGTCCCGGTAACGGTTCAGGGCGCCCGAACCGGCCTTGCCGCCGGTGCCGTGCCCCACGGCGGGCATATCCTCAATACTTCCCGTATGAATCGCTATTTGGGCCTTCGCCGCGATGAACAAGGCCAATTTCTGCTGCGCGTGGAGCCGGGCGTTGTTCTCTCGGAGCTGCGCAAGCAGCTGGGCAAGAAGGTGCTGCCGACCGCTGGTTGGGACCAGGCATCGCTTGAGGCCTACGAGGAGTTCCAAGAGGCCCCCGAGCAGTTCTTTCCCACCGATCCCACCGAGGCGTCTGCCTGTCTGGGCGGCATGACGGCATGCAACGCCTCCGGCGCCCGCAGCTACGCTTACGGCCCCATGCGCCCGCATATCACGGGACTCCACGTCGCACTGGTTGATGGCGATTTGCTTGAGCTTCAGCGCGGCGAGGCTTTTGCCCAGGGCCGCCACCTGTCGCTCGTGACGGCAGCGGGCCGTGCACTCGAGCTCGATCTTCCTGACTACACCATGCCCAAGACAAAAAATGCCTCAGGCTATTTCGTTGCGGACGAAATGGACGCCATCGACCTCTTTATCGGCGCTTGTGGCACGCTCGGCGTTATCACCGAGCTCGAGATTGCCCTGCAGTCGGCGCCTGCGGTCGTTTGGGGTGTGAGCTGCTTTTTCGATAGCGAAGACAAGGCCGTGTCCTTTACCGATTCCGTGCGCCCCGTCCTGTCCCATGCGGCTGCCATCGAGTACTTCGATGCTGGCGCCCTGGATATTCTACGTCGCCAGCGCGAGCAGTCGACCGCGTTCGCCTCGCTGCCGGCGCTCGACAAAGACGCCAAGGTCTGTGTCTACGTGGAGCTCGACTGCGACGACGAAGTTCAGGCGACTGAGGAGCTGTATCACTTGGGGTGGGTGCTAGAGCTTGCGGGCGGCAGCGACGATGCGACATGGGTCGCGCGCACCGAGGTCGATCGCGAGTGCCAGCGGTTCTTCCGCCACGCGGTGCCCGAGAGCGTCAACATGCTTATCGACGAGCGTCGCCGCACGGATCCCACCATCACCAAACTGGGGTCGGACATGTCGGTGCCCAACGCACGCTTGGCCGATGTCATCGCCCTTTATCGCCGTACGTTGTCCGAAAGTGGGCTTGAATCTGCCGCCTGGGGGCACATCGGTAACAACCATCTGCATGTGAACATTCTGCCGCGCGATGCGCAGGATTACCGCCGCGGCGGAGAACTCTTTGCCCAGTGGGCTTCCGAGGTCACGGCCATGGGCGGTGCCGTTTCTGCCGAGCATGGCGTCGGCAAGATCAAGGCGGGCTTTTTGGAGACGATGTACGGTCACGAGGCCATGGTCGAGTCGGCGCGGCTCAAGCTCCAGCTCGATCCCGACGGGCAGCTGGGTCGCGGCAACCTGTTTTCGGAAAAGCTCTTGGATGAGCTCGTCCAGAAAGGGGGCGCGTGAAGATGAGTGATTTCCATATGGTGGTGTGCGTCAAGGCCGTGCCGGGCAGCACCGAGGTCAAGATGGACCCCAAGACCAATACCATCGTGCGCGATGGCAAGCAGGCGGTCATTAATCCCTTTGATGCGAGCGCTTTGGAATGCGCGCTGGCGCTGAAGGACGACTTTATCGGCTTTGGCATGGATGTGCGCGTGACGGTGGTGTCGATGGGCATCCCCGCGACCGAATCGCTGCTGCGCGACTGCATCGCTCGAGGCGCCGACGACGCGCTGCTGCTGACCGATCGCGTCTTTGCAGGTGCCGATACCCTGGCAACCACCTACGCCCTCAAGTGCGGCATCGAAGCGCTCGACGAGGACTTCGACCTGCTCATCTGCGGCAAGATGGCGGTGGATGGCGATACGGCCCAGATCGGTCCCGAGCTTGCCGGTGCCTTTGAGATTCCCTGCGTGACCGACGTGAGCTGCGTGCAAAGCGCGGGCTTTACGACGTGTGGCTCGCTGGCGCTCGTTCACGGATGCGATGCCGGCGAGGAGACGGTGTATCTTGAGATGCCGTGCGCGATGACGACTGCCAAGGAGATTGGCCAGTTGCGTATGCCAAGTATTGCCGGTATTCGTGCGGCGGAGGAGGCGGACGTGCGCGTGGTCAGTGCCGCCGACGTGAACGCCGACCCCGCGCGTTGCGGCCTTGCCGGGTCGCCGACACAGGTCGTGCGCTCGTTTGTGCCCGACCGTGACCAAACGTGCGAGACCGTTGAGGGGACGGCGTCCGAGCAGGCGGCAAAGCTTGCCAAGATTATCGAGGGGATGGCATAGATGAGCGGACTGATTATCGATAGCGAAGCCTGTATCGGCTGCGGTCGCTGCGTTCGCGCCTGTGCCTCGGGCGGCATCGTAGTGGAAGGCGAGCGACCCAGCCGATGCGCCCGCGTAACCGACGGCTGCATCCTATGCGGTGGGTGCGTCGACGCCTGCCCCGTCAACGCTATCTCGATCGAGCGTGACGAGGCCGCTGGTACGGTGGACCTTGATGCATATCGAGACATTTGGGTCTTCGTGCAGACTGACGAGCACGATGCCGTGGCTCCCGTGGCCTACGAGCTCATGGGCAAGGGGCGCGAGCTTGCCGATGCTCGCGGCTGCCGTCTGGTGGCACTGGTCGGCATAAGCCCCGAGGGCTCGCTTGGGGACCTGGAGCATCTGGTTTGCGCGGGCGCCGACGAAGTCCTGGCCTGTCGCGACGAGCGCCTGCGCCAAAACGATGCGGAGGTCTACGCCCGCTTGATCTGCGATTTGGTAGCCGAACGCAAACCCGAGGCCATCCTATATGGTGCGACCGCTTTTGGTCGCGAACTGGCACCCGGCGTTGCCGTGCGTTTGCAGACGGGTCTTACGGCCGACTGCACCGTGCTTTCGATGGATGCGGAGTCGGGCCTACTGCAGCAGACGCGCCCGGCGTTTGGCGGCAACTTGATGGCCACCATCATTTGCCCCAACCACCGTCCGCAGATGGCAACGGTTCGTCCCGGCATCTTTAAGGCGCCCGACTTCGACTACGGCCGTTCCGGCGCGATCACCCAGGTGATGCTTGCGGAAGACGTTAAGGCCCGTGTCGAGATCTCGATTCCCGCCGAGGAGTGGGGGCAGCAGGCTTCGATTGCCGATGCCGAGCGCTTGGTCGTGGTGGGCCGCGGCATTGGCTCCAAGAAGAATCTGCCCCTGATGCGAAGGCTCGCCGATGCCCTGGGTGCCGAGCTTGGTTGCACGCGACCTGTCGTGGAGGCCGGCTGGTTGGAGTATCGCCACCAGATTGGCCAGACGGGCGTATCGGTTTCGCCCAAGCTTCTCGTGAGTATCGGTGTTTCGGGCGCCATCCAGCATCTTGCCGGCATCGGTGGGGCTGAGTGCATTATCGCCATCAACGAGGACCCGGATGCCCCCATTTTTGGTACTGCCCAGTACAAGGTTGTCGGCGATGCCGTCGAGGTCGTCGAGGAGCTGCTGGCTCAGCTTGAGCGCTAGGCGCGCGCCAGCCAGTCGCGCATCTCGTCCTTAAGGCGGCTCCAAGTTGCCTGCGTGGCGGGGTCGGTAAAGGGCCGCGTAATGCCAAAAGGCGCGTCGAGCAGGCGGTAGATATCGCCCTGCTCGCGCGCCAGCGCGCGGCTCGCTGGATAGACGAGCTCAAACATAAAGCAGATGAGCCCCACCAGGTAGTCCGCCGGCTCGTTGCGCTCGTCGCGCGCGACGCAGCGGTGCTCGTCAAAGGCGGCAAGTGTCGGCGACGAGAAACGGCTGCCGAGAAACGTCTTCTCGTCCACCTTGAGGATGGTGTCGACGGTGCTGTCGGCGATGGTACGCATAATGTCGATCTTGTCGCCATCGCGTACGATATCGCAGAAGCTCTGCGTGCGCTCGTCGAGCTGCGCGGGTAGACGGAAATCGCTGTGATAGGCAATGCTCGCTCGGATGAGTTCATCTTCTGCTGGGTCATCGATAAAGTCGCGGATGCTCGTTACAGCGGGTGCATCGGCGGGATTTTCGCCAAAGAGGACCTCGATGCCCAGCGCCGCATGGCTCATGCTCTCGGCGTCCTTAAAGGTGTCCCAGCGTCGCAGCTGCTCAAAGCGGCCCATATCGTGTAGCAGGCCGCAAAGCCATGCCAGGTCAATATCTTCTGACGACCAGCCCTGCTCGCGCGCTACGGCATCGCATGCCTCGGCCACGTGGTACGTATGCTCGATTTTGAGCGCGATGCGTGGGTTGGTGGCGTCGTAGGCATCGGTGTAGCTTTTGAAGGCCGCGCGCGCCCGGTCTCGATCGATAGCTGTCATAATGACTTCCTAAAAAGTTGTGTCTTTCGATCCGGTGGCAATTGTAGGTGAACTCGGTTGCTGCCGGATGATGATTCTGCCGTATCGCTACATGCGGCTCGGAGACCTTGTCAGGATGAGAAGCGTATGGTGCTCAAAATCGTTAGAACCGTCTGGCCGGTGATGCTTACCTATGTTGCAATAGGCGCGCCGTGCGGAATGATCATGGGGCAGACGGGAATGGAGCCCTGGATGGTCTTTGCTCTGAGCAGCACGTTTGTGACGGGCAGCGGGCAGTTTATGATCTGCAACCTGTGGCTGGCGGGTGTGCCTGCAGCATCGATCGTCGCGAGCGTCGCCGCAATCTCCTCGCGCTTTGCGCTTTACTCGGCATCGATCGCACCGCATCTGAGGGGTGCCTCGAAGCGTCAGACGCTGGCTGTTGCCGCGACACTTACCGAGGAGGCATACGGCATCTCGCTTGCCAAGTTGGTTGAAGGGGAGGATTGGGGCCCGCATGAGTCCTTCGTGCTCAACGTGATCCTTATCGCAACATGGGGCGTTTCGTGTACGATGGGCGCCATCGTCGGCGCCGTTGTCGATGTTCCCACCGCCATTGCAGCCTTTGTCTGCACCTCGCTCTTTATCTGCCTGCTCTTTTCGCAGCGGCTGTCGCGCGGCAACGTTGTCGCGGCGGTTTCGGGCGCGGTGTCCGTCGCCGTATGCAAGTTCTTGGGCCTCGTGAATATTGCCGTGCCGGCAAGCGTCGTGGTCGGCATTGCCATTGCGCTGGCGTGCGATGCTGTATTTGACAGAAGAGGTGCCCGCGATGCCCGTTAACGAGTTCTTGGTTCTATGGCTGTCGTCGTGGGTTGCTATCGCGTTCTTTCGCATCGCGCCGGCGTTCGCCTTGCGCGGGCGGACCCTGTCGCCCCGCATTACCGAGGCCCTGGGCTATATCCCGCCCGCTGCCTTTGCCGCGCTGGTCGCCAACGACTTGGTGAGCCCCGGCGCGTTCGACGCGGGACTCTGGCCTGCCTTGGTTCCCTGGATTGCGGCCGCCGGCGTCGTGGTCGTGGCGGTCAAGACAAAATCGATGCTGTGGTGCTGCGTCTCGGGCATCGTACTCTATATCGTCTTGAGCCTTATATAGGGGTGGCGTCGCGGGCGCCGAATCTCGTTCCATCCCAACTTGTCGAATTTTTCACCGAGCTGGTCTATTTCTTCTGGTACCATGGTCAAACTTTACTGTAGCAAAGCGTGACGTGGGCTTTTGTACCCCGTCAGCGGAAATGGGGGTTTCATGGCACAGGAAGCAACCGCCAACGAGCAAAAGAAATTCAGGGTCCCGCGCATCCCAGGCGACATCATGATTTACCCGATGATCGTCGGTCTTTTGCTCAACACCTTCTGCCCGCAGGTTTTTGAGATCGGCGGCTTCTTTACGGCTGCCTGCCGCGGTGGCTCCAATACCATCGTCGCCGCGATTCTGCTGTTTGTGGGCGCCGGCATCAGCTTTAAGTCCACGCCGGGCGCCATCAAGACCGGCATCGTCGTGCTGATTCCCAAGCTTGTTGTCGCGGCGGCCCTTGGCTTGGGTGTGGCATATTTCTTTAACGACAACTTCCTGGGCCTGAGCTCCGTGTCTATCATCGGCGGCATCACGTTTTGCAACATGGCGCTCTACACGGGCATCATGGGCGAGTTCGGCGACGAGTCCGAGCAGGGCGCCGTCGGTATCCTGTTCTTTACGGCCGGCCCCGCCGTCACCATGATCATCCTCGGTGTCTCGGGTCTCGCCAACATCCCCGTCGGCACCATCATCGGATCCATCCTGCCACTTGTTATCGGCATGGTTCTGGGCAACCTCTTCCCGTTCATCAAGAACCTGCTGGTCCCCGGTGCCAATCCCGCGATCGCTGTTATCGGATTTCAGCTCGGTGCGTCCATGAGCCTTTCGAGCTTTATCACCGGTGGTATTTCCGGCATCTTGCTGGGCCTTGTCACGCTGTTTGTCGTCGGTCCCATCACCTTTGCGTTCGAGCGCCTGTGCGGTGGTAACGGCAAGGCTGCCGTGGCTTGTTCCACCATCGCCGGCACGGCTATGACCACGCCGGTTGCTCTCGCCGAGGTCGCGCCGCGCTACGCCGAGCTTGCGCCCACCGCGTACGCCCAGATCGCCACTGCCGTTATCATCACGGCAATCATGGCTCCGATTCTGACCGGCTGGGTCGACAAGAAGTTCTGCCAGGGCAAGGAGGACCTGTCGCCTGCCGGTGTCGAGGCCATCGAGGAGGCCGTTGCGACCGACATCGACGGCGAGTAACGGCCGTTACCGATAATTGATTCCGGCGTGCAATTCGCGCCGTCCGAGCGCCCGAACAGAAACTGTTTTGCAGTGATGTTCGGGCGCTTTGCTATGATTCCCTTTACCCCTGCGGAGTAAAGGGGTGTTTATTGCCCTGATTCGAATTGGGCGATTCTGACCATTCGGATATTGAAGGGATGGCGTCTAGTGGTTAAGGCACTCAAGATTGAGATATTCCTGCTATGCATGATTGTTCTTATCGGGCTTGCCGCGCGAAGTCGTCGCTCCTTGTTCTCGAGCACCCTGCAGCTATTGTTTAGCATGCTTGGCTACACCTCTGCCGCGTACATATTATTCGATATGATCTGGACGCTTTCGGATGGTGCGGACGGCACGTTGGGTATTGCTGCCAACTGGATTTCCAACGCGGTTTCGTTTTCGCTCTTTGCCATCGCGTGTCTCATTTGGTTTATCTATTCCGAGACGATGCAGGGCTCTCGCCTTGTGACCTCGCGCTATAGGGTGGTGCTTGTAACGTTGCCTACGGCTCTGGTGGTCGTGCTGGCTTTTACCAGTTACTGGACGCACGCCTTGTTCTATATCGATTCGCAGGGCGTGTATCGTCGCGGCTTTGCCTATATGATCCAGCCTATTGTCAGCTACTGTTACGTTATACATACGTCCCTGCATGCGTTTGTGCAATCTCGCAGGGTCGAGAGCCTGCAGACGAAGGCTATCTATCGAACCTTGGCATTTTTCGCCATTCCGGCCCTGGTGGGCGGTACCTTTCAGATCGTATACTCGGTGCCTGGCCTTTGTGTCGGCATAATGATTAGCATGTTGCTGCTCTATATCATCTGCCAGGAGCAACTGATCTCGACTGACCCGTTGACTGGACTCAACAACCGCAACCGTTTTGAGACCTATATGCTGTCGCTCTTTTCAAATGTGGATCAGGCCGAAGATGTATATCTGCTTATGATGGACGCTGACGGCTTTAAGCAGATTAACGATCGCTATGGACATGTGGAGGGCGACCATGCTCTTCAGGTCATATCCGCTGCGCTCAAAGAAGTCTGCTCGGCGTCTGGTGGCTTTATCGCGCGTTATGGTGGCGATGAGTTCGTGGTGCTCCAAAAGGCAGCGGCGGAACAGGATATCATGCATCTGTGCGCGACAATCAACGACGAGCTCGCGCATGCCGAGGTGCCGTATGCATTGCGGATGTCCATCGGTTGCGCGCGGGTCGGCGATAGTGTTGATACCTGGCAAGACTTACTTCGCGCTGCCGATGCGGAGCTCTATCGCGTCAAGGCCGAGAAAAAGAAAGCCGGCGTACAAATACGCTAGAAAAGGGGCATACGACCGTGTTTGGTCGTGCGCCCCTTTTGCGTTTGTGGGGGGCCACCGGCCATAATGCCCAGGCGCGGTGCGGCAAGACGGGCGTCTGCCGCCGCGACTCGGTACGAAATCAACGAGAACCAGTGTGCTCCATTAAGCTAAAGTATGCGAATGCCCTCCCTAAAAAGGTGAGCTCGCTAGGCTTTTTTGGGTTTGTTGACGATGATGATGCCGCCGCAGACCAACAGCAGGGCAACGATGACGGTAACGAGGCTCGTGCCAGCGCCCTCGCCGAGCAGCAGCGCGCTCAGCACCACACCAAAGACGGGGTTCATAAATCCAAAGACAGAGACGCGGCTGACGGGGTTGACGGC
The DNA here is from genome assembly GCA_902495155.1 of uncultured Collinsella sp. Lineage (GTDB taxonomy): Bacteria > Actinomycetota > Coriobacteriia > Coriobacteriales > Coriobacteriaceae > Collinsella. The sequence goes on from CABUWD010000012.1 coordinate 13,593, forward strand.
AAGCAGGCGCGACCACAGCGAGTAGGCGACCGCGGAGATAAGCGCCATGTAGATGATGAGCGCGATGGCGGGGACAATCGCTGTGGGGGAGAGCGCGCCACCCATCAAAAAGCCGATGGCGGTGAGGACCAGGCCGCCGACCAAGAACTGCCACCCGGCAAGCAAAACACCGTCGTGCTTGCGCGAGAAGATGCCGATCAGGCAGGTCGAAAGAGCACCCGCGACAGTGGAGGCTAGGATAAAGCCCTCGCCGTCGAGCGTAAAGCCAAAGGTGCCGTCCGCGCCCGAAAGGTTGACGAGCGCGACGCCGGCAAAGCCCAGCGCACAGCCAAGCACCTTGGCCGTACTGAGCTTCTCGGTGTGAAATGCCAGGGCGGCAAAGAGGATTGCGAGGAAGTTGGCGCTGGCCTCGATGATGGAGCTCGACATGGCGCTGGCACGCGAGAGGCCCAGATAGAAAAAGAAGTACTGACCGATGGTCTGAAAGAGCGACAAGATAAAGATGGGCTTGATATCGCGTGCCTGTGGGACGAGCGGGCGGCGCTGGGCTGCACTCATACCGGCGATAACCAGGATACCGGCAAGTGTGAAGCGCAAACCTGCAAAGAGTAGCTGCGAGGCGCTATCGTGCGCCGGGATACCAAACAGCTCGTAACCGATCTTGATGCAGGGGAAAGCCGACCCCCAGAGCGCGCAGCAGACGAGGCAACCCAGGATGAGTCCGGGCAGAGTGGCGAGATACGGCTTGCGACTTTCCATGATGTTCTTCTCCCATACGCGCAAATAAAAAAGAACCCGCCACCGGGCGTGCCGGTGGCGGGTGTTGTTACCCGAGGGGATTGTACCCGATGGGAAAGGTTTAAGCGAAGTAGGCTACGCCGCTCTCAAAGATCGGCATGAACTTGTCGCCGGGGACATGCTCGGGCACGTTGCGGTACAGGTTGTCGCCGCGGCGCTCGGCATGGCCCATCTTGCCCAGGACACGGCCGTCGGGGCTCGTGATGCCCTCGATGGCGAGTGCGGAGCCGTTGGGGTTGACGGAGAGATCCATGCTGGGCTTGCCGTTCTCGCCCACGTACTGCGTGGCGACCTGGCCGTTGGCGATCAGCTGGGCGAGCACTTCGTCATTGGCGACAAAGCGGCCCTCGCCGTGGCTGATGGCGACGGTGTAGGGGTCGTCCAGGCTGCACTGCGACAGCCACGGGGACAGGTTGGACGAGATGCGGGTGCGCACCAGGCGGCTCTGATGGCGCCCGATGGTGTTGAACGTCAGCGTGGGCGCATCGGGCGTGGCATCGACGATGTCGCCGTAGGGTACCAGGCCGAGCTTGACCAGGGCCTGGAAGCCGTTGCAGATGCCCAGCATCAGGCCGTCGCGGGCCTTGAGCAGGTCGCGGACTGCCTCGGTAACCTCGGGAGCACGGAAGAACGCCGTGATGAACTTGGCGGAGCCATCGGGCTCGTCGCCGCCCGAGAAGCCGCCAGGGATCATGACGATCTGGCTTGCACGGATGCGGCGGGCAAGTTCGTGGGTGCTCTCGGCGACGGCCTCGGGCGTGAGGTTGTTGATCACGAAGGTGTCGGCCTCGGCGCCGGCGGCGCGGAAGGCACGGGCACTATCGTACTCGCAGTTGTTGCCGGGGAACACGGGGATGATCACGCGCGGGCGGGCGATCTTGGCGCCGCCGTACACGTGGATATCCTTGGCACGGAAGTCGATGGCCTCGACCTCGGGGGTCTCGCCGGCGCTGCGGTAGGCAAAGACGCCCTCGATGCCGCTCTCCCAGGCCTCCTGGAGCTTGGAGAGCTCGATGACCTCGGAGCCGGTGTCGATGACATAGCCCTCAACGGTGGTGCCCAGAGGCTCGACGACAACGCCGTCGGCGACCTCGGGCAGCTCGGCATCCTCGGCGAGCTCGACGATAAAGCTGCCATAGAGCGGAGTGAAGAGGCTCTCTACGTCCACGTCCTCGGCGAGCTCGATACCGATCTGGTTGCCGACGCACATCTTAAAGAGGCTCTCGGCGCCGCAGCCGTAGCCGGGCGTGGAGACGGCCAGGGCGTCGCCGGCGGCGGTGAGCGCCTCGACAGCGTCAAATGCGGCGAGAAGCTGCTGGGCATCGGGACGGTAGTCCTCGCCATAGGTGGCGGGGGCGATACGGACAACGCGGTGCGTCAGGCCCTTGAACTCGGGGGAGACGGCGCGGGCCGCCTTGCCCACGGCGACAGCGAAGCTGATCAGGGTCGGCGGAACGTTGAGCTCGCCGGCCTCGTCCTCAAACGAGCCGCTCATGGAATCCTTGCCGCCGATGGCGCCGGCACCCAGGTCGACCTGAGCCATAAGGGCGCCCAGGACGGCCGCCATGGGCTTGCCCCAACGCTCGGCCTCGGTGCGCAGGCGCTCGAAGTACTCCTGGAAGGAGAGGTAGGCGCGCTTGTGCTCAAAGCCGGCGGCAACGAGCTTGGCAATGGACTCGACCACGGACAGGTAGGCGCCCGCAAACTGATCGGCCTCCATCAGATAGGGGTTGAAGCCCCATGCCATGGCGCTCGCCGTGGTGGTCTCGCCGTCCACGGGGAACTTGGCGACCATGGCCGAGCTCGGGGTGAGCTGCGTCTTGCCGCCAAAGGGCATGAGCACGGTCGCGGCACCGATGGTGGAGTCAAAGCGCTCGGAAAGGCCCTTGTTGGAGGCGACGTTGAGGTCGGTGACAAGCGATGTCATGCGCTCGGCAAGCGTGGTGCCGGCCCAGCTGGGCTGCCACACGCTGCGGGCACAGACGTGGACGACCTGGTGCTTGGGCGCACCGTTGGAGTTGAGGAACTCGCGGGACAGATCGACGATGGCGACGCCGTTCCAGGCCATGCGCATGCGCGGCTCAGCGGTAACCTCGGCGATAACGGTTGCCTCCAGGTTCTCCTCGGCGGCGTAGCCCATGAACTCCTCGACGTCACCGTCGGCGACGGCGCAGGCCATGCGCTCCTGGGACTCGGAAATGGCGAGCTCGGTGCCGTCAAGACCGTCGTACTTCTTGGTCACGGTATCAAGGTCGACATACAGGCCGTCGGCAAGCTCGCCTACGGCGACCGAGACGCCGCCTGCGCCAAAGTCGTTGCAGCGCTTGATCAGACGGCAGGCATCGCCGCGGCGGAACAGACGCTGCAGCTTGCGCTCGACCGGGGCGTTGCCCTTCTGGACCTCGGCACCCGAGGTTTCGATGGACTCGGTGTTCTGGGTCTTGGAGGAGCCAGTGGCACCGCCGATGCCGTCACGGCCGGTGCGGCCGCCCAGCAGGATGATCTTGTCGGTGGGGGCGGGGCACTCGCGGCGCACGTGGTTTGCCGGGGTAGCGCCCACGACGGCGCCGACCTCCATGCGCTTGGCCACGTAGCCGGGGTGATAGAGCTCGTTGACCTGGCCGGTGGCAAGGCCGATCTGGTTGCCGTAGCTGGAGTAGCCGGCGGCGGCGGTGGTTACGAGCTTGCGCTGCGGCAGCTTGCCCTCGAGCGTCTCGGACACGGGGACGGTGGGGTCGCCGGCGCCGGTGACACGCATGGCCTGGTACACGTAGCTGCGGCCCGACAGCGGGTCGCGGATGGCACCGCCCACGCAGGTGGCGGCACCGCCGAAGGGCTCGATCTCGGTCGGGTGGTTGTGGGTCTCGTTCTTAAACAGGAACAGCCAGTCCTGGTCCTCGCCGTCGACATCGACCTTCACCTTGACGGTGCAGGCGTTGATCTCCTCGGATTCGTCGACATCGGTCATGACTCCGGTCTTCTTGAGGTACTTGGCGCCGATGGTGCCCATGTCCATGAGGCAGACGGGCTTGGCGTCGCGACCGAGCTCGTGGCGCATCTCCATGTAGCGGTCGAAGGCCTGCTGCACCACGGCGTCATCGATCGTCACGTCATCCAGGACGGTGCCGAAGGTGGTGTGGCGGCAGTGGTCGGACCAGTAGGTGTCGATCACGCGGATCTCGGTGATGGTGGGGTCGCGGTCCTCATCGCGGAAGTACTGCTGGCAGAAGGCGATGTCCGCCTCGTCCATGGCAAGGCCGCGATCGGCGATAAAGGCGGCAAGGCCGGCCTCGTCGAGCTCGCGGAAGCCGTCGAGCACCTCGACGGGCTGGGGCTCGGGGGTCTCCATGTACAGCGTCTCGGGCAAGTCGAGCGAGGCGATGCGCGCCTCGACGGGGTTCACCACGTAGTGCTTGATGGCCTTGATGGCGGCTTCGTCCAGAGCGCCCGAGATCATATAGACCTTGGCGGAGCGCACGGCGGGGCGCTCGCCCTGGCTGATGAGCTGCACGCACTCGCTGGCGGAGTCGGCGCGCTGGTCAAACTGGCCAGGCAGGAATTCGACGGCAAAGACGGCACCATCGCTTGCGGGGAGCTCGTCGTAGGTCACATCGACCTGGGGCTCGCTAAAGACGGTCGGCACGCAGGAGCGGAAAAGCTCCTCGTCGATGCCCTCGACGTCGTAGCGGTTGATGATCCTCAGGGCCTCGATGCCCTTGATGCCGAGAATCTCGGTCAGCTCGCCCTTGAGCTGCTGAGCCTCGACGTCGAACCCGGGTTTCTTCTCCACGTAGATACGAGAGACCATTGGTTCCTGCCTTCCTGATCGGTTGGGCGTACGGTACGGTATGCGGCAGCGGTCGGTTTGCGGGGTCTGCCCTGCGGTCGCCTTGAGCCACATGTTTGTAAACCTCACTATGATACGACAGCTCGCGGCGCGTTGAGGACGGCGAGGGTGCTACAGTGATGCGCAAACAAGAGAAAGGCATCACATGGCATTCGTTTCACTCGCCATCATCGCGCTCGTGGCCTTTGCAAGCCCCTTCATCGCCTCGGCGATTCCCGGAAAGCCCGTTCCCGAAACGGTCTTTTTGCTCGTGTTCGGCGCGGTGCTGGGACCCCATATGCTTGGCGTCATCCATGTAGATGCCGAGGTCTCGCTCGTGTCAGAGCTCGGTCTGGCATTTTTGTTCCTGCTTGCCGGCTTTGAGATCGATCCCAAGAACATCACGGGCGTCGAGGGCCGCTACGGTATGGCCACGTGGGCTGTCACATTTTGTATCGCCTGGCTCGCCGTGCGCTTTACCCCGTGGTTCTCGGTCAGCCATTTCGACGGTATCGCTGTGACGCTCGCCTTGACCTCGACGGCGCTTGGGGCGCTCATGCCCATCTTGCGCGAGCGGTTGCTTGCCGGAACGCGCGTCGGTGATTCGATTCTTGCCTATGGTACGTGGGGCGAGCTCGGCCCCGTGCTCGCCATGTCGGTACTGCTGTCTGCCCGTACGGGCATCGAGACGCTGCTGATCTTGGGCTTATTTGCCGCCGTGTGCGTGCTGCTTGCCGTGGTCCCCAGCCGCTCCAAACGCGTCGGCAGCCGCTTCTTTGCGTTTGTCGAGGAGCGCGCCGATACCACGTCGCAGACGTTCGTACGCCTGACAGTGCTTATTTTGGTCACGCTCGTGGCGTTCTCGGCCATCTTTAGCCTCGATATCGTATTGGGCGCTTTTGCCGCCGGCTTTGTCCTGCGCTATATCATCCCCGAGGGCAACCATACGCTTGAGACCAAGCTCGACGGCCTGGCCTACGGCTTTTTGATCCCGGTGTTCTTTACCGTGTCGGGCGCTAAGATCGACCTGACGGCCGTGGTGTCGCGCCCCGGGCTGCTCGTGGGCTTTATCTTGGCGCTGCTGATCATTCGTGCCGTGCCCATTCTCATCTCTATGAGCATTTGTCCCGTGACGCGCGATGTGTCGGCGTATGGCCGCATTACCGTGGCGCTCTACTGCACCACGGCGCTGCCGATCATCGTTGCCGTAACGAGCGTGGCCGTCAACGCGGGCGCGCTGTCGCAAGATATTGCGTCGGTCATGGTTGCCGCCGGTGCCATCACGGTGTTCTTGATGCCATTGCTCGCGCAGCTCTTCTACCGCGTGGTCGACGCCGCGCCGGTCGCCGCCGTGGCAGAGGTTGCCGAGCATCCATCCGATGCACTTGACATCCTGCGCGCCCATCACGATTTGGCGAGCCTGCTCGCACGCGAGCACGAGCTGCTGACCTCACATGGCCATGGTCGCGTATTCGAGGGCCTGCCTACGCTCGATACGATTGCCGAGCGTCTTTCCGCCGAGGCGGCGAGCGGCCACATCGATGCCCGCATCGTGGACGCGGCGCGTCTTCTTGCCGATAAGACCTATGGTGATGAGGTTGACCCGTCCGAGCTGACTCCGCGTGAGCGCCGCCGCCTTGAGCGCGCCAAGCTCGCCGTACACGAATACCGCCGCCGCATGCTGGAGCTCTACGCGCGCGATGAAGCCCAGGACGACGACGGCAAGTAGCAAGGAATGTCGGGATACGGGTTCCGTCCAAATAATAGAAGGCGCGCTGCCTGCGGTTGATGCGGACAGCGCGCCTTTTGCGTTGAACTCTGTTGAGGTTCGAAGCCGAAACTTTCGACCTTTAGGAGCGGGCTGCCCCGTCGACGGGGAGGATGGCGCCCGTGACATAGGAGGACATGTCGCTCGCAAGGAAAACGAAGGCGTTGGCAACGTCCTCGGGCTCGCCCATGCGACCGAGCGGAATAGTGGCGATGATGGGCTTGATGGCCTCTTCGGGCAGGTTGGCGACCATATCGGTCTTGGTTACGCCTGGGGCAACGGCGTTGACGCGAATGCCCATGGGGGCGAGCTCGCGCGAGAGCGACTGGACCATGCCGTTGACGGCAAACTTAGACGTGGGGTAGCCGACGCCAGAGGGCTGGCCGTACTTGGCGACCATCGAGCTTGTGGTAGTGATGGTGCCGCCGTGGCCGGCCTCGGTCATGATCTTGGCGGCAGCCTGGTGACCGTTAAAGACGGCGACGACGTTGAGGTCCATAACTTTGGCGAACTCCTCGGCTGTATAGTCCAAAAGGGGTGAGCGCTGGGAGATTCCGGCGTTGTTGACGACCGTATCGAGACCGCCCATATCGGCTGCAGCCTGGGTAAAGGCCTCGGTCACGGCTTCGAGTGAGGTGAGGTCGCAGGAGCGACCCCAGACCTTGGCGTCGGGATAGACGGCTGTCAGCTTCTCAACGGCCGCATCGGCGGTCTCCTGACGCGAGCCAAAGACGGTGACGGTGGCACCCTCCTCGATAAAGCGGCAGGCGATGGCATAGCCGATACCGCGCGTGCCTCCGGTGATGATTGCTTTCTTGCCCTCGAGCAACATGGTGCCTCCATTCTTCGGGGGTGGACGTACGCAGCACAGGATAGCGGCGGACAAAAGCAAACATGCCTGCTTATCGGTGAGCGGTATCCCTGGTTGACACCGAACGGTCAAATTGTTCAAACGCGGATCGCGTCAATGCGCCCCGAGCGTTCAAATAAAAGGGCTCCCGTCCAAGACCAGACGGGAGCCCTTCGAGCAAATGCGTTGTGGGGTGTAAACCGAACTAGTTGGCCATGACGCCTTCGGTCCAGGCCTCAACGTCCTCGATGCGCAGGACGTTGGCGACCTCGGCCACGCAGTCGACGCTGGCAAGCTCCGCGGCGGCAGCCTGGACGTCCTTCTCGAGTGCGCGGTGCGTCAGGAAGATGACCGAGCAGGCATCGCTGACACCCGACTTGCCGTCCTCGACTTGGTTGATGAGCGAGATCGAAATGTTGTGCTTGGCAAAGATGTCGACCGTCTCGGACAGGGCGCCCACGCGGTCGGCGACCTTCAGGCGCACATAGTACTTGGTCTGGAGCTCGTCCATGGGCTTAAAGGCGAGGTTGTGACCATAGGGCTCAATCTCGGGCAGCGGAGCCACGCCCCGGCTGATCTGCTCGGAGAGCGACAGGATATCGCCCACGACGGCGCTCGCGGTGGGGAAGGAGCCTGCGCCGGCACCGTAGAACATGGTCTCGCCCACGGCATCGCCCACTACGTAAACAGCGTTCATGGCGCCGTTGACCTTGGCAAGCATGTGGTCGGCGGGGATCAGCGTGGGATGCACGCGGACGTCGACGCCGGCGTCGGTGTTGCGGGCGATGCCGAGCAGCTTAATGGTGTAGCCGAGCTCGCGGGCCTGGGCAATGTCCTCGGCGCCGATGGTACGGATACCCTGCTGGTAGACATCGTCGGTGGTCACGCGGGTGCCAAAGCCGATGGAAGCGAGGATTGCCGTCTTGCTGGCGGCGTCGAAGCCGTCGACGTCGGCGGACGGGTCGGCCTCGGCATAGCCCTTTGCCTGGGCGTCGGCGAGCACGTCAGCGTAATCGGCGCCCTCGGCGTCCATGCGCGACAGGATGTAGTTGGTGGTGCCGTTGAGAATGCCAGCGATGGTCAGGATCGTGTTGCCCACCAGGTCGTGCTCGAGCGTGCTCACGATGGGGATGCCACCGCCGCAGCTGGCCTCGCACTTAATCTGCACGCCGCACGCGCGCGCCTTCTCGGCGAGCGTCTCGACATGACGGCCCAGCAGGGCCTTGTTGGCAGAGACGACATGCTTGCCGTTCTCGAAGGCAGTGGTGAAGATCTCGGTTGCGGGGTGCTCGCCGCCGATGAGCTCGACGACGATGTCGACGGCGGGGTCGGTGACGACATCGTGCCAGTCGCTCGTAAAGGCCTCGCGCTCAATGCCTGCCGCCTCGGCCTGCTCCCAGGCAAGCGCGCAGGCGCGGGTCAGCTTAAGGTCGATGCCGTAGGCTGCCAGGTACTCATCGTGGTGGCTCTTGATCAGACGGGCCACGCCGCCGCCGACGGTTCCCAGACCGATGAGGCCGACGTTCACGGTGCGCAGGGGTTCGCTCATAGATAGCTCCTTCGTGCATCTTATGGATGGAATAACCGCTTAAAGGTTGAGTGCATTCTAGCGTGAACCGAGGGCGCGTGCTCGCCAGTTAACAGGAGTCGCACAAAACGGCACCCCCGAAACGCTGCGGAAACATTGGAAACACGCTCGCTACAAACGAACTTCCGTAACAAACTGTCAACGTTTGCACCATAAGGTTTGCCCTGTGCGACTGGGGCATGCAGGCGCTCGTCGGCCCCGTCACCACCGGTGCCGCCGTCGCCGTCTCGGGCGAGATCGCCGATGCCTTTGCCGAGCAGGCCAAGGCATCCAAGCTCGACATCGTCGATACCGAGACCTTTAAGGACGACTCCTCCACGAGCTTTATCAACCAGCCGACCAAGGCCATGCGCAAGATCAAGATCGAGGGCCTGACGGGCGAGCTGACGTGGAACGACAAGGGCCAGGTTGAAAAGCCCGCTACGGCATATGTGATTCAGGGCGGCAAGTACATCGCCGCCTAGGTGCGTACAAAACGCGACCGGTGAGGCTGTTTTAATCAGGGCAGGGGCGCTTGTAACAGAATGGAAATATTACTTTCACACAATAAAGTGTCTAAACTGTATAAACCGATAGAAATACGCATAATTATGGATAAATGGACAAAGCAAAAGAAAAGTTGAAATAATCGCCACTTTTCTCAACTAAAGCGTCTACTATTTTGCGAACGCCGAACACGGCGAAGGATGGCCTGTCGGGTAACCGAAACCCGACGAGATTTGAGAGGAGAGCCGCATGTCGAGCCTCACCGGTAAGTCATTGAACCCTGTTATGAATCGCAGGAGCGTTATCGCGAGCGCAGCAGGTCTGGGGGCGATGTCCATTCTAGCTGGCTGCTCCTCCAACGGCGGCGACAGTGGTTCCGCTTCGGGCGACGCTTCGTTTAAGATCGGCACCATCGGCCCACTGACCGGCGCCAACGCGTCCTACGGCAAGTCCGTTACACAGGCTGTCGAGCTTGGCTGCAAGGATTTCTCGACTAAGGAACTGCCGCTTGTCAGCAAGGCCGAGGACGACCAGGCTGACGGCGAGAAGGCCGTCAACGCCTTCAACACCCTGCTCGACTGGGGCATGCAGGCCCTTGTCGGTCCGACCACCACGGGTGCGTCGGTCGCCGTTGCTGCTGAGTGCGGTAACGACCCCGAGACGTTCATGATTACCCCGTCCGCGTCCTCCGAGGACGTTACCAAGGGCAAGGATTGCGTCTTCCAGGTTTGCTTCACCGACCCCAACCAGGGTGTCAACGCTGCCAAGTTCCTGGCGCAGAAGTATGCGGACGAGAAGTTCGTGCTGTTCTATAACTCCGGCGACGCCTATTCTTCGGGCATCGCAGATTCCTTTAAGGCCCAGGCCGCTGAGTCCAAGCTCGAGATTGTTGACGAGGAGACCTTTAAGGACGACTCCGCCACGAGCTTTACCAACCAGCTGACCAAGGCCAAGCAGGCTGGCGCCACCATGATCTTTGCGCCGATCTACTACACGCCGGCGTCCGTCCTGCTCAAGAACGCCAAGGACATGGGCTACGACGTCAAGATGATGGGCTGCGACGGCATGGACGGTATCCTGGGCGTTGAGGGCTTCGATACCTCTCTTGCCGAGGGTCTGCTGCTCATGACCCCGTTCTCCGCCGACGACGAGAAGAACGCCGACTTCGTCAACGCTTACAAAGATAAGTACGGCGATACCCCCGACCAGTTTGCCGCCGACGCCTACGACGGCGTGCATGCTGTGGTCGAGGCTCTCAAGGAGGCCGGCCTGGGTGTCGACGCCGACCCCACCGAGGTTGCCGAGAAGCTTCCCGAGGCTATGCGCAACATTACTGTTGACGGCCTGACTGGCAAGCTCTCCTGGAACGATAAGGGTCAGGTCCAGAAGGAGCCCACGGCGTACGTCATCACTGACGGCAAGTACGTACAGGCCTAATAGGCCGCCTTACATAGAGCGGTTTTGATCCCAAGCAGGGGAGGTTTGGCCTTCCCTGCTTGCTTGGTATCTAGGGACGATGTAACGTCCCTGTTTCATACATTAACTGGAAACCTATTCGAAAGGGGGATGTGGAACATGACGGTCTTTATCCAATACCTGGTCAACGGCCTGTCCATGGGCAGCGTCTACGCCATCATCGCGTTGGGCTACACCATGGTCTACGGTATCGCCAAGATGCTCAACTTCGCTCACGGCGATGTCATCATGGTCGGTGCCTATGTCTCGTTCTGCGCCACGTCGTATCTCGGCCTCCCGGGCTGGGCATCTGTAGTTCTCTCTTGCGTGGCCTGCACGGTTCTCGGTGTTCTCATTGAGGGCCTGGCCTATAAGCCGCTGCGCCAAGCAGGCCCGCTGGCCGTTCTGATTACGGCTATCGGCGTGTCCTACTTCCTGCAGAACGCCGCGCAGCTTCTGTGGGGCGCCACGCCCAAGAACTTCACTTCGCTCGTCACCTTCCAGGTGCCGGAGTTCTTGGCCAAGTTCAACGTAAGCGCCGTCTCGCTCGTCACCATCGTCGCCTGCCTGGTTATCATGGCCGGCCTGATGTTCTTTACAGGTAAGACCAAGATGGGCAAGGCCATGCGCGCCGTGTCCGAGGACAAGGCTGCCGCTCAGCTCATGGGCATCAACGTCAACCGCACCATTTCGATGACGTTTGCCATCGGCTCTGCCCTTGCCGCCATCGCCGGCGTGCTGCTGTGCTCCTACTCGCCGGTGCTGCAGCCCACGACGGGTGCTATGCCTGGCATCAAGGCCTTCGACGCCGCTGTCTTCGGTGGCATCGGCTCCATCCCCGGCGCTTTTGTCGGCGGCATTCTCATCGGCATCATCGAAGCGATGGCGCAGGCTTACATTTCCACGAGCCTTGCCAACTCCATCGTCTTTGGTGTTCTGATCATCGTCCTGCTCGTCAAGCCTGCCGGCCTCTTGGGCAAGTACGTCCCCGAGAAGGTGTAGGTGAGCGTTATGAAGTTTCTTAAAGACAAGCAGACGCGTCACGACTTTGTTACGTACGCCATGTGCCTTGTGGCGTTCGCCATCGTGTTCTTTATGCAGTCCAACCA
>CABUWD010000013.1 GCA_902495155.1 uncultured Collinsella sp.
GCCATCGTGCGCTTTGCGAGCATCATCATGATCCCGCTCGGTTTGGCGTTGTTTGCCTCGAGTGTGAGCGAGCTGTGGGATGCCGCGGGAACCCCGGGCGATAGCGCGCTTTCGTGGTGCTTCTCCGAGCTGTTGGCTGGTCATGTGCCTTCGTCGGCACTGCTGTCCACGGTGGGCGCCCTGCTGGGCATGATTCCGCAGGGCCTGGTGCTGCTGACTTCGTCGGTGCTCGCGATTGCCACGGTGCGTCTGGCGCGTCGCAAGGTGCTGGCACAGCAGCTCTACTGCATCGAGACGCTCGCGCGCGTCGACGTGCTGTGCCTGGACAAGACGGGCACCATCACGTCGGGCCGCATGGAGGTCGAGGGCACGTATCCGCTGCCGGTTGAGGGCGTGAGCCTAGGCGCCGGCCCGGACGAGGCGGCCGTTCCCGTCGATACCACGGTGCTCGATTTTGCGCTGGCTAACGTGGCACGTGCGACTTCGGCCGATGCCAACGAGACCTGCCAGGCGCTGCTCAACTATTACGCCGATCGCCCGGTCGAGGTGTCTGAACCGCTGTCGGTCATTCCGTTCTCGTCGTCAAAAAAATGGAGTGGCGCTTCGTTTGCGCAGGGCTCCTATGTGATGGGCGCCGCGCAGTTTGTGCTTTCGGAGCGTGTGTTTTCGCAGGTCGAGAACCGTGTCGCCGAGCTTGCCGATACCTGCCGCGTGCTCGTGGTGGCGCGCGTGGACGGCTTTACGCCCGATGGCGATATGGTGGGCGAGGCCGAGCCCGTGGGCTTTGTGACCATCCGCGACGAGATCCGTACCTCGGCGGCCGAGACCATCGGCTACTTTAACGAGCAGGGCGTGACCCTCAACGTGATCAGTGGCGACGACCCGCGTACGGTGTCGTCGATCGCGCGCGTGGTGGGCGTGCCGGGGGCGGACGCTTATGTGGACGCCACGACGCTCGATACGCCGGCCAAGCTCGATGCCGCAGTGGACCGCTACCATGTCTTTGGTCGTGTGACCCCGCAGCAGAAGCGCGAGCTCGTGCAGGCGCTCAAGCGCCGCGAGCACACCGTGGCCATGACGGGCGACGGCGTCAACGACGTGCTGGCGCTCAAGGAGGCCGACTGCTCCGTAGCCATGGCGGCCGGCTCCGATGCCGCGCGTAACGTAGCCGAAATCGTACTCGTCGACAACGACTTTGCCTCGATGCCCGCCGTGGTGGCCGAGGGCCGTCGCTCCATCAACAACCTGCAGCGTTCGGCCTCGCTGTTCCTGACCAAGACGCTGTTCTCGATGGGCCTGGCGGCGCTGTGCATCGCGCTGCCGCCGTACCCCTTCGAGCCCATCCAGATGACGCTCATTAACTTCTTCTGCATCGGCGCGCCGGGCTTTGTGTTGGGCCTGGAGCCCAACAATGCTCGCGTGAAGGGTGCGTTTTTGACCAACGTACTCAAGCGTGCACTGCCGGCGTCGATTGCGGTCATTTTGGCTGCGGCGCTCGATATCTTTGTGGCGCGCGTGTTTGGCTTTAGCCAGCTCACGCTGTCTACGATGTGCTTGCTTACGTCGTGCGCGGCGAGCGTCAGCCTGATCTGGCGCATCTCGCAGCCTCTCACGCCCTTACGTGTGGTGCTCTTTGTGTTTGTCGTCGCCGGCATCTTGGTGGGCGTTATCGGATTCCCGGAGCTGCTGTCTATTGCCAACCTGTCGATGGGCCAGATGGTTATCTTGGCTGTCATCGTGGTCTTTACCTGCTCGGTGTTCTTTAAGCTCGCCACGATGATGGATTCGCTCAAGCCGCGTCGTCGTCATGCCGCAACTGGTTTTGGCCGTGGTGTGCGCGTCCACCTGGGTCGCGGTGGCGGCAAGGTGAGCTCGACGGGTTCGACGGCCGAGCGTTTTGCCAAGCGCGTCGCCGCCGACATGGCGCAGCGCCGCGAAGATCGCACCGCTCGCGAGGCCGAGGCCCGTGCACTCGAGGGCGTGGCCCAGGCCCAGCCCAAGAAAAAGAAGAATACCGGAGCCAGGCGCTCTCGCGTGACCAAGTCCGCCCAAGGCATCAAAGTCTCGATGCCAAGCAAAAAGAAGAAGTAGCTAGCGCCCTGCCGATGTTGAATTGGTGCCTTGTTCCTGTGGGGCCGTGGCGATGTTATGCTCTAACCTCGATTGTTTGAATTGCTTCGAAAAGAGGATGCCGTGATCTGCCCGCATTGCCTTAAGACTATCGAGGACGGCGCCTCGTTCTGCCCCTACTGCAACGCCTATGTGGGTCCGGGCGATGGCCCCGAGCACACCGAGTTCGTGTTCTGTGAGGGCTGCGGTGCCCGTCTTTCTCCGCATGATCGTACGTGCCCCAAATGCGGACGCCCCGCTCCGGGTATCCTCTCCGAGGACGCGGCCGCATCCGACCTGGCAGCGGGCCGCACGGCGGGCTTTCCGCGCCTAACACAAGAGCAGATCGATACCGAGGTGCCGCATGCGCCGGCCTCTGCCGCTGCGGTGCTTTCGGACGCCGCTGACCCCAATGAGACCTGCGTGCTGCCGGCTTTCGATAAGGATTTCGGTATTCCCAAGGTCGATATTCCCACGCCGGTTTCCCTGCATGACGATGCTCAAAAACCCAAGCGCAAGGTGCATCCCGACGAGGACGCCTATCACAAGCACAAGCGTCATATCCCCAAGCCGCTCATTATCATCGCGGTCCTTGCCGTCGTTTGTGGCGGTGCCTATTGGTTCGTGACGGCCGATCCCATGGGTGTCATGCCTGGCTTCTATGACCAGTTTGGTCAGGCCGCGCAGACGACCTTCCCCACGCGTCAAAAGGGCGAGGCGACTGAGGACGATACCAAGCAGGACGATTCTGCCGAGGTGGTCCAGGAAGAAACCGTGCTGACCGATGATCAGCTCTATACCAGGCTCGACGGTCTGTATCAGACCATCGTGTCCTACGGTGACGAGGACCAGATCGGCGAGGTCATCGATTCCTTTAACAACGGCTATCTCCGAACGCCGCTGTCCACCCGTCAGGAGCTGTCGCAGAGTGCTTACGCCCTGCGCGACCAGATTAAAAAGACGCAAGATGAGCTCAGCAACCTTAAGTACCAGGACGATACGGTCTATGCGGACGACATTGCCCACTTAAAGCAGCTTGCCGAGTGGATGTATGAGCGCGTCGACGTGATCTGCCAGAGTTGGGACATCTCGCTGGCCATTCCCGATGGCGAGTCGATGAGTTCTCACCAAAGCGAGATCCTGGCGCCCATCGCACAGGGCGGCAACAGCGCGCTTAATCAGTACGACGCCAACGTGGGTTCCTGGAAGCCGAAGAAGCGTTCCTAAAATTAGTTCGCCATAGTCGGCATAACCTACGTGCGCAATTGATGTAAGCGCATGCTTATTGCTACAATTCGTACAAATATGCTTTAAACGCACGAGGAAGGAACCACATGTTTGGTTTTAAGAAAGAGCTCTACACGCCCGAGTATCAGCTTGCCGGCGACGAGTGCGCCGTTATCGAGACGTCGAAGGGTACCATCAAGGTCAAGTTTGACGGCGAGGGCGCTCCCATTCATGTCGCGAACTTCTGCGAGCTTTCTACGATGGGCTTCTATGATGGCCTTAAGTTCCATCGCTATGTGCCCGGTTTTGTCATCCAGGGCGGCGACCCCAATACCCGCGATATGTCCGGCGCCGACGTCGCCGCTGGTCTTGAGGGCCCCGACGGCATGCCCGGTACCGGTGGCCCCGGCTACTGCATCAAGGGCGAGTTTGCCACCAATCCGCACAACAGCCATGTCGATGGTGCCCTTGCCATGGCACGCTCCATGGACCCCGATTCCGCGGGTTCGCAGTTCTACTTCTGCCTGGGCGCCCAGCATAACCTCGATTCCGGTTACACCGTCTTTGGTACCACGGTCGAGGGTCTCGATGTGATTTCGCAGCTGCGTGCCGGCGACGAGATCGTCCATGTCGAGATCGTTCACGAGTAAAGGGGACTTCCTTGAATAGCCAGCTGATCCAACAGGGCCGCGCCGCTTACCGCGCGGGTGATTTTTCCGCTGCAGCCCAGATGCTTGGGGCGGCAAAGACTCCCGATGAGATTATGGGCGAGGCCGATCACCTTCGTGGCAACGCCTTGATGCACCTGGGCATGTATGCCGAGGCCGCCGAGGCCTATGCTGCCGCCCTCAACGACGGCACCTACGGCAAGCGCGGCGCGCTGCTCACCAACCGCGGCAAGGCGCTCGCCGCCGTGGGCGACTACACGACGGCCGCCCAGGCGTTCTCTGCTGCTACGCAGGATGCTTCCTATGCCACGCCGTTCAAGGCCTATCTGGGCCTGGGCAATGCGCTGTTCCAGTCGGGCGATTATGCCAACGCGGGTACTGCCTTCCGTCAGGCTGCCATCGACGGCGCCAATCCGGCTCCTGCCGCCGCACTCGGCGAGCTCGGTCGTTGCTTCATTAAGCTCGGCCGTCCGGCGGATGCCGTGGAGACCTACCGCACGGCTATCGACTTTGCCGGCCCCCGCGACGACACGCGTGCGCTCAATGCCGGCATGGGTCAGGCGCTTTCTGCCGCCGGCCGTCCCTCCGACGCACTCGACGCCTTTAACGCCGCTACTGCCGATGGCATCTACCAGCTCACTTCTGAGCAGGCCGATGAGCTTGCCCGCGTGCATGATTCGCTTGCCGCACTGTCTGCCCAGACGGCTATGGCCACGGCTCCGGCGCCCGCGATGGACGCTCCTGCCGTCGATCCGCTCGATCCTACGGGCGCGACCGGTCAGTTTATGCCCGATCCCTCGGACACCGGCTTCTTTACGCTGTCCGAGTCCGAGATGGTCCAGCAGGACCGTCAGGATCGTAAGCAGGCCAAGGTCCGTCGTCGCCATCGCCACACGGGTCTCAAAGTCTTCATCGTGCTGCTTCTGCTCATTTTGATTGCTGCGGGCGGTCTGGGCTTTGCCTACACGCGCGGCTTTGGCTTCCCCTCGCAGGAGTCGGTTATCACCGATCTGTTCCAGGCTGCCGGCGACGGTGACACCGCAAAGGCCGAGTCTTGCCTGGCCTCGAGCCTGTCCGAGGACGCCAAGTCGATGATCATCTCCTCGATTCCGCAGGGCGCCACCGTGTCCGTCGAGGGCATGGATCAGTCCATGACCGAGACGACCGCTAAGGTGAAGGCATCGCTGTCCAAGGGCGGCGAGCAGGAGTACACCGTCAAATTCGTGCGCTCCGACAACCATATCGGCTGGGCC
Organism: uncultured Collinsella sp.; assembly: GCA_902495155.1. Taxonomy (GTDB): domain Bacteria; phylum Actinomycetota; class Coriobacteriia; order Coriobacteriales; family Coriobacteriaceae; genus Collinsella. The sequence continues at coordinate 5,258 of CABUWD010000013.1, forward strand.
GTTTCCTCGCTCGATATGGATTTCTCGGCTGCTGACAACCAGTAGTGACCTTATGGGATTTAGCTTTGCCCGGCGCTTCACCGCAAGTGAGGTGCCGGGCTTGCGCTAGTATGATGATCTAGTAGTTTTCCAGCAATCATCCAACACATCAGGAGTTGCGTTGTTTTCTTTGATGGATATGTTCTTCGGTAGCTATGCGGGCGATCTTGCGATCGACCTCGGCACCGCAAATACGCTTGTCTCCGTGCGCGGCAAGGGCATCGTCATTCGCGAGCCCTCCGTCGTCGCCATCGACAAGAACGACGAGCGCATCCTGGCGGTCGGTATCGAGGCAAAGCGCATGCTCGGCCGTACGCCCGGCAACATCGTGGCCGTTCGTCCCCTGAAGGACGGCGTCATCGCCGACTTCGATGTTACCGAGGCCATGCTTCGCTACTTTATCGACAAGGCGTCCGAGAAGCGCTATCCGTGGACCCCGCGTCCGCGCGTTGTCGTTTGCGTTCCCTCCGGCGTCACGTCGGTCGAGAAGCGAGCTGTCTTTGAGGCCACGATCCAGGCCGGCGCTCGCCAGGCCTACCTGATCGAGGAGCCCATGGCTGCCGCTATCGGCGCCGACCTGCCCGTCGAGGAGCCCACCGGCTCCATGGTCATCGACATCGGTGGCGGTACTACCGAGGTCGCCGTTATCGCTATGGGCGGCATCGTCGTCTCGCAGTCCATCCGTATTGCCGGTGACGAGTTCGATCAGGCCATCCTCACGCACGTTCGCGATGCCTACAACCTGGCCATCGGCGAGCGTACGGCAGAGGACATCAAGATCAAGGTCGGTTCCGCCGTGCCGCTCAAGGACGAGCTCGACGTCGAGGTCAACGGCCGCGACGTGATCACGGGTCTGCCCAAGACTGTGCGCATCGAGAGCGAGGAGATTCGTCGGGCACTCAACAAGCCGCTCGACGAGATGGCCAAGGCCGTCAAGGACGCACTCGACGCTACGCCTCCCGATCTTGCCTCGGACCTTATGTACTACGGCATTTTGCTGACCGGTGGCGGCGCGCTGCTGCGCGGTCTCGACGTGCGCCTGCGCGATGAGACCGGTGTTTCGGTCAACGTCAGCCCCACGGCGCTCGATAACGTTGTTAACGGCTGTGCCCGTGTGCTCGAGGCCAATGCGTTTGATGGCGGCTTCGTCCAGACCAATGCTTAATTTCCAAAAGGTGGATTCCATTTGGCACGATCTTCGGGTTTCTCCACAAATCTGAATACCAAGCGACAATCAACGGGTATGCGCCCGTTGATTGTTTTCAGCCTGATTTCGGTGTTGCTGCTCACGTTTTACATCCGTGAGGGTGAGGCAGGACCGATTCATGCCGTGCGTTCGGGCGTGACGACGATTACCTCGCCGGTGCGCTTTGTGGGCTCGGCTGTGGCGGCTCCTTTCAATGCCATCGGCAACGTGTTCTCTAACCTTACGGCGTCGCAGGACACGCTTGACGAGCTTAAGAAGCAAAACGAGGAACTGACCTCTAAGGTTGCTGAGCTCTCCGAGGCTCAAAAGACCGCTGAGCGTCTGGAGGGGCTGGTCGGCCTGCAGTCGACCTACAACCTCAAATCGACCGCTGCTCGTATCGTTGGTGCCTCTGGCGATGCCTGGACCTCGACCGTTGCCATCGACAAGGGCTCTGCCGACGGCCTTACCATCAACATGCCCGTGACGAGTTCTGCCGGTGTTATCGGCCAGATTATCGAGGTATCGGCCAAAACGTCGACCGTGCGCTTGATTGGCGACGAGAACTCGGGCGTGTCCGCCATGGTGCAGGACACGCGCGCCCAGGGCATGCTGCAGGGTCAGGCTGACGGCACGCTGCGTCTTGAGTACGTGAGCGTCGACTCCGATGTTAAGGTTGGCGATATCATCGTGACCTCTGGCATCGGTGGCGTGTTCCCCAAGGGCCTTCCGCTTGGCACCGTCTCGTCGGTTGAGAAATCGGCAAACGATGTGTACTACACCATTGTGGTGCGCGCTCAGACGACGGCCGAGAACAACGAGGAAGTGCTGGTCATTACCTCGCTGACCGACGAACAGTCGGCCTCGGATGAGGACGTGAGCACGGCCAACAGCACGCCGCAGGGAACGTCGCGCGATGCTGCGACCAAGACGAAGGACAAGAGCTCGGATGACAGTTCCGACACGTCCGAGACGGCCGATTCCGGCTCGAGCGAATAGGGGGCATGTCCATGGATCTACACGAGCAGGGGATGAGCTCCCGCACGTTTGTGATCGCCGCCATTGTGTGCGTGCTGCTGCAGGCAGGCCTGGCACCGCAGATCTCCATTGCGGGCGGTCGCGTCAACTTCATGATTATCCTGGTGTGCCTAAGCGTGTTCTCGGGCGACCCGACCCGTGCCGTCGTGTGCGGTTTTTGCAGCGGCTTGTTCTATGACCTGTCCGCTGCCGTGCCGGTGGGCGTTATGTCGCTCCTGCTGACCGTGGGTTCTTTTGCCCTGGTGCACAGCGCCGTCGGTCAGACGGGCGGTACCCCGAGTGCGCGCGGCGTCACTGTGGGCGCCTTTGCGCTCGTCATTAATGTGATCTACAGCATCATCTTGCTGTTTATGGGTTTGGAGACGAGCTTTGTCGTGGCGATCTTCGGCCATGCGCTGCCGTCCTCGATCCTGACGGGTCTGGTTGCCATTCCGTTTTTGATGTCCGGCGTCGTGCCGCAGTCCGGCTATGGATTCTCCGCACGTGGCGGACGCCAGGCGGGTATGCGCTTTAAGCCCAAGACCCGCAAGCTCAAATAGGGGAGGCCCGTAGATGTCTTCCCAGTTGACGGTTATTATCGCCGGTATCGTGCTGGTTGTGGCCATCGTGGTCGCGCTGGTCATCATGCGTCGCGGCGATTCCCGTTTTACCTACGATACGCAGCATGGAACGGCCCCGCGCGCCACCGAGGGCGAGGGCAATACCGCGGCGACCGCCTTTAAGGGCCGTTTTTCCATCCTCACCACGGGTGTGGGCGCGATGTTTGCGGCGCTTGCCGTCAAGCTGTGGGGCATGCAGATGGTCTCGTCGGACTATTACGAGAAGCAGGCCAATAGTAATCAGACTCGCACCGTTACCACACCCGCTGTGCGCGGCCGCATCCTCGACCGCAATGGCGTGGCGCTTGTCCAGAACCGTCCCTCACTTGCTGTCGTGGCCTACCGCGACCTTGCCGAGGATGAGGTTCTGGTTCGCCATCTTGCCAACGTGCTTGGAATGCCTTACGTGGCGGTCCTTCGCAATATTCAGGACAATACAGAGGGCGCCCAGAGCCTGCATACCATCGCGACGGATGTCCGTCGCTCCACGGTTGCCTATATTCAGGAGCATGCCGGCGAGTTCCCGGGCGTCAAGATTGCCGAACGTACCGAGCGCCAGTATCCATATGGCGAGACGGCATGTCATATCTTGGGCTATACCGGCACCATTACCTCCGAGCAGCTCGAGGCCCAGAATAAGAAAACCTCTGGCGATGATGATGCTTCTGCTGGCAAGATTACGTATCAGTCGGGCGATATCGTGGGCCAGGCGGGCGTTGAGAGCTACTACGAAAACCTGCTGCAGGGTATTCGTGGCGAGCAGACCGTCAAGGTCGATGCCTCGGGCAATGTGACCGGTCAGGCCGGCGCCGTGCCCGCGAAGGCCGGCTCCGACATTAAGCTCACGCTCGACCTTAAGATCCAGCAGGCCTGCGAGACGGCGCTGGCGAGCGCTATCGAGCTTGCCAAGACCACTGGCTACAGCAATGCCGGCAACGGCGCCGTAGTGTGTCTCGATCCCAACAATGGCGAGATCCTGGGCATGGCGAGCCAGCCCAAGTTCGATCCGTCCGTCTTTATCGGCGGCGTCTCAAATGACGTATGGACCGAGCTCAATGATGACAAGGGTTCGCACCCGCTGCTCAACCGCGCCATTAGCGGACAGTACATGTCGGCCTCGACCATCAAGCCGCTCTCGGCACTGGCCGGTCTTGAGTTTGGAACCTACACGTCGGGGCAGACGACCAACTGCACGGGCTATTGGACGGGTCTGGGCAAGTCGTGGGGCAAGTACTGCTGGCTGCATTCCGGCCACGGCACCATGACGCTGCAGTCGGGTATCGCCAACTCGTGCGACCCCGTCTTCTATGACATGGGCAAGGCGTTCTTTTATGACGAGAAACATTCCGAGGGCCTGCAGGAGGTCTTTCGTCGCTGGGGCCTAGGCAAGACCTGCGGTATCGATCTGCCGAGTGAGGGCGCGGGCCGTATTCCCGATGCCGAGTGGAAAGAGTCGTACTTCACCGACGCATCTGCCGAGGACCGCAAGTGGAATGCCGGCGATATGACCAACATTGCTATCGGCCAGGGCGACATCCTGGTGACGCCCCTGCAGATGGCGTGCGCCTATATGGGTCTTGCCAACGGCGGTAAACAGTACGTGCCTCACGTGTTTTTATCTGCCGTGTCGCGCGATGGCGACGGCGATGCCTATAAGTACAACGGCAAGGGCAAGAAGAAGCGCCTGGAGGCCAAGATCAACAGCGATTCGGATTTGGCTCTAGTTCGCAACGGCATGCACGACGTGATTTACACGGCATCGACGTCACTGGCGGCGCACTTTGGCACCCTGACGCCGCAGGTATACGGCAAGTCGGGCACGGGCGAGAAAAGTGGCGAGGACGAATACGCGTGGTTCTGCGCCTATGCACCGGCCGATGATCCCAAGTATGTCATCGCTACTGTTCTGGAGCAGGGCGGCGGCGGCTCAGATACCGCGATGCATGTCGTGCGCGACGTGCTCGGCGTGATTTATGACGAGCCCGATACCTCTTCGGCCTCGGGCGATTCTTCGGTTCGATAGGAGGTTGCGATGGATTTTTCTCCGGCGGATCTGTTCCGTTCAACCAAGACCGGCTCTCGCAGCAGCCTGGACCGTGTCAACAAGCAACTTTCGGCCTCGCGCGGCACGTTTCGCCAAAAGGTGCATATCGGTGTGCTCGTGGCTACTGTGGCCCTCGTCGCCTACGGTGCCATCATTATCTGGTCGGCTTCGCAGTTTAAGGCCGACGCTTCGTTCTCACGCCATCTGCTGGGAATTGGAATCGGTACGGTGCTGGCGGTGCTGGTCTGGCGTACCGACCTGCGCGGTATTTCCAATTTCTCGACGGCGTTGCTCGTCATCGACCTGATCGTGATCCTCTCGCCCAAGATTCCAGGTCTGTCCTATACGGGCGGTCTGGGCATGACGGGCTGGATCAAGATTCCCGGTATCGGCTTGACATTCCAGCCGGTTGAGCTTGCCAAGCTCATCACCATCTTCTTTATTGCTACGCTTGGCTCGCAGTATAACGGTCGCATCGATACCGTTCGCGACTACGTCAAGCTCTGCGGCATGCTGTCCATTCCGTTTTTGGCCGTCGTTGCCATGGGCGACCTGGGCTCGGGCCTGGTCGTGCTTGTTTCGGGCGCCATCGTCATCTGCATGAGCGGTGCACGCCGCGAATGGGTGCTGTCGACCCTGGCCCTGCTCGTGGGCCTGGTGGCCCTCGTTCTGGCGCTTGATTCGGTCTTTGATTCGTTGCTCGGCCACGATGTGCTCATCAAGCAGTACCAGATGAACCGTCTGACGGTCTTTATCGACCCCGATAATGCCGATTCGGACGATGCCTACAACCTGCAGCAGTCGCTAATCGCCGTTGGCTCGGGCGGCTTCTTTGGTAAGGGTTTGGGCCATGCGACGCAGTCGGCCGGCGGCTTTCTGCCTGAGTTCCACACCGACTTCGTCTTCGCCTTCCTGTCCGAGACCTTTGGCTTTTGCGGTTCCTTTTTGCTCCTGTGCCTCTACGTGCTGCTGATCTTTTCGACGATTCGCGTCGCCTTTAAGTGCGAGTCGCTGTTTTTGCGTCTTTCGTGTGTGGGCATCGTTGGCATGTGGGCGTTCCAGACTTTCGAAAACATCGGCATGTGCATCGGCATGATGCCGATTACCGGTATTCCGCTACCGTTTATTAGCTTCGGTTCGTCTTCGATGATGATCCAGCTGCTGACGGTGGGTATCGTACAATCCATATGGCGGCATCGTTCGGGCGCCGCGTAACCGCTGGAGGGGTTTGCCATGAAAATTCCCGTAGATAAGCTGCCCCGCGCTTTTAAGATGGGCGCGTCCGTTAAGAAGGATTCCGATACGCCGGTGCGCGTCTCGGTCTATCTGGATTCGTCCGCCTCGCGCTTTCTGGCCGAGACGGTGCGTGACGCCTTTGTGCCGCAGACGACCTCGGGCATTGTGCGCGTCGAGCGTCTGGGGGAGGAGCGAATTGCTCCAAAGACCGATACCGATGTGGTGCTGGTGCTCTCGTGTGGTTCCGACCGCTTGGAGAGTGCCGTGCAGGAGCTCGTGATCGCCGGCGCGCCCGTGTGCGTGCTTGCCGAGTCTGCTGTGGAGGTGCCGTTTATCGAGGAGTCCACGCCCATGCTCGGCGTGGTGGCGGCAACCGATAAGACGTATCTGCTCGAGACGCTTGCCCGCTGGATTCTCGATCGCACCGACAAGGAAACGGCTTTTGCGGCGAACTTTGCCTTCATGCGCATCGCGGCGGCCAATCGTATCATCACCTCGTGCGCGCTCACCAATATGGCGACCGGTGCGCTGGTGTTTTTGCCGGGCGCCGATTATCCCGTTATGGCGCTGGCGCAGGTGGGCATGCTCTTTGAGCTCGCTGCCGTCTTTGGACGCGGCATTAAGCCTGAGCGAGGCTACGAGGTCGCGGGCGTGCTTGCCGGCGGTCTTGTGATCCGCGCGGTCACCCGCGCGCTCGTTAAGCAGACGCCGCATATTGGGCTTGCCGTCAAGGCGCTCACTGCTGCCGCGGGCACCTATGGCATGGGCCGTGCGCTCGTTTCGCTCTACGAGCGCGATGTCGACTACAGCCGTGCCAACGAGGTGGTCACTGCCACGTTCTCCCGCGTTCGCGATCTGGTGACCACGGTCGCGGGCGCTACCCGTCCTATGGCGTCCTATCAGGACGCATCAGATCTCGCTGCTTAGGGGTTTTCCGTTGCGCGTTGCATACCAAGACTGTTTTCATTTAATTGAGCCGTTGCTCGCCAAGGTCGAGAAGCCGAGTCGCTATATCGATCACGAGTGGGGCACGCTTTCCAAGGCCGATGCCGACTACCGTTGCTGCCTGATCTACCCGGATGTGTACGAGGTTGGTCTGCCTAACCAGGGCATCGCCATCCTCTACAACATCCTTAACCAGGCCGAGGGCATCTCCTGCGAACGTGGCTATGTGCCGTGGCCCGATATGGGTGACGCCATGCGCGAGGCAGGCATTCCGCTGCTCTCGCTCGAGGGTGCAGCGCCGGTTGCTTCGTTTGATATCGTCGGCCTGCATGTGCCGCACGAGATGGCGGTAACGAACTTCCTCGAGGCACTCGACCTCGCTGGTATTCCGCTGTTAGCGGCTGACCGCACCGAGGACGACCCCATTATCATCGCCGGCGGCCCCTCGGTGTACAACCCCGAGCCGTACGCGGCCTTCTTCGATGCCATCCTCATCGGTGAGGGCGAGGAATCGCTGCTCGAGACCTGCCAGCTGCATCGCCGCCTGCGTGACGAAGGGGTCCCGCGCGCGCAGATTGTCGAGCAGCTTGCATCCATTGCCGGCAACTATGTGCCGTCGCTCTATGAGGTTCGTCACGACGAGCCCTGCTCGCCGCATGGCTACACCGTGCCGCGTGAAGGCAAGGATGCGCCGACCGTGGTCTACAAGCGCGTCGTCGAGGATTTCGGCGCCACGAATCCGCTGTCGCAGTCGTGCGTGCCCTATGCACAGCTGGTTCACGACCGCCTGTCTATCGAGATCCTGCGCGGCTGCGCCCGCGGCTGTCGTTTTTGCCAGGCCGGCATGACGTATCGCCCGGTGCGCGAGCGCTCGGCCGACCAGATCGTCTCGTCGGTGATTCAGGGTCTGGAAAAGACCGGCTATGACGAGGTGTCGCTGACCTCGCTTTCCACGACCGACCACTCCTGCATTCGCGACGTGCTCGGCAGGCTCAACCGTCGCCTGGAGGATACGGGTATACGCGTGTCTATTCCGTCGCAGCGCCTGGATTCATTTGGCGTGGATATGGCCGAATCGGTCGCCGGCGAAAAGAAGGGCGGCCTGACGTTCGCGCCCGAGGCCGGCAGCCAGCGCATGCGCGACATCATTAACAAGAACGTGACCGAGGAGGACCTGGACCGTGCGGCCAAGGCGGCCTTCGAGGCCGGCTGGAACCGCATGAAGCTCTACTTTATGATGGGCCTTCCCGGCGAGCGCGACGAGGACATCGTGGCCATCGCCAATCTGGCCGATCACGTGCTGGAGCTCGGTCGTTCCGTGGTGCCCAAGGCTCGTCGCGGCTCGATCTCGGTGTCCATCTCGGTTTCGGTCTTTATCCCCAAGGCTGCCACGCCGTTCCAGTGGTGCCCGCAGCTCGACTACGACGACGTCAAGCGTCGCCAGAAGTTGCTTATCACGAGCGTTCGCAACCGTGCCGTCCGCGTGCATTACCACGATGCCGAGACCTCGCTCGTCGAGGCCGCGCTGTCCCGCGCCGGTCGCGACATGACGCCCGTCATCATCGATGCTTGGCGCTCGGGCTCTCGCTTTGACGCCTGGGTAGAGCATTTCTCGCTCGATAACTGGAAGGAAGCTGCTGCCAAAAACGGCATCGACCTCAATGAGCTCGTGCACCTGCCCTACGAGTTGGACTGGCGCCTGCCGTGGGAGCACGTGAGCCCCGGCTGCACGCGCGGCTTCCTCGAGCGCGAGTACCGTCGCTCGCTCGAGGGCGTCACGACTCCCGACTGTACCCGCACGTCGTGCACCGGCTGCGGGATCTGCCCCACGCTCCACGCCAAGAATGTATTGATGGGTGATCGCGCATGAGTGAGCGCCTGACCGACAACCCCTCGCTCTTTAGGCTTCGTGTTCGCTATGGCAAGCGCGATCGCCTTAAGTACCTGGGCCATCTCGAAGTAATCCATACCATTGAGCGCATCGTGCGCCGTGCGGGACTTCCCTATGCCGTCACGCAGGGCTTCTCTCCGCATATGCGCGTGGGCTTCTCTTCGGCGCTACCGGTGGGTACGTCGTCGACCTGCGAGTGGTATGACCTGTTTATGACCGAGTTCGTGGCGCTCGACGAGGCGTTTGGGCGCCTGGCTGCGGCGTCTCCGGCCGATCTGGCGCCCATCGAGGCGGCGTACATCGACGTGCGCACGCCGGCGTTGACGGCGCAGCTCACGCGCCTGTCGTATCGCATCGACCTGCACTTGGATCCCGAGGCGCCCGTAAGCGCCGACGAGGTGCGTCGTGCGATCGACACGCTGCGCGCGGACCATGGCATCGACTACGCGCGCGGCAAAAAGAGCAAGCGCTTGGATTTGGATCACACGCTCGTGGGCTATGAGCTCACGGCGGGGGAGCGCCCGGACCATTTGGTGCTCATGCTCGACACCCATGCCGACAACGAGGGCTCCATGCGTCCGGAAATTTTGCTTTCTGCTGCTGATGTTTTGTTGCAGGGCTTGACCCCGGGCGTGGATGCACCTATTGTTTCCACCGGTATGCAAGACCTCGTGACCATCTGCTCCTACGATGTCGAGCGTCAGAATCAAGCATGCGAGGACGACGAGGGCCGACTCGTCAGCCCCATACCTGTGCGAACTTGTGGATTTGCTCCACATACTCGTTGACGGGGGTATTTTCGCCTGCTACTATATTCGGCTGTTGCACTAACTGATGCATGAAGGGCAAGTAAACATGTACGCAATCGTTAACACGGGCGGCAAGCAGTACAAGGTCGCCACCGACGATGTCATCACCGTCGAGAAGATTGAGGGCAATGAGGGCGACAAGGTCACCCTGCCGGTTATCTTCCTCAACGATGGTAAGAAGATCGTCACCGATCCCGACAAGCTGGCCAAGGCCAAGGTTACCGCTCAGATCGTTGAGCAGTTCAAGGGCGAGAAGCAGCTGGTCTTCAAGTTCCACAAGCGCAAGCGCTATCGTCGTCTGAAGGGTCACCGTCAGCAGCTCACCAAGCTGAAGATCGTGAAGGTTCAGGCTACCTCCCGCGCCAAGAAGGCTGTCAAGGCAGAGGCTGAGGCTGTTGCCGAGGCTCCCGTCGCCGAGTAGATTACACTCGTAACGAAAGAGTAGGTATACACAATGGCACACAAAAAAGGACTCGGTTCCTCCCGTAATGGCCGTGACTCCCGCGGTCAGCGCCTTGGCACGAAGCGCTATGCCGGCCAGACGGTAACCACGGGCACGATTCTCGTCCGTCAGCACGGCACGCACATCCACCCGGGTGAGAACGTTGGCCGTGGTAAGGACGACACGCTGTTCGCGCTGGTCGACGGTACCGTTGAGTTCCACAAGGGTATCAAGCACAGGGTCAGCGTACGCCCGCTCGCGAACGCGTAATTCACCCTTCATAGAGCACATATGTGGGAGGCACTTGAGTTTTAGGATTCAAGGGTCTCCCTCTTTTTTGTAGGAGGCGATTCTGTTGTCACAGTTCACCGATATCAGCCGCATTAACGTGTGCGGCGGCGACGGCGGAGCCGGATGCATGTCGTTTAGGCGCGAGGCATTTGTCCCCAAGGGCGGCCCCGATGGCGGCGACGGCGGTCGTGGCGGCAATGTCGTCATCCAGGCCGATGCTCAGCTGTCTTCGCTGATCGATTACCGCTTTAAGCATCACTTTCGCGCCGAGCGCGGCACGCACGGGCAGGGTGCCCGTCGTAACGGCAAGAGCGGCGAGGACCTGATTCTCAAGGTCCCTATGGGTACCGTGGTGCGCGAGCTCGATCCCGAGACGCAGACCCCGATGTTTGAGATTGCCGACCTGGTGCACGACGGCGAGCGCGTCGTCGTGGCGCCCGGCGGTGCCGGCGGTCTGGGCAACACGCACTTTGTGACGTCGGTGCGTCGCGCTCCGGCCTTTGCCCAGTTGGGCGAACCGGCCGAGGAGCACTGGATCGAGCTCGAGATGAAGCTTATGGCCGATGCCGCGCTCGTGGGCTTTCCCTCCGTGGGTAAGTCATCGCTCATCGCGCGCATGAGTGCCGCCCGTCCCAAGATTGCTGACTACCCGTTTACCACGCTCGTGCCGAACCTCGGCATGGTGCGTGCCGGTGAATATTCTTACGTCGTTGCCGACGTCCCCGGTCTTATCGAAGGCGCGAGCGAGGGTAAGGGCCTGGGTCACCAGTTCCTGCGCCACATTGAGCGTACGGCCCTGATCATGCACGTCGTCGACATGACGGGTGGTTTTGAGGATCGCGATCCGGTCGAGGATTACCACATCATCAACCGCGAGCTCGAGCAGTATGGCGCCGAGCTTTCGGAGCGTCCGCAGATCGTCGTTGCCAACAAGTGCGATGCGCCGGGCACGGCTGACAAGATTGCCGACCTTAAGCGTGCGGCGCTCGACGATGGCCATATGTTCTTTGCCGTGTCTGCTGTTACGGGCGCCGGCCTCAACACGCTGATGCTTGCCGTGGGCGAGCAGGTGGCTAAGCTGCGCGCCGAGTTGGCTGTCTCGGATGAGCCGGTCGTTCTGCGCGACGATGAGTGGGAGCGCCGTCGCCTGCAGCGTGAGAAGCGTTTCCGCATTGTTCAGGAAGAGCCCGGTGCCTTCCGCGTGGTCGGTCGTGCCATTGAGCGTATGGTCATCCAGACCGACTGGGAAAACGAGGAAGCTGTCATTTACCTGCAGCATAAGTTTGCGCGTATGGGTGTTGACGACGCGCTCGAGAAGGCCGGTTGCCGTGCGGGCGACGAGGTCCGCATTTGCCAGCGCGCCTTTGACTTTGAGGGCGCCGAGGACTTCTCGGAGTACGAGGAGCTCGAGGATGCTGGCGAGGACGTTGCCGTTGAAGCCATTGACGTGGCCGATGCTGCGGATGAGGGAGTCGAGGTTGTCGATGCGGCGGATGCCGCGGGCGATACCGAGACACCGGAGGGCGAGTAAGCCATGTCGCTGCGCGGTGGAATCGGTCTGCCCGAGCTTCCTCTAGAGGACGGGCAGGAGTTTAGGCTCGGCATTATGGGTGGCACCTTTGATCCCATCCATTACGGGCACCTGGTGACCGCCGAGCAGGCGCGCGAGTCGCTCGACTTGGACGCTGTGCTCTTTATGCCGGCGGGTTCTCCTGCCTTTAAGCTTGACAAGCCGGTGACGCCTGCCGAGGACCGTTATGCCATGACGGTCCTCGCCACCGCCGCGAACCCGGCTTTTTTGGCGAGCCGGTTCGAGATCGACCGCCCGGGCGTAACCTATACGGCCGATACGCTTCATGCCCTTCGCGACTTTTACCCGCCGCAGGTAAAGCTCTACTTTATTACGGGCGCCGACGCGATCATCGATATCGTGACCTGGCATGATGCCGAACGAATCGCTGAGCTTGCTACCTTTATTGCGGCGACACGACCGGGCTTTGATATCGATACGGCGCGTGCCCGAATCAAAGAGTCGGGGCTGCCGTTCGACGTGCGCTATATTCAGATTCCAGCGTTGGCGATCAGCTCGACGAACATTCGTAAGCGAGTTGCCCGCGGTATGAGCGTGCGCTATCTTACGAGCGAGTCCGTGCTCGGCTACATTCGCAAACGCAGGCTATATGCCGATTTGGGCCAAGAAGATTTTGAGTGATGGGGGTCTACGTTGTCGGTAGAGGATCAGTTTGAGGGCGATGAGCGCGCGCTGCTCAAGCGCATTCAAGAGCTGCTTGATGTTCGCATGAAGGATAAGCGCAAGCGCTATGTGCATTCGCTGGGTGTTGCCGAGACCGCACTTCATCTGGCCGAGGTCTACGGCGTTGACCGCTTTGATGCCGCTGCCGCCGGCCTGATCCATGACTGGGACAAAGTGCTCTCCGACGATGAGCTGGTCACGCGCGCTCTGCATTACGGCATTAAGATTGCCGGCTCTCCTTCCGCCGCGACGCCGCTTTTGCATGGCCCTGTTGCCGCCTATGAACTTCCGCAGCTTTTTCCCGAGCTGTCGCCGGCGGTCTTTCAGGCTGTCGACCGTCACACCGTGGGCGCTTGCGACATGACGCCGCTCGATATGGTCGTCTTTGTGGCCGATGCCATCGAGCCCAACCGCCACGGCGATTATGCCCATTCGCTGCGCAAGATGGTGGGGGAGTCGACGCTCGATGAGTTGTTCTCCTCCTGTTTTGCGCAGGGTCTGGTCTATGTGATCCGGTCCGGGCGCTATCTTTATCCCACGGCTATTACCATTTACAACCATTACGCCCAGCTGCGCTAGCTCGGGCTGTCTAGAAAGAGGTATTCCATGGCCGACGAGACCATGACCGACGAGCAGATTCTTGAAGGCGTGGAGCACAAGAGCTTCGCTGCCACGTCCGACCGCACCGCCGCCTCGCTGTCCGCGAGCGGTGTCGCCGCCGAGGATGTCGCCCGCGCCGCCGCTCAGGCCGCCTACGACAAGAAGGGCGAGGACGTTCAGGTGCTCGACCTGACCGAGCTTTCCGACGTATGCGACTACTTTGTGCTTGCCACCGGTACCAACAACCGCCAGGTCGATTCTATCGTCGACGAGATCGAGGAGAAGGTCGCCGAGGCTTGCGGCGAGCACCCGTTCTCCATCGAGGGTCGCGAGCAGAAGACCTGGATGCTCATGGACTACGGTTCGGTTGTCGTCCACGTCTTCACTCCCGAAGCCCGCGACTTCTACCGCCTCGAGAAACTCTGGGGAGACGCCCCCCAGCTCCCCCTCAACCTCCTCTAAATGATTTTTCTGGGACGGGGATAAAATAATCATTGCTACCGTTTGCCGAACCGCTCACCTTTGTTGGGCGGTTCGGCCTTTTTCTTCCTTTCCTTTTGTATGCTGTGACTACTGCATCCTTGGAAGGGAGGGTTTCGATGACTCGTGTTGCCCGTGCGTTGTCCGAACTCGGCCATTATCACGTCATGCTCAAGGGCTGTGCTGGCCAGCTGATCTTCGAAGACGATGACGATCGCCTTTATTTTCTCAATCTATTGAACAGACGATTTACGTCCGCTCATATTCGTCTTCTTGCCTGGTGCCTCATGGACAATCATGTTCACCTGCTATTTGATGATCTCGATAATCAGATGAGCGTTGCTATGCATGCGATTGATACGGCATATGCGAAACACTTCAATCAAAAAACCGGCCGCCGCGGACCGGTGTTCCAGGAACGATTCAAGAGTGTGATCATTTCTGACGACAAACAGCTGCTCCGTTGCGTCCGATACATACACGACAATCCTGCAAAAGCAGGTATTTCTTCTGCTCCTCTGTATCGCTGGAGCAGCTTCCATGAGTATTTCTCTCATCCCGAAATTTGTGATTGTGAAGGTATTCTCAATCTGTTTGGGGGTACGGAAGCGTTTTATCTTTCGAGTACCGACGGCAAGCCTAATCCCTATTTTATGCCCGAAGGTAAGCATATCTCCGATATGGATGCGCTGGAAGTTGCCCGGGCTCTTTTGGCTCCGCATGAGCCTTATCAGCTTAAAACTTTGCCGAAATCAGAGCGAAATCGTCTTCTGGCAGTGTTGAGGCATCGGGGGTTTACGATTGACCAGATTTCGCGTCTGACGGGAATTGGGACCAATATCATTCAAAGGGCGAAATGACGCTCCAAATGATTAAAAAATCCCCGTCCTAGAATAATCATTCGCAGCTACCCGGCTTTCATTTTGCCTCAGGGACTAATCGTTGAAGCGGGATTGGCGGCCGAAGGAAAGGGCGGTGTCGCCGAACTTGTCTCGGACGGCGTCGATGGCGACGGATAGGTCGCGGCGGTCGCTGGATTGGGCTCCGCGGTCATCGATCTCGCAGAACAGGTCGGTTTGGATGCCGCCTTGGTGGTCGAAGTCGCTCATGCCGATGCCCGCTAAGCGAACATGCATGCCTTCCTGCCAGATGTTGTCGAGTAGTTCGAGTGCAACCGCCACGAAGATGTTCTCATCGTCGGTCGGATGAGGCAGCCGGCGCTGTGCCGTACGCCCGCTGCCATACGAATACTTAAGCTTGAGCGTTACCGTGGTACCCGTCAGCCCCTGACGGCGCAGACGGCGTCCCACTGACTCTCCCAACAGCGCAATCGCCGCCTCAATATCCCCACGCTCAGTCAAATCTTTCGCAAAGGTGCGTTCATTACTGACCGACTTGACCTCGCGCTCTTCATCGAGACTCGTGACTTCAGAGATTTCGAGTCCCAGTGCGCGCTGGCGCATGCGTTCGCCGTTGACGCCAAAAATAGAGGCCAAGGTGGATTCCGGTGCACGTGATAGCTCGCCGAGGGTGTAGATGCGCATGCGGCGCAGTCGCTCCTCGGCCGAGCGCCCGATGCCGCTCATGGCAGATACCGGCAACGCGGCCAAAAATCGCTGCTCGGTTCCGGGGCGCACGATGGTCAGCCCAAACGGCTTGTCCCGCTCGCTCGCGATTTTGGCCACTGTCTTGTTGCATCCCACGCCAATGGAGCAGGTCACTCCCAGCCCTGCCACGCGGTCGCTTATACGCCGCGCAACCAGCAGCGGGTCTTCGGGCGCAAATCGACCCGGCGTGATATCGATAAAGGCTTCGTCGATGGATACGCGCTCAACACGTGGGGTCTCGTTGGCGAGAATCGCCATGACCTGCGCGCTCACCTCGCGGTAGCGATCAAAGTGCCCGTGCGTCCAAATGGCTTGCGGGCACAAGCGCCGTGCCTCGGCCGAGGCCATGGCAGAGTGCACGCCAAAGCGACGCGCCTCATACGAACACGTGGACACGACGCCACGCGAATCGGCGTCTCCGCCCACGATGAGCGGCTTGCCGCGCCACTCGGGATGATCGAGCATCTCCACGCTCGCAAAAAACGCATCAAGGTCCATCAGACCCACCGCCGGGCCCGTCCAGGGAGGCGGTGTGACGCCCATGGCATCCTCATAACCGTATGTATGTTCGCGTCTTTCCATGTCATGAGTATACCGCGCAGCTCATGTGGGGTGCGTGTATGTGCTTGCAAATCCCGAATTCTTGTCTAAGATATGGATTTGCCCTCGACTACACCGAAGAAGTTGGTCTCACGGACTTCACCTGCCCGCGTCGATGGCGTATTATGTTCAACTGTTTGTTTGTAGTTGCAGCCTAAAGCTGCTTGGTTGGAGGAGTTTCCTTTGGCAGTCAAGATTCGCCTTGCTCGTCACGGCGCTAAGAAGCGTCCGTACTACCGTGTCGTCGTCGCCGATTCCCGCGCCCCGCGTGACGGTCGTATCATCGAGGAGGTTGGCCGCTACAACCCGATGACCGCCCCCAAGACCATCAACCTCGACCTCGAGAAGATCGCCGACTGGCAGTCCAAGGGCGCTCAGCTCACCGACGCCGTCGCCGCTCTGGTCAAGGCCGCCAACGAGGGCGAGAAGACCGAGACCGTCGTCAAGAAGTCCAAGAAGCAGCTCGCCAAAGAGGCCGAGGCCGCTAAGGCTGCCGCTGAGGCCGCTGAGGGCGCCGAGGAGTAAATCGTGCCTGAGGTTGACGCTGCACAGCTCGAGGGTGAGGCAATGCTCTCAGATCGCATCGCCGATCTCGTCGAATATCTCGTTGTTCAGATCGTCGACGACCCGGATTCCGTGAGCCTTGAGGTCATCGATGGTGACGACGCCTCTACGATTGAGGTTTCGGTCGCCGAGGATGACGTCGCTAAGGTCATCGGCCGTCGTGGCCGTACCATCAAGGCCATTCGCACGCTCGCCCGTGCACTGGCCGCTCGCCTCGACACTGCTGTCGAGGTAGAGGTTCTGGGCTAGGACCTTGAGGTCCCAGTACAAAAACATCGCCCGTGTGGTCAAGCCGCACGGAAGGAAGGGGGAGGTCCTCGCGCAGCCGCTGCGGGGGCTTCCTTCTGTATTAGAGCCGGGTATGCGCGTCGCCCTGACGCCGCCGGCGCTCAAGCGCGACCGCTTTTGCACGGTCGTGTCCGTCACCGATACGGGCGATGGCGATCTGGTCTCGTTTGAGGGCATTGACGACTTGACGGCCGCCGAGGGCATCACGGGATGCTATGTGCTGGCAAATCGCGACGACTTTGAGCTCGATTCGCTCGACGCTGCCTATACCGACCTGATGGGTCGCGAGGTGGTCGACGAGCGCTTCGGTTCGCTCGGCATGATCGTCGAGATCATGTCGACGCCCGCGAACGATGTTTGGGTTGTCGAGGGCGATCGGTACGGCGAGGTACTGATTCCCGTGATCGAGCAGGTTGTGCTCGATCTTCCCGACACAGGAACAATTTCCGTCCACGTTATGGACGGCCTGATCGATATGGACAAGTAGGGAGGACAACATGCTGATCGAGACCCTTTCGGTCTTTCCCGAGATGTTTGAGCCCGTTATGTCCACATCGATTTTGGGCCGCGCCCGCAAGGCCGGCCTTTTTGATTTTAAGGCGTATAACCTGCGCGACTGGACGCACGACCGCCATCGTACCGTCGATGACGAGCCGTACGGCGGCGGGCAGGGCATGCTCATGAAGGTCGAGCCTATCGCAGAGGCCATCGAGGCCATTAGCGCAGAGGGTCCTAAGCCCACTGTGGTGTTCTTTACCCCCTGTGGCGAGCCTTTTACGCAGCATGTGGCCGAGCGCCTGCTCAAAAGTGAGCGCCTGCTGTTTGTGTGCAGCCGTTACGAGGGCGTCGACGAGCGCGCGTATGCGTATGCCGATGAACGTCTGTCGATCGGCGACTATGTGCTCACGGGCGGCGAGCTGCCCGCGATGGTCGTTGCCGATGCCGTCGTACGCCTCATTCCCGGCGCCCTGGGCGACGAGATGAGCAACGTGGACGAGTCGTTCTCGACCGCCGAGGACGGAGGCCTGCTCGAGTACGCGCAGTACACCCGCCCCGCCGAGTTCAACGGCGAGGGCGTGCCGCCGGTGCTTGTGAGCGGCGATCACGCCAAGGTCGATGCCTGGCGCCGTAAGAATGCCATCGAGCGCACCTGCCGCTGGCGTCCCGACCTGATCGAGACGGCGCGCCTTACGCCACAGGAGCGTGCGTACGCGCAGGAGATTCTGGACGCTTCGTATTCGCAGAGCGAGGAGTGAGAATGGTTCCATCGCAGCATTCCGCGTTGAGGGGCGCTTTTGAGTGGATCGCGGTCATCGCGATCGCACTGGTCGCCACCTTCTTGATTCGCTCGTTTGTGGTCGAGCCCTTTGTGGTGCCCACCGGCTCCATGGAGTCCACGATTGAGATTGGCGACCAGATCCTGGCACAAAAGGTGAGCCTCGAGCTCGGTCAGCCCGTCAAGCAGGGCGATATCGTGGTGTTTCACAACCCCGATGGCACCTCCGAGCATGATGTTCTTGTCAAGCGTGTTATTGCCACGGCCGGCCAGACGGTTGACCTGCAGGATGGCAAGGTGGTTGTTGACGGCCAAGCGCTCGACGAGGACTATACGATGGGCATGAGCTGGCCGCTTTCGGTCCAAGCGCCCGGCGCTCAGGTAAGCTATCCCTACACCGTTCCCGACGGGTGCGTGTGGGTGATGGGCGACAACCGCGAAAACTCTGCCGACTCACGCTACTTTGGTCCCGTCGATCGCTCTGATTTGATCGCTGTGGCGCTTGTGCGCTACTGGCCGCTCAACCGCATCGGCGCTATCGACTAAAAACCGCTATAGTACAGTACCTAACCGTGTAATCGTTTCGACGAGGGGATATTAGAGGCATGAACGCTTCATCGCTTTCCTTCCAAGACATCATCCTGCGCCTCCAGCAGTACTGGGGCGAGCAGGGCTGCGTCATTATGCAGCCCTATGACTCCGAGGTCGGTGCCGGTACCTTCCATACCGCGACCACGCTGCGCTCGCTCGGTCCCGCCGAGTGGCGCACCTGCTATGCGCAGCCCTGCCGCCGTCCCGCCGACGGCCGCTACGGCGAGAACCCCAACCGCATGCAGCACTACTATCAGTTCCAGGTGCTCATCAAGCCTTCTCCGGTTAACGCCCAGGAGCTCTACCTGGGGTCTCTTGCCGCTATCGGTCTGGACCCCAACGACCATGACGTCCGCTTTGTCGAGGACGACTGGGAGAGCCCGACGCTCGGCGCCTGGGGCCTTGGCTGGGAGGTCTGGCTCAACGGCATGGAGGTCACGCAGTTTACGTACTTCCAGCAGGTAGGCGGCATCGAGGTCGACCCCGTACCCGTCGAGATCACCTATGGCCTAGAGCGCATTGCCATGTATGCGCAGGGCGTTAACTCGGTCTACGACTTGGTGTGGAGCTACCTGCCCGACGGCACGCCCATGACCTATGGCGACGTGTTTCTCGAGAACGAGCGCGAGTTCAGTGCCTATAACTTTGAGGTCGCAAACGTCGAGATGATGCGTCAGAAGTTTGATGACTACGAGGCCGAGTGCCATTCCTGCCTGGAGCGCAAGCTGCCGCTGCCGGCATATGACTGCGTCATGAAGTGCAGCCACGCTTTCAACCTGCTCGATGCCCGCGGCGCCCTGTCCGCGGTCGAGCGTGCCAACTACATCCTGCGCGTCCGCGCCGTCGCCAAGGCGTGCTGCGAGGCCTACATGGCCGAGGTCGCCGGAGTCAACGAGAATGCCGACCAGGAAGGCGAGGTGGCGTAAGCCATGGCAGACGCTAAGGAATTCCTGTTTGAGATCGGTACGGAGGAAATGCCCTCCGCACCGCTGAACAATGCCGTCAAGCAGCTTGGCACCATGATCGCCAAGGGTCTCGACGAGGCCGGTCTGGCCCACGGCGAGGTCCGCGTGATCTCGAGCCCGCGCCGCCTGGCTGCGCTCGTTGCCGACGTCGCCACCGCGACCGACGAGGTTCACGAGGTCAAGCGCGGCCCCGCGGCCAACATCGCCTTCGATGCCGACGGTAACGCCACCAAGGCCGCCCAGGGCTTCGCCCGCAAGTGCGGTGTGGCTGCCGAGGATCTGGTCCGTCGCGAGGACACCGACGGCCGTGAGTACGTCTTTGCCGAGAAGAACATCCCTTCCGCCCCGGCCACCCCGATCCTGACGGCCCTGTGCGAGAAGACTATCGCTGGCCTGCAGAGGCCCAACAACCGCTCTCAGCGCTGGGGTCACGAGC
>CABUWD010000014.1 GCA_902495155.1 uncultured Collinsella sp.
ATGCCTAGCAGCGCAAAGACGCCGGCGAGCAGCAGGCACAGCACGGCGGCGACGAGTGGCTTGCCCACAAAGGCGCCGCGCAGGCGGGCGAGCTTGCCGGTGGGGGCGGGGGC
This sequence comes from uncultured Collinsella sp., assembly GCA_902495155.1. Lineage (GTDB taxonomy): Bacteria > Actinomycetota > Coriobacteriia > Coriobacteriales > Coriobacteriaceae > Collinsella. The sequence goes on from CABUWD010000014.1 coordinate 114, forward strand.
GTCGGGCGCGGCGAACGCAAAGACGCGCGGGGCGATGCGGTCGCGTGCGATGCTGGCCCAAGCGCAGCCGGTGAGGATGGCGTTGGTCAGGATGAGCATCACAAAGGCGAGCGGCTCGTTTTGGGCGACGAGGCCCACGGCGCCCCAAATGGTCAAAAAGACCTGGAAAAGACCGAAGGCGACGCTCCACCCAAGAGCGCTTTTGGCAACGGTGCCCGACTGAGCGCGAATGGCCTTGGCCTCGCGCAAGACAAGGTAGACGGTCGCCGCAAGACCGACGAGCGAGATGGCGGCAGCGAACATGCTGAGACTCCTCACAAACTTAAAACCTACGAAAGCGGGGGTTTACCCGATTGTTACCTAAATATGCGCTGCATTTGCGGGCTGCGCACAACAACCAGCCATATTAACGCGCATGTGCGGCGGTGTGGCGCAATGTAGTGGCGGCCTGCGCGATAATGGACGGGAATTACACGGAAACGTAAAGGCTTCTTAAAGAATTAGCGAGGATGAGGCGATGAACGAGCAGGTTTGCACCAAGGCTGTGGATACGTGTGGCTATCCGGTCGAGACGACGGGCAATGCGGTGCTGGACACGTTGGAGCACCGTTCCTCCACGCGTGCCTTCGCGCGTGATGACGACGGCCGTCCCGTAGCGGTGACCGACGAGCAGCGGGCGGCGATCTTGCATGCGGCGAGTCGCGCACCGTCGGCGGGCGCCATGATGATGTATTCCATCGTGAGCATCCGCGAGCAGGCAACGCTCGACCGCCTGGCCGACCTGTGCGACCACCAGCCCATGATCGCCAAGGCGCCCTGGGCACTAATATTTGTGGTCGATTATGCCAAGTGGATCGATCTGTTTGAGCACGTGGGCTGCTTTGAGCCCGAGTTTGTAGAGCGCACGGGCAAGTCGCCCCGTCGTGCGCCGGGTCTGGGCGACTTTGCCATCGCGGCACAGGACGCCGTGATCGCCGCGCAAAACGCCGTGGTTGCCGCCGAGGCCCTGGGCCTGGGGAGCTGCTATATCGGTGATATCATCGAGAACGCTGAGGAAGTTGCCGAGTTGCTCGATCTGCCGCCCTATACCATGCCGCTGTCGATGCTCATCATCGGCACGCCCCGTAAGGAGCGTCCGGCCATTGCGCATCCCGTGGTGAACCTGGTGCACGAGGAGCGCTACTGCCGTGCGGACGACGCGACCATGGATGCGCAGGTGGCCGAGATGGATGCGATGTTCCGTCCGCATGCCCGCGAGGTGGGCGAGCGCGTCGTGGACATCTATACCCGCAAGCACACGAGTCCCTTTATGGCCGAGATGAGCCGCTCCATGGAGTGGTGGTTCAAAAATTGGCTTGGAAAATGACGAATGTGACAAAGGGACAGTCCCTTTGTCACATTCCATATCGCCGCGGTAGCCTAAAGACTGTATAAATCTTTATCTAGCTGGGAAAACAGTGCATTTAAACATGGCCGATTACCTATAATCCTTTCGAACGTTAAAGTTGGGAGGAAACCGGCTTATGGAACAAAAGGCCAAGGAGGCAGCCTCGCACGCTGCGATTCCTGTGAGCATCTCGGCGATGCTCGTCACGCTGGGCGTGGTGTATGGCGATATCGGCACCAGCCCCATGTATGTAACCAAGGCGCTCGTTGCCGGCAACGGCGGCATCGGAAGCGTCACGGAGGAGTTCGTGCTTGGTGCGCTCTCCCTTGTCGTGTGGACGGTCACGCTGCTGACCACTATCAAGTATGTGCTCATCTCGCTGCGCGCCGATAACCATGGTGAGGGCGGCATCTTTGCCCTGTACAGCTTGGTTAAGCGCTGCGGTAAATGGCTCATCATCCCCGCCATGCTGGGTGGCGCCGCGCTGCTCGCCGACGGCATCCTGACGCCGGCCGTTACCGTTACCACGGCCATCGAGGGCCTGCGCACCATCCCGGCGGTCCATGCCGTGCTGGGCGATGACCAAGGCCGCGTCGTCGCCATTACGCTCGCCATCATCATCGCGCTCTTCTTGGTACAGCGCATCGGTACGGCCAAGATCGGTCACGCCTTTGGCCCCATCATGACGCTGTGGTTCCTGTTCCTGGGCGGCACGGGTCTGTTTTTTGTATTCCAGCACCCCGCCGTGCTGCTGTGCCTCAACCCGCTGCGCGGCATCGCCTTTTTGCTGAGCCCCAACAACCACGCGGGCATCATGATTCTGGGCAGCTGCTTCCTCGCCACCACCGGTGCCGAGGCGCTCTACTCCGACATGGGCCACGTCGGCCGCGGCAACATCTACGCTACCTGGCCGTTCGTTAAGTGCTGCCTGCTGCTTTCCTATATGGGCCAGGGCGCTTGGCTTATGAACAACGCTGCCAACCCCGAGCTCATGGGCATTGCCGATCTCAACCCGTTCTACCAGATGCTCGCCCCGGGCCTGCGCCCGTTTGCCGTAGGCCTTTCCACCGTCGCGGCCATCATTGCCTCGCAGGCGCTCATCACCGGCGCATTCTCGCTGGTGTCCGAGGCCAGCCGTCTGGACCTCATGCCGCACATGCAGGTCTTCTACCCTGCCGAGACCAAGGGCCAGCTCTACATCCCCATGGTCAACAACGTCATGCTTGTCGGCTGCGTCATCGTGGTGCTGCTGTTCCAGAACTCGGCGCATATGGAAGCCGCGTACGGCCTTGCCATTACGCTGACTATGATGTGCACCACGCTGCTGCTCTTCTTCTACCTGCACGAGGAGCGCAAGCTCAAGGTTGCTCCGTGGATCTTCGCGGCCTTCTTCCTTTTGCTCGAAGGCTTCTTCTTCGTGAGCTCGCTCACCAAGTTCTTCCACGGCGGCTACTTCACCATCCTCATGGCTGCACTCATCATGGGCATTATGGTGTGCTGGTACAACGGCACGGCGGTCGAGCAGCGCCAGTTTACGCTGCTGCCGCTGCGCAGCTACCTGCCGCAGCTCAAGCGCCTGCGCGACGACGATCGCTATGAGCGCATGAGCGACAACGTCGTGTACCTGACCAAGGACACCCATACCGACTACATCGACCGCGATATCGTCTATTCGATCTTGGACAAGCATCCCAAGCGTGCTCACGCCTGGTGGTTCGTGAACGTCGAGACCATGGACGAGCCGCATACCTTTGCCTATTCGGTCGAGACGTTCGGTACCGACTACGTGTTCCGCGTGCATCTGTACCTGGGCTACAAGATTAACCAGCGCGTCAATGCCTATCTGCGTCAGGTCGTTCAGGACCTGGCCGCCACCGGCGAGCTGCCGCCGCAGACGCATGACTACTCGGTCTACAAGGATCCGGGTAACATCGGCACGTTCAAGTTCGTCCTGATCCGTAAGCTTCTGGCGCCCGAAAGCGATGTGGAGCCGAGCGAGCGTACGGCCATCACGCTCAAGTACATCATCCGCCGCGCCGCCGGCACGCCCGCGCGTTGGTACGGCCTGGAGAACTCCAACGTAAGCTTTGAGTACGTGCCGCTGTTCACCAAGTTCAAGGCTGTGAACAAGATGCAGCGCCTGGCTCCCAACGAGCGCCCGTAGGCGCCGACAGGTTGCATGGAGTTGGTTTTCGATGGACAAGATTGAGACCGGGGAGGCAAACATGGATACAAAGGCGCTCGATGGCCGTGAGGCGGTGGTCGAAATGGTGCGTGAGGCGCGCATCGACGCCGCCGAAGATCGGTTCTTTACGAATCGCGCCAACATGGACATGGCCGACCGCGTGATCTCGATCGTGGTTACGCTGCTTGTCGCGGCGTGCGTTTGCGCGCTGCTCGCGCACGTGCTGTTTGTCTAGCGACCGCAGGCTGCAAAGGCTTTACACTTGGAACCACCACAAGGGAAACCACCACAAAGGTGCCTGTCCCTTTGTGGTGGTTTTTGTTTTTGAGAGAGGGGCGGGGCGCTGATGGACGTCCGTACGGACGACGATATTGCCGATAGCTTTTGGTGGCGGCGCACAACGCTGACGCGCCGCACTCCTCTGTATGACGCCTGCGTATCGGCGGGGTTGCTGGTCGCGGCGACGATTGTGGGCGCGCTGCTCGACCATCCGGGTCTCGCGCCGAGCATCATGATCGTCTATGTGTTCGCCGTTCAGCTGTGCGCATTCTTTACCTGGAGTCGCCTGTATTGCTTGCTGAGCTCGGCTGCCGCCGTGGCACTCTACAACTTCTTGTTTGTCGACCCGCGCTACTCGCTGTCGCTTATCGACCGCGTCTATCCCGGCATGTTCTTCATCATGTTCGTGGTCTCGCTTGTGTCGAGCTCGATTGCGTTGGCCCTGCGCCGCGCCTTGGCACAGGCTGCCGCCAGCGACCGCCGCACGCATATGGTGCTCGAGACCAACCGCATGCTGCAGCGGTGCGCCGATCAGCAGCAGATTGTCCATGCCATGGCAACGCAGCTGGCGCGTCTTTCGGGCTGTCCGGTCGTGTGGTACAGCGCCGACGCCGAGGGCGATGACCTGCTGCCGCGTGCGACATACACGGCCGTGGGCGATGCCGCGCCGGTGCATGAACTGGCGCCGCAGATGCCGCCGCGGCTCTCGGCGTCCGCCTATGTGGGAACGCCGCTCGATGCAACCTATGGCGGCTCGGCGTTTTATGGCATCTACCTGACGGTTCGCACGGGCGACGGCTTCGTCCGTTCGGGCGACCCCGCCTCGGTGGTGGGCGTGCTGGCTATCGTTGCCGAGCCCGACGTGCTGACGCATGAGGAGCGGACGCTTGCCGATGCCATCGTGAGCGAAGGCGAGCTGGCGCTCGACCGCGCCCGCGCCATGGAGGCCCGCGAGGAAGCGGCGGTGCTCGCCAAAAACGAACAGCTGCGCGCCAACCTGTTGCGCTCCATCTCGCACGACCTGCGCACACCGCTTACCAGTATTTCGGGTAATGCCGACGTGCTGCTCGACCAGGGCTCGACCGGCACCGCGGTGCTCGATGCCCAGACGCGCCGCGGCCTGCTTCTATCCATTCGCTCGGATGCGCTGTGGCTCAACGCCACCGTCGAGAATCTGCTCGCCATCACCAAGCTCGAGGGTGGCGGTATGCGCCTGCCGACCACGCTCGAGCTCATGGACGATATCGTCGAGGAGGCGCTGCGCCACGTGAACCCTGCCGTGCGCGAGCACGACCTTAAGGTGGTGGCGTGCGATGAGCCGGCGCTCGTCAACGTCGATGCGCGCCTGATGGTGCAGCTGGTGGTCAATCTGGTGAACAACGCCATCACCTATACGCCCGCAGGCTCGCATATCGTGATTTCGATTGGCGTCGACGATGGACGCGTGGCGTGCTCGGTGGCCGATGACGGCCCGGGCATTGCGCCCGAGGACCGCGAGCGGATCTTTGAGTCGTTCTATACCGCCAACCACGGTTTGGCCGACAGCCACCGCAGCGTGGGCTTGGGTCTTTCGCTCTGCCGCTCCATTGCGCTGGCGCATGGCGGTAGCATAGAGGTTGCCGCGGCGGACCCGCACGGCTCGGTCTTTACGATTGAGCTTCCCGTCGCCGACGTTTCGTTTGATAAGGAGTAGCGCTGTGCCGAACTCTGCCGTAAAACCGCTCATCTTGGTCGTTGAGGACGACCCCGCCGTTCGCAATCTTATTGTTGCCGCGCTCGAGGCGCACGGCTTGCGTCATATGGCCGTGGAGACCGCCCATGCCGCCATCGCCGCCGCCTCATCGCAGGCACCGAGCATTGTGCTGCTCGACCTGGGTCTGCCCGATATGGACGGCGTCAAGGTGGTGGAGTCGGTGCGCGCATGGTCGGGCATGCCGATTATCGTGGTCTCGGCGCGCAGCGAGGATGCGGACAAAATCCGCGCGCTCGATGCCGGTGCCGACGACTATCTGACCAAGCCGTTTTCGGTCGAGGAGCTGCTCGCGCGTATTCGCACGACGCTCAGGCGCCTTTCGTATGCGCAGACGGGCGGTGTTGCCTCCGAGGGCTCGTTCGATACCGGTGAGCTGCATATCGATTTTGATGCCGGCATCGCCACGATGGATGGCGAGGAGCTGCACCTGACGCCGATCGAGTACAAGTTGCTCTGCTTGCTGGCGCATAACGCCGACAAGGTGCTGACGCACCAGTTTATTTTGCACGAGATTTGGGGTACGGCGACCAAGAGCGACCTGGCGAGCCTGCGTGTCTTTATGGGCACGCTGCGCAAAAAGATTGAGTCCGACCCCGCGCATCCGCGCTATATCCAGACGCACGTGGGTATTGGTTACCGATTGGTCATCCAGGGATAGGTCGGCATCCGCCATCCCAATATGAGTTGCGGTGAAATACGGTCTAAATTTGCCTAATTCCAGGCAAAACAGTCCGTATTCCACCGCAACGTTGTCTATTTGCCCTTGGGCTTGCTGGCGTAGAACTTCTTCTTTTTGGACTTGCCGGCAGGGGAGGGTTTGCCGGCAAAGTTGGACTTGCCGTTGCCGTGCGGCCCCTGGTCGCCTGCCTGCGCGTGCGCGGGCGCTGCCGCGCGAGGCTTGCGGGCCTCGGGGTTGCGCAGCTCCTCGGTTCGCTCGGCAATCTCCTCGGCGCTAAAGCCGACCTCGGCCATGGCGTCCTCGATGGGCAGGCGGCGCACGATATAGCAGTGGTGCACCTTCTGGTTGCGCGCGAAGTCCTCGGGAATGGTCTGCGTCGTAATGTCCTCCAGCACGACGCCCGCGCGCGCGAGCTTGCGCGTCTCGGGGCGGAAGCCGCGCAGGTTGCAGCTAAAGATGGCGTGGCCGCCCTGTGCGAGCAGGCGCGATACGCCGACCAACAGCTCAACATGGTCGCGCTGGACATCCCAGGTACGGCGGCCCATCTTTGACGAGTTCGAGAACGTGGGCGGGTCGACAAAGATCAGGTCCCAGCGGTTGCGCGTCTGGCGCTGGTCGCGAATCCAGGCGAGCACGTCGTCGCGCACAAAATGATGCTGCGGACCAACAAAGCCGTTCTGGCGCATATTGCGCTCGGCCCAGTCCAGGTAGGTGTTCGAGAGGTCGACTGTCACGGTTTCCTCGACGCCGCCGTCGGCCGCATAGCAGGTGGCGGTGCCGGTGTAGGCGAACAGGTTGAGGAAGCGGCGCGCCTGTTTGGCGTGCTCGCGCACCAGGTTGCGGGTGACGCGGTGATCCAGGAAGATACCGACGTCCAGGTAGTCGTCAAAGTTGACGGCAAAGGTAAGGCCGCCCTCCTCGATGAGTGGCAGGCGACGACGCGCGATGTTGGCGCGCTCGCCCGATGCGCCCTTACCGGCACCCTGCTTGCCGTACTGCGAGCCGCCGCGCGAACGCATGCGGGCCTTGGCGTGCACGTGCTCGGCCGGAACATCCAGGATGCGCGGCGCGATGGCCAGAATGTCGAGCATGCGGGCCTGGGCAAGCGCGGGGTCGATGGTCTTGGGCGCGGCGTATTCGGCGATGACGAGCCAGCGGCCCGGCGTCTGCGGGCAGCCCTCGTACAGGTCGATGGCGGCGGAGTAATCGGGCAGGTCGGCATCGTAGACGCGGTAGCAGCTCACGCCCTCGCGCTTGGCCCACTTGCGACGCAGACGGGCGTTCTTACGCAGGCGATTGGCGAACTGCTCTGACTCGGGGATGAGCACGGGTAGCGGCTTGCCGTCGCCCAGGTCGAGCGTGGCGGCGGGCTCGGGCATGGGGGTGTTGGCGGCTTCGTCTTGAGCGTCTGCGGTCTGCTCCTCGGCATCTGCGCTGGTCGCAGCTTCAAATGCCGCGGCGGCGTGGTCGAGCGAGGGCCAGATCTCGATAGTCGCCTCTTCGTTGTTGGGCATGACGGCGATTGAGCGCTCGGGCTCGGCGTGGAGCGCGCGGGCCAGTAATCCGTCGCGGGTGAGCGCGGCGACCGGCGCCGCGCCAAGCTCGGGCGCGCGGCGCAGCTCGCCGACCAGCGTCATGGCGTCGTGCATGAGCGAAAGCGGGGTCTCGGTGGTGTCCGCGACCACGGCGGCGCCGGCGACGGCGCCCACATGGTCCAGCACGGCGGCGGGCTTGGCGGCGCAAAAGTCGACAAAACGCTTATAGCCGGCGCACTTGACCATGCGCTCAGCGGTCTTGCGGGCGGCGGGGTCAACATCCGCGGCAACGATGCGCGCCTGGCGCTCACGCGCCGCCGTCTCGCGCTCGCGCGCCTCGGCAAGCAGCTGCTCCCACAGAGCGGCGTCGTGCAGCTGCCAGCCCTCAAAGCCCCAGCGCTCGCGGGCGGCGCCCGGTGCACGGTCAGTCAGGATATTCACGGCCTCCAGCAGCAGGCCGCCGCCGGCGCACGAGGCGTCGATCAGCGTGGGCAGGGCCTCGTTCTCGTAATCGTCGGCCGTCAGCTCGCGCTCGCACAGCGTGGTCCAGCCGACCTGCGAAAGCACCAGGGCGGCGTAGTCGGGGCGCAGCACGTGCGAGCCCTCGCCGGCACGGGTCGCCGCGGGCGGCAGGCGCTTGAACAGCGGGTCGCCCGAAAGATCCAGGCTGATGCTCGCGCGGCGCTGGCGCAGCGAAAGCAACAGGTGAACGTCGGGATCGGCAACGTCGACATCGGCGCGACGGCCCGTGGTCTCGGCCAGACGGTCGCACAGCGCGTCCTTGGCGCGCAGGGACGAGAAGCGCGTGTTGCGCAGCTGCTCGGTCACGCCGCGGGCGGTGATGGCGATGGTGGCGCCGGGGCGGATGATGGTCTCCCAGGTGATGTCGTAAACGCTATCGTACAGCTCGTCGGCATCCTGCGCCTCAAAGCGCCCGAGCACCGCAAACACGCGGCTCGCTAGGCGCGACCACAGACAGGCGCGGTAGCCTTCTTCGAGCTCGCCCTCAAATGTAGCGCGGCCCTTCAGCCGGCGAACATGCGAAAGCCCGAGGCGTTTAAGCTCATCGGCGAGTGCGGACTCAAAGCCCTCGGGGCAGCTTGCGTAAAATTCCATGGGTGACCTCTCTGGTTGCGTCGCTCCATTATATGATGGATACTTCGTTTACTCTCGCCCCCGAAAGGAACCCATATGATTGATGCGTGCCCCGATTCCGCCGTGCTCTTTTTTGACGTGGACGGCACGCTGACGTCGTTCGATCCCGACAACATGACCGACAAGGACTTTTCGGCGGTTCACCCCTCGCAGACGGTCGTCGAGGCGTTTCATCGTCTGCGCGACGCGGGACACCAGGCATTTATCTGCACGGGTCGTCCCCTGTGGCTCATCGCGGACAGCTTGCGTGCGCTCGATCCCGCGGGCATCGTTGCCATGGCAGGCGCCACGCTCGAGGTCGAGGGCCGCGTGGTGCATGAGGACTGCTTTGACGAAGACATTGTTGCGGAGCTCGCTCGCCGTATGGTCGCGGCAGGGATTGAAGCCTTTTTCGAGACCAACGTGGCTACTTTTGCCCTGGAACCCGCGGGCGTTGAGCAGTCGTCTCTGATCGGCACTTCTGTGGTGCACAGCACCGAGGAAATGCGCGTCGACGGCCGTCTGCGCGTGGGCAAGGTAGGCATCGTCGCGAGCGACCTGGCTCGCGTAGCCAACGATGATGGCTTTATCGATCGCGAGTTTGGGCTGTGCAACACCGGTGGTCAGAATCGCGAGCTGAGCCCCAAGGGCATCGACAAGGGCGTGGGCGTGGCGCGAGCGCTGGAATACCTGGGTCGCACCGGCAACGCGCGCACCTTTGGCTTCGGCGATTCGGGTAACGACCTGGGCATGCTCGCTGCGGTCGAGACGGCTGTCGCCATGGGCAACGCCATGCCCGAGGTCAAGGCGGTCGCCGACTACGTGACCGACGATGTCGCACACGACGGCACCGTCACGGCGATGCAGCATTTCGGCCTCATCTAATGAATCCCGCGTTCTGACGTTTGCTCAAACTGCGACTCTTTGCTTTTGCATGCTCAATCGATTTATCAATCCAAACACTGAGGTGTTTATACCGTTCGCCGAGAAGATAAAAAACCGCAGCTCACGCCTTGATAAACATAGGTAAAGTGTTTAGCAGTTTATCGGCCGTATGCTAACGAAAGGAATCAGGCAGATGGCAATCAAGGTGTTCGCTGACGGTGCAAACCTCGAGGGCATGCTCGACATGTACGAGAACGGCAACGTTCAGGGTTTCACGACCAACCCGTCCCTTATGAAGAAGGGCGGCGTGACGGATTACCGCGCGTTTGCCAAGGAGGTCCTGACTCACATCACCGATGTGTCCGTCTCGTTTGAGGTCTTTGCCGACGACGTCGAGACCATGGAGGTCGAGGCCCGCGAGATCGCTACCTGGGCCGACAACGTCTATGTCAAGATTCCGTGCGTGACCACCAAGGGCGAGTCCACCGCCGAGCTGGTCCGCAAGCTTTCGGCCGACGGCATCAAGGTCAACGTCACCACCATCTTTACGCCTACGCAGGTCGATGAGATGGTCGAGGCCGTTGACGCCGAGACGCCGTCCATCATCTCGCTCTTTGCCGGCCGCATTGCCGATACCGGCGTCGATCCCATTCCGTTTGTGACGGAGTCGGTTAAGAAGGCCGCCGTCAAGCCCAACTGCGAGGTCCTGTGGGCATCCACGCGCGAGCTTATCAACATCTATCAGGCCGAAGTCTGCGGTTGCCAGATCATCACGGTGCCCAACAGTATCCTGGCCAAGCGCAAGAACATCGGCCGCGATCCGTACGAGGTCTCGCTCGACACCGTCCGCGGCTTTGCCAAGGATATCGCCTCGCTCGGTTTCCATATCCTGCCGTAACGCGAGCACTGGCTGCGCCGCGGGTTGTTCGCCCCGGCCTTTCCTTTCCCTATCGCTCACGCGCTTCGCGAGGGTCGCGCTAGGCAAAGGAAAGGCCGGGGCTGCCGACACGACTTGCCGGTAGGCTGGTGATCGGCCTCCAATCCTGCCGGGGGCAAAGGTACCCCCGCCTGCGACGTGCAAAATTGAGAGTATTCAGCAAGGTAAAGGTTTTTACCAGCTGGTTGAAGCACGGAACAGCCCCCGTTTTGGCTCTGACGACGCTAAAACGGGGGCTGTTTTTTGCTTTTCGTCTCTGAGAGGCATCCGGAGCGGTGGAATTTGCAGAATACTCGCTATTTTGCACGTCGCTGCAGGGGGTACCCTTGCTTTGGCGGTTTACTTCCCCTGCACCATGGTGAGCGAGATCTTCTTGCGGTCGCGATCGACCTTTTCCACCCACACCTTTACCGTGTCGCCGACGCGCACCACGTCGCTCGGGTGCTTGACGAAGCGGTTGGCGAGCTTGGAGATGTGCACGAGGCCGTCCTGGTGCACACCCACGTCGACGAAGGCGCCAAAGTCGACGACGTTGCGCACCGTGCCCTTGAGTTCCATGCCGGGTTCCAGGTCGTCGATGGAAAGCGCCGAGCGGCTAAAGACCACCTCGGGCGCGTCGTCGCGCGGGTCGCGACCAGGCTTCTTGAGCTCGTTGACAATGTCGATGAGCGTCAGGGTGCCGCAGTCCAGGTCGCTTGCCAGCGTCGAGATGCTGCCCAGACGGCGCTCGATGTCGGGTACGCCGCCGCGGCTGAGCTCGCTGGCTTTAACGCCTGCGCGCTCCAAGACGGATGTGGCCACCTCGTAGCTCTCGGGGTGGACGCTTGTCGCGTCGAGCGGGTTCTTGCCGCCGCTGATGCGCAGGAAGCCCGCGGCGTTGAGGTATGCCTTGGGTCCCAGCTTGGGGACCTTCTTGAGCTGGCGGCGATCGGTGAAGGCGCCGTTTTCCTCGCGGTAGGCCACGATGTTTTTGGCCACGCTCGGCGTGATGCCCGATACATATCCCAGCAGGCTCGCGCTCGCGGTGTTTACGTCGACGCCCACGCGGTTGACGACGTCTTCCACCACATGGCCCAACGTGCGCGAAAGCTCGGCCTGGTCAAGGTCGTGCTGGTACTGACCCACGCCGATGGACTGGGGCGGAATCTTGACGAGCTCTGCCAGCGGGTCCTGCAGGCGACGGCCCAAGCTCATGGCGCCGCGCACGGTGACGTCCAGGTCGGGATACTCCTGGCTTGCGAGCTCGGAGGCGGAGTACACCGACGCGCCGGCCTCGTTGACGATGGTGTAGCGAAGGCTGGGCGCCTGCTCGGCAATGAACTCCGAGACGACTTCCTCGGTCTCGCGGCTGGCGGTGCCGTTGCCGATGACGATGGTGTTGACGCTGTCCTTCTTGACGAGGCGGGCGAGCTCGCGCTTGGTGCCGGCGACGTCGTGGCGCGGCTTGGTGGGATAGACCACGCCGTGGTCGAGCAGCTTGCCGGTCTCGTCCATGACGGCGACCTTGCAGCCGGTGCGGTAGCCCGGATCGAGCGCGAGCACGCGGGCGCCGCGCACGGGGCGTGCCGAGAGCAAGCCTTCGAGATTCTTGGCAAAGACGTTGATGGCCTCGGTCTGGGCGCGAACGGTGAGTTTGGCGCGGGCCTCGCGCTCCAGCGAGGGGGCCATGAGGCGCTTGTAGCCGTCGGCGATAGCGGCGTCAAAGACGGGCGCGAACACGCCTTGGCGGCGGGGCCAACGGCTGCCGAGGCGCGCCGTGGCGACAGCACCGTCGACGTTCACGTGCACGCGGAGTTTGCCCTCGCGCTCACCGCGGTCGATAGCCAGCACGCGGTGGTTGGGTATACGGCGCAGCGGCTCGTCAAAGTTGTAGTAGGGCTCGTAGGGAGTCTTTTCGGCGGGGTCGGTGGCCTCGACGACGATGTCGGCGGTGTTTTGCGTAAAGGCGCGCAGGTCGGCGACGTTCTCGGGATCTTCGGCTACCGTCTCGGCCACGATGTCGGCGGCGCCGGCGAGCGCCTTCTCGGGCGTGTCGAAGCCGGCCTCCTCGTTGACGTATGCCGCGGCGGCGTCGAGTGCGCTGCCCTTGGCCGAGGCCTGCATGATGATCATGTTGGCGAGCGGCTCCAGGCCGGCCTCGCGGGCCTTCTGCGCGCGGGTCATGCGCTTTTTGCGGTAGGGCTTGTAGAGGTCCTCGACACGCTGGAGCTGCGTGGCCTCGCGAATCTGCTGTTCGAGTTCGGGCGTGAGCTTGCCCTGGGCGTCGATGAGCAGAATGACGTCCTCTTTGCGCTGCTCAAGATTGCGCAGGTAGGACAGGCGCTCGTCGAGCGCGCGCAGGGCGACGTCGTCCATGCCGCCCGTTGCTTCCTTGCGGTAGCGCGAGATAAAGGGGATGGTGTTGCCCTCATCGATGAGCTTGACGGCAGCCTCGACGTTGGCGGCCTTAAGGTTGAGCTCGCGGGCGAGCTGGGCGATAAGATCCATGGGACTCCTTGCGTTTAAGGTGCGTTTGCAGCACAGAGCTACCAAGGATACCACCCGTCCCAAAAGACTGTTTCGTGGCGAACGAATCAAGCTTAGGTGCAAAATAGCCCCCGCCCCAGAAAAATCGTCGGCAAGGTAGCAAAAAGCCCCGCGGGCAGGAGGCTGCTCGCGGGGCAAAGAAGAGGGGCATATTTGTGGCGGACCGAGGGGTTCGGCATGGGGTTTCTGCCGCGGCCGCTCTTAAGGCATTACAGCTCGACGAGCTGGCCGGTCTCGGCGGCCTCCTTGATGGCGTTAAGCAGCGTGAGCGTCTTAACGTTGTCGGCGGGGGTCACGACGGGCTCGACCTCGCGGCGAACGACCTTCACAAAGTGCTTGAGCTGCATCTTGTGCGGCAGCGCCGGGTCGACGGCCGGAATCTCCATCTGCAGCGGCTTGTGCCAGTTGGAGGCTCCGTCGTAGGAGAACTGGTGCAGGCGGGGCAGCGACAGGGCGCCCAGGGTTCCGCCGATAAAGTAGGCGTCGGCGTCGAAGGGGCGGTACTGCGGATCCTCGCGAGCGGTGGCCTCCCAGTTCCAGGGGCTGGCGGTGGCGTCGGAGATGGTCATGCTTGCGAGCGCGCCATCGGCAAAACGGACGTTGACCACGGCGGAGTCCTCGGTCTCAAAACCGCGGGCGGCGCTGGACTGCATGCCCTGGACGGCAACGGGCTCGCCCAGCAGGTAGCGGAGCAGGTCGACGTCGTGCACCAGGTTGACCAGGATCGGGCCGGCACCCTTCTTGCGGCGCCACTCGACATCGAAATACTCGTCATTCTTATAGATCATGTAGTGGAAGCTCGACACGGTGAGCTTGCCCAGCTCACCGGACTCGATGATCTCCTTGGCCTTGTTGACGAAGGGATTGTGGCGACGGTGCTGACCCACGAGCACGGGCACGCCAGCGGTCTCGGCCTCGGCGGCGAAGGCCTGGGCATCCTCCAGGTCGTTGGAGATCGGCTTTTCGACCAACGGCACGATGTTGCGCTTCACAGCCTCGCGGGCAACGCCCAGGTGTAGGTCGTTGGGCGTGGCGATGATGACGGCCTCGGGTTTGACCTCGTCCATCATCTGGGCGGGATCGGTGTAAAACGGCACGCCGGCGGCCTCGGCCGTGGCGCGGGCGCCCTCAAAGGCGTCGGCGATGGCGACGAGCTCAGCCTCGGGCTCCTCGGTGACAAAGCGGATGTGGTTGCGGCCCATGGCGCCGGCGCCGATAACGGCAATGCGGACGGGGTTGAGCTCAGACATTTCGACTCCTTAATACTGGTGACCGGTGGAATGCGACAAAGGGGCTGTCCCTTTGTCGCATCGGTAAAACTAGGCGGACTTCTTCTTGCTGTCGGAGACCATCATGTAGAGGGTGAGCACGACGGCGATGGCGGCGATCACAATAGCGCCGTAGAAGGACTGCTGGTAGGCGGCGCTGCCGGCCTCGGCGTGATACAGCACGGCGGTGATGGGCTGGCTGATCCAGGTGGAGGCGGCGTAGCCCAAAAACATGATGCCGTAGTTGACGCCGATGTTGCTGGTGCCAAAGGCGCCACCGGTGAGCGGCGGGTAGATGACGAGCAGGGCGCCAAAGCTAAAGCCGAGCAGGGCGAGTGCCACAAAGAACATGCTCTGCGTAAAGCTCATCGACATGATGACGAGCGCGACGATGGTGACGACAAGGCTGATGAGCAGCGACTTATAGGCGCCGAGCTTGTCGATGATCTGGCCAAAGGACAGACGACCGACCAGGTTGGCGCAGGTGTTGACGGAGACGACCACACCGCCGAGGGCGACGGCCGCGGCGCTCGTGGGGTCGGCGAAGAGCTGGACGGCGGCGATGGAGGCAACCTTGCCGACGAGCAGGGTGCCCGCGGTGGCGGCAAAGGCGAAGGTGACGATGAGAACCCAGAAGCGCGGGGTCTTGACCATCTCGCCCGGAGTGAGGTCACCGAAGGTGCCGGCATGCGCGCCACCCTTGGGGGCCTCGAATCCCTCGGGCAGCCAGCCGGCCTCGGGGGCCTTCAGGAACAGGGCGGAGGCGGCGATCGTCACAAAGAAGATGACGCCGAGTGCCTTGAGGGCGCCAAAGATGCCCAGGCTCGGGATGAGCAGCGAGGCGAGTACCGGGGACAGCACGGCGGGACCGGCGGTCGAAGCGGCCAGGGTGATGCCGGAGGCGAGACCCTTCTTGTCGATGAACCACTTTTGGCCGGTGGTGAGCGCCGGGTTGTAGCCCAGGCCGTTGCCGACAGCGGCGACGAGCGAGAACCACAGGTAGAACTGCCACGGCTCGGTGACGGTGCCGGACATGAACCAGCCCAGGCCGTAGCACACGGCGGCAGCGATCACGACGTTGCGCGGGCCGATCTTATCGGAGATGCGGCCGGCGAAGATGCCCGTCACGGCCATGATGGTCTGGAAGACGGGGAAAGCCCAGGTAAGGGCGCTCGACCACTCGGGGTAGACGGCGAGCAGGTTCTTGCTCACGACGGAGTACAGCGCGATGGAGCTGATGAAGAACATGGTGACGCACGCGGCGGAAAGCACGACGGCGCGACCCTTGTTGGAGTTGGTGGAAGCCATTGGACTCTTTCTAATCGATACGGAGGAGGAACAGGCGTGTCCGCGGGTCCTCCCTGTCGGGTTGGTTTACTGGTCAGTCGGCTTGGCGACGCCGGACTCATCGGACCAGAGCTCGACACCCTTGTTCTTGAGGTAGTTGTCGGCATAAGCGCGACGGCCTCCGGGCTTGGCGGTGAGGTCGCCCATCATGTTGGAGAAGCCGCCGTCGACTTTGATGGCGTCGCCGGTGGTAAAGTCCGAGCGCTTGGACGCCAGGAACATGACGGCGTTGGCGATATCGCTGACCTCGCCGATGCGGCGCGTGGCGATCAGACGGCTGCGGCTCTTTTCGACCTCGGGGTCGGCGTAGAAGTTGGCCGACATCGGGGTCTTAACGAAGCAAGGCTCGACGCAGTTGGAGCGGACGCCGTAGGGGCCCCACTCGGCAGCCAGCATCTTGGACATCATGTTGACGCCCGCCTTGGTGGAGCTGTACACGCCCGAGAACGTCTCGGGGGAGTGGCTGGCAACGGTCGAGATGTGCACCAGGCGGCCCTGGCCGGCCTTGATCATCTCGCGACCAAAGCGCTGCGAGGTGATGAAGTAACCGGTGAGGTTGACGTTGAGCACCTGCTCCCAGTCGCTCAGCGGCAGGTCTTCCATGGCGGCGAAGCGCAGGATGCCGGCGGTGTTGACGAGAACGTCGATGCGGCCGAAGTCGCGGATCGTGGCGTCGACGGCGGCCTGAACCTCGGCCTCGTCGGTAGCGTTCATCTTGTAGCCCTCGGCGTGGATGCCAAACTCGGCGGCGAGGTCGGCGGCAGCGGCCTTGACCTTTTCCTCGTCCAGATCGAGCAGGACGACGTTGGCGCCGTTGCGGGCGAACTCGCGGCAAATCTCGACGCCCATACCGCCGAGCGCGCCAGTCACGGCGCAGACATCGCCCTCGAGCTTAAGCCAGTTGCTCATAGGAACTTCCCTTCTTGTGCCTCCCGGTGGGTCGCTCCCGTTAACCGACCCACGTGGTTTTTGCTGGTTATCGTATGCTTTGCATTTGCGCAGGTGAATTGCATATTTGTTAGAATGGCGTTAATCGTAGGTTTACACTGTGCGATGCAGTTTATTCTCAATTGAGCGCGTGACCTGCGAAAACAACCCCCTGTGGCGCTATGTGGCCACGGGCGCGAAAACGGGAGATTGACGTGTACGATCGACGACTTGAGGCCATATCGGCCGCCGCGGAGCTGGGAAGCTTCTCGCGTGCGGCGGCAAAATTGCGCGTGTCGACCCCGGCGCTCGTCAAACAGGTGTCGGGATTTGAGGCCGAATTTGGTATCACGTTGTTCGAGCGCTCGCATTCGGGTGTTAAGGTGACGCCGGCGGGCGCTCTGCTGGTGGATGACGCGCGCTCGATCATGCGGCAGTCCGAGGACGCGCTGCGCCGCGCCCGACGCGCGGCGGGCGATGGCGGTGCCGTGCGCCTGGGTGTGTCGATGATGTGCCCGGGGCGCCAAACGCTTTCGATGTGGACGGGCATCCACGATCTGGAGCCGTCGCTGCGATTTGAGATTGTGCCGGTAAGCGACCTCTACGACGAGCGCGAGACCGTCATGCGCAGCTTGGGCCGCGAGGTCGATGTGGTGCAGTCGAGTTTTTCTACCCCACGCTGGGGCGACGCCTGCCAAAAGCTCCGCATCGTTAACGTTCCGTTTTATATCGACCTGCCGCGCACGAGTACGTTGGCGCGCAAGAATCGCATCACGGTTGCCGACTTGGAGGGCATGCGTCTGCGCGTGCTGCGTCACGGCAACGATGCCATGGACAGCCTGCGCATCGACCTGTTGGCCGACGGCGGCGTGGACGTGATCGATGTGGATAGCTTCGACTTTGCGCTCTTTAACGAGGCGGAGGAAAAGGGCGACGCGGTGCTCACCTGCGGCGCATGGTCGGGCGTGCACCCGGCCTTTGTGGGCGTACCGTTCCTGTGCGGCCGCGAGGTGCCGGTCTTTCTGCACTACCCGCTCGAGCCCACCCTCCAAGTCCAAAAATTCGTCAACGCCATGGCACAACTTCTCAAATAGCTATCGTGTCGATGATTCTTTAATCCCCGTCCTAGAAAAATCATCTGGTAGAGTTGACCTCACGTGAATTTCAGTACACTGCGTACTACCTGTGCTTTTGTCATTTTGGGAGTGAACTTGTGAATACTTCTGTCGCCAAGAAAGCCAGCCAGGCGGTGCGCCTGCTCATGATGGTGCTCACGGCAGTTCTCATCTTCTTCTTCATCAATGTTATGCTGCTCGTCTCCGATATCCAGGGCACGGCGCGCGTGGTCAACTACGCCGGTCTGGTGCGCGGTACCACGCAGCGAATCGTTAAGCTCGAGGACGCGGGCCAGCCTCAAGATGACCTGCTCAAAGCCGTGGATTCATACATCAACGGTTTGCGTTACGGAAGTGACGACCTCAACCTCGTCCGTCTCGACGACGATGAGTATCAGGCAAAGATGACCGAGCTTGCAAATTATTATGATGAGCTTTGCGCCGAGATTAGCCGCGTGCGCGAAGTCGGCTACGAGAGCACCGACATCATCTCCATGAGCGAGGAGTTCTTTGGCATTTGCGACGATGCTACGCGACTCGCAGAGGACTACTCTCAGGAGAAGGCGTCGGCGCTCAACTATCTCGAGGGCTTGGTGATCATCGACATCGTGGGCTTGGTGGCGACCTTTGCGGTCGAACTTGTTCGCGCGGTGCGAACTGCCGCGCTCAATCGCGAACTGCAGAGCAAAGTCTATCTCGACGAAGCCACGGGACTGCCCAACAAGAACAAGTGCGAGGAGATCTTGGGGCAGGAGCGGCTTGTCTCCGCGGAGGCGCCCGTTGCGGTGTGCGTCTTCGACCTTAACAATCTGCATACGGTCAATAACAACTTCGGCCACGAGAAGGGCGACGAATACATCCGTTCTTTTGCCCAGCAGCTGGGGTGCGTGGCGTCCGAGACCTGCTTTGTGGGCCGCGACGGCGGCGATGAGTTTATCGCGGTGCTGTGGGATGCCGATCGGGCTGCCGTGGAGTCCTGTCTCGCTCGGGTTCGTGCGAACGTGAACGAGTATTCCGAGGCTCACCCCGACATGCCTATCAGCTATGCGGTGGGCTATGCGCTTTCCAGTGATTTTGATGAACCGCCTACGATGCGCGAGCTCTTTTCCCAGGCCGACAAAAACATGTACATCGACAAGAACCGCGTAAAGACAGCCGAGGCAGCCGGGCCGCAACGCGAGGAACGGTAAGCCTGTGACAAAGGGCATAGAAAGGCCTCCGCAGCTCGTGTGGCTGCGGAGGCCTTATTCGTTGCGGCGCATTGTGTTTGGGTCGCTGAGATGAGTCGATTTGCCCCGAAAGAGGAGGGCATTGACCTTAGAGTCATGCCCGACGAATGAGCGGCAAATCGGCCATCTCGGCGGGCCGAGCTACTCCAGCTCAAACGCTCCGGTGTACAGCTGGTAGTAATACCCGCGCTTGGCGATCAGCTCGTCGTGGTTGCCGCGCTCGATGATGCGGCCGTGATCCAGACAGATGATCGCGTCGGAGTTGCGCACGGTGGACAGGCGGTGCGCGATGACAAACGTCGTGCGGCCCTCCATGAGCTTGTCCATGCCCGCCTGCACGATGGCCTCGGTGCGGGTGTCAATGCTCGACGTGGCCTCGTCCAGAATCATCGCCGGCGGATCGGCGACGGCGGCGCGTGCGATCGAGATCAGCTGGCGCTGGCCCTGCGACAGCTGTGCGCCGTTGCCGGTGAGCATCGTGTCGTAGCCGTCGGGCAGGCGGGTGATAAAGTCGTCCGCGCCCGCGAGCTTGGCCGCCGCGATGCACTCCTCGTCGGTAGCGTCCAGATTGCCGTAGCGGATGTTATCCATCACAGTGCCGGTGAACAGGTTCACGTCCTGTAGCACGACGCCCAGCGAGCGGCGCAGGTCGGCCTTGCGGATCTTGTTGACGTTGATGCCGTCGTAGCGGATCTTGCCGTCGGCGATGTCGTAGAAGCGGTTGATGAGGTTGGTGATGGTCGTCTTACCGGCACCGGTGGCGCCGACAAACGCGACCTTCTGACCCGGCTTGGCGTACACGGACACGCCGTGCAGCACCTCGTGGTCGGGCGTGTAGCCAAAGTCCACGTTGTCCATGACCAGGTCGCCGCGCAGCGGCACGTACTCGATTTCGCCGGTTGCGCGGTGCGGATGTTTCCACGCCCACATGCCGGTGTGGTGGTCGGCCTCCTCGAGCTGCCAGGTATCGGGGTTCACCTGCGCGTTGACGAGCGTCACATAGCCTTCGTCGGCTTCGGGTTCCTCGTCGATGAGCTCAAAGATGCGGTCGGCGCCGGCGAGGCCCATGACCACGGCGTTGATCTGCTGCGAGATCTGGCCGATCTGTCCGCAGAACTGCTTGGTCATGTTGAGGAACGGCACCACGACGGCGATGGACAGTGCCATGCCCGAGATGCTCAGGTTGGGCACGCCCAGCGCCAGGAAAATGCCGCCTGCCAGTGCGACCAGCACATAGAGCAGGTTTCCCAGGTTCATAAGGATGGGCATGAGGATGTTGGCGTACATGTTGGCCTTCTGCGAGACCTCGAAGAGCTTTTCATTGCGCTCGTCAAAATCGGCCTCGGCGGCAGACTCGTGGCAGAATGCCTTGACGACCTTCTGGCCGTTCATGACTTCCTCGATATGGCCCTCGACCACGCCGAGCTCGGTCTGCTGCGCAATAAAGAAACGCGCGGAGTTGGAGCCGAGCAGCTTGGTCATAAAGGTCATAAAGGCGACACCGGCCACAATGACCAGGCACATCCACACGCTGTAGTACAGCATGATAAAGAATACCGTGACGATGACGATGGTCGTCATGAGCAGGTTGGGCAGCGACTGGCTGATCATCTGGCGCAGTGTGTCGATATCGTTGGTGTAGTGGCTCATGATGTCGCCGCGCTGGTGTGTGTCGAAGTAGCGGATCGGCAAGTCCTGCATGCGGTTGAACATCTTCTCGCGCAGCTTCTCGAGCGAGCCCTGCGTGACGATGGCCATGGCGCGGTTCCAGAACAGCGAGGACAGGATGCCGACGCCGTAGATGCAGGCGAGGGTGGTCACGAGCTGTGCGATCTTGGGCTGTGCAGCTTCCCAATCGCCCGACTGCCACGATTCGCTAATAATCTGCAGGGCGCTCTGAAGGAAGGTCGCGCCGATGGAGTTGATGATGGCGCAGAGCACCACGCCGACGACGACGAGGGGCAAAAGCACGGGGTAGAAGCCAAAGAGCGTCTTGATGAGGCGCGACATGGTGCCACCCTTGCGGTTGAGCGCGCGCTCGGCGGTCGTTGCCTTACTCATGTGCCTCGCCTCCTTCCTGGGTCTGAGCTTGTGTTGCGGATACCTCGGTGTCGACTTCGACGGCCTCTTCGCCCTCGGCAGACATCTTGTTCTGCGAGGTAAAGGTCTCGCGGTAGATCTCGCTCGTCTTGAGCAGCTCATCGTGGTTGCCGATCTGCGCGATGCGGCCGCCCTCCATGACGATGATGCGGTCTGCATCCTGCACGGAGCTAATGCGCTGGGCGATGATGAGCTTGGTCGTGTTGGGCAGATAGCTTGCCAGCCCTGCGCGGATCTTGGCGTCGGTCTTGGTGTCGACGGCGCTGGTGGAGTCGTCCAGGATCAAGATCTTGGGGCGACGCAGCAGGGCACGCGCAATGCACAGGCGCTGCTTCTGACCGCCCGAGACATTGGAGCCGCCCTGCTCGATCCAGGTGTCATAGCCCTTGGGGAAGCCGTCGACAAACTCGTCGGCGCAGGCCAGATGTGCCGCCTCGCGGACCTCTTCGTCGGTGGCGTTCGGGTCGCCCCAACGCAGGTTCTCGGCAATCGTGCCGCTAAACAGCACGTTTTTCTGCAATACCATGGCCACTTGGTGGCGCAGGGCGTCCAAGTCGTAGTCGCGCACATCCACGCCGCCCACGCGCACGGTGCCTTCGGTGGCGTCGTACAGGCGGGCGATGAGGTTTACAAGCGTGGACTTGGCCGAGCCGGTGCCGCCGATGATGCCGATGGTCTCGCCGCTCTTAATGTGCAGGTCGATATCGTCGAGCGCCTGGCGCTTCGCATGCGCGGAGTACTTAAAGCTCACGTGGTCAAAGTCGATGGAGCCGTCGGCAACCTCGAGCACGGGCTCGGCGGGATCGGCGATCGTGGGCTCGGCGGCCAACACCTCGGTAATGCGGTGTGCCGATTCGTCGGCCATGGTCACCATGACAAAGATCATCGACAACTGCATCAGACTCATCAGAATCTGGAAGCCATAGGTAAAGATCGAGGAGAGCTGGCCCACGTCGAACAGCGTTCCCTGGCTCGTGATGATGAGCTTGGAGCCCAGGTAGATGATGACGACAAACGCGCCGTTGACGCAGATGTTCATCATGGGGTTGTTAAAGGCGAGCAGCTTCTCGGCGCGGGTGAAGTCCATCTGGACGTCGCGTGCGGCGGTCGCGAACTTCTCCTTCTCAAAGTCTTCGCGCACATAGCTCTTAACTACGCGCATGCCGGTGACGTTTTCCTCGACGGACTCGTTAAGGGCGTCGTACTTGTGGAACACGCGCGAGAAGATGGGGCGCACCTTAAAGATGATAAAGAACAGCCCAAAGCCCAGCAGCGGAATGATGACCAGGTAGACCATGGCGACGCTGCCACCCATGATAAATGCCATGGTAAAGGCGAAGATCAGTACCAGCGGCGCGCGCACGGCGATACGGATGATCATCATAAAGGCCTGCTGCACGTTGTTGATATCGGTGGTCAGGCGCGTGACGAGCGAGGAGCTCGAGAACTCATCGATGTTGGCAAAGCTGAACGTCTGGATCTTGTAGAACAGGTCGTGACGCAGGTTCTTAGCGAAGCCGCAGCTCGCATGGCTGCAGGTGACGCCGGCAGCGGCGCCAAAAGCAAGCGATGTCAGCGCGATGAGCACCAAAAAGCCCGCGGTGGGAAGCATCTCGGCCACGGTGGCGCCGTCTTTGATGGCATCGATCAGGTTGGCGGTGATAAATGGAATCAGCATCTCGCAGAGCACCTCGCCAAGCACGAGCAATGGCGTAGCAACGGTGACTTTCATATAGTCGCGGATGCTTCCCAT
>CABUWD010000015.1 GCA_902495155.1 uncultured Collinsella sp.
CGCATTTGGACAATCTGACGTTCAACTTCAAGGGCGCGACCAGAAGGTCAGCGCCCTTTCGTTTCACGTCACCTTGTCTCAAATGCGACCCGCTCGCTGTCCGTCCTCTACCTGCGGCGTTGTCTTGCTCCGGATGCGGCTCGCTTGCTGTCGTTGCCGAAACATCGGCGATGCCGGAGTAGTCATTGGGGACGTTCATAAATGACTACTCAGGAATGAGCGTGGATAATCTCCCGTTTTTGGCCTGTGTGCGGGCTCAAAGTGGGAGATTATCCACGCTCGTTAGATAGGCGTCCGAAAATCCACGCTCATTCGGTTGGCGCAGGGACAAGCTGCTTTCCGCCATGGTGCCACATGTGAGCCCGGCCTTCTGCGTCAGATTCTAATAACGAGTTTACGGAATAAATAGTTATTAGAGCTGAAAAGGCCGACCTAATGACGAGAAGTCGTTATTAGGTCGGCCGTTAGTCATTGGGGACGTTCTTAAATGACTACTTGAGCCTGGGGAGGCGGGTGTAGGGGAATGAGCGCTCTAGGAATTCGGCGCAGCGGGCGTAGTCTTTGGCGAAGTAGCTGCTGTAGAGCGAATCGAGTACGTATTGCACGGCGATGTGGCTTGCGAACTGCGTGATGCGGTGCGTCATGCTCTCGTGATCGCTCACCGTAAGGTAGGCGGCAAAGCCGGGGTGAATGCGCGCGCAGTATGGCGTGCCGATGACGGTGACCGGGACATGCCGGCTGCTGAGGATCGGCAAGATGTCCTTGAGGTTTGGGGCAAGGCCGCTGTAGGAGATAACGATTGCCGCATGGTCGGTGCCCGAGGCGAGCGCCGCTCGCACCTGGGCCTCGGCACCGTCGTGGCACGTCGCGCTTTTACCGGCGGAGAGCAGGCGATCGCGAAACATTCCCGCTGGATAGAGGTTGTGCGAGCCCGTGTAGATGTCGACCTGTCGGGCGTTCGCGATAAGCTTGGCGGCGTGGTCGAGCTGCGTGGGGTCGAGCAGCTCCTGCGTTTCGGCCAGCGTGGTCTGGTAGAGCCCCTCCATGCGCTCCATAATCTGCGCAGGCGATGCTCGGCTTATCGACCCGCGATGCAAAGGAGATGCTCATCCCACGAGCACTGCCGGGAAGGGCTTGCGATTCGAGCCCTCGCCTTAGTATTTTGGCCATTTGGCACTATAATTACCGTAGGCATGCGCACAACGTTGCGCTTAATCAAGAGGAGAAAACGTATGGGTCTGTTTGATATGTTCAAGAAGAAGGCTGAGCCCGCGGCTGCCGCTGCTCCGGCCTCCATCTCTGCTTCTGCCGGCGCCGACGTGCTGTGCTCGCCCGTCAAGGGCAAGGTCATCAAGATGGCCGACGTGCCCGATCCCGTCTTTGGTGGCGAGGTTCTGGGCAAGGGCTGTGCCGTGTGGCCCGAGGACGATCTGGTCTACGCTCCCTGCGACGGTAAGGTGACCGTCACCATGGGTCACGCCGTGGGTCTGCAGTCCGATAGCGGCATCGAGGTTCTGGTGCACGTTGGCGTCGATACCGTCAACATGAACGGCGATGGCTTCGAGGGCTTCGTCAAGGCCGACGACGTTGTGAAGGCCGGCCAGCCCATACTCAAGATCGACCGCGCCAAGATCGCCGCTGCCGGTTACAAGGACTGCGTCGTGGTGGCCGTGTCCAACACCGCCGAGTTTGCCGACGTCGAGCTCACCGTTGAGGCAGAGTCCGCCGTCGCCGCCGGTGACGCCATCGTTAAGGTCGTCCGCAAGTAAACTGCGGCATCCAAAGGATGTGCAAGGGTGGTCGGGTTTTCCGGCCACCTTTTTTAATGGGCCAAGCAGGTGCGTTTTATTGCAGGGGGCTTGCTTTACGGGCCATTCGTTCATCAAATTGAGCCGCCTGCGCGGTTGTGGCCTCGATTCGTTTTGAATCTAATTGTTGACCTCTCCATACGATCGAGGTTTTTTATTGGATAAAAACGCTTGCCATGCAAGTTCTACCGTTCGTATTTGTTGCTCAACAACTTGCCAATGCTTCTCTGTAATCTAGGTATGAAATTGGCGTACGCATAAGGGGAGGAATTGATGAAAGATATCTCGAGAAGGGACTTTCTAGCCGGAATTGCAACGCTGGGCCTTGCTGGATGTTCGGGCAAACCTGATAAGACGGACAGTTCCACGCTAAAACCGAAAAAGGGCACGCTTAAGAATGAAAGTAGTCCACAGAGTTCCGATATTGTAGTAACCATGGACCCTATTTACAACTATCAGGTTGGTCAAAGCGGCTGTGGCTATATTACAAAAATCAAAAACACTAGTGATCAAGTTGCTGTCGATTGGGGAGTTGATGGCATCGCAAAGAAGGCGGATGGCACACTGTGTGGCACCGTGAGTAGCACAATATCTAGCTGCTGTGCTCTTCTTCCGGGGCAAGAAAATGGTACTTCGGCGCAATCGATGGCATAGATGAACTACCGGTGTCACTTGAGCTTACGTTTAGGGTTAATTGCTTTAAGAAGGTCACCGAAAAAGACACCTATGAGTTCACAGTGTTAAATGAACGATTAGAACAAATCGCTACTAACATGTATCGTTTTGATGTCGAAATTCAAAATGATTCGCCGTATGACTATGGTATGGGCACGACGCTCATGGGCGTATTGAAAGATGATATGGGGAACGTCGTGAACGGATTTGCGGGTGGCTCTGATGTTCTTGAAGCGGGCTGCCATACGATAATCTCCGCCAATAGTGGTCTCGATTTGACTGGATCTCCCTATGCATCGTATGAGTACAGCATTTTGAAGAACGTTCTTGAACCGTGCTAAGCAGATGAAAATCAACAGCGTTTCTTAGTTTGCAGCATCCGGTTATCGTTCTCCCCCCGCAACTTCATCACAACGGAAAGAATCTCGTATGTTTCAGGATCGACGTGAACAAGCGTGTATCGAATATCACAGCATCTGAGCGCTTTTACATTATCCTAGTCAATTGGAATATCATCGCTATTTTGAACCTGTCCCAAGCCTGAGGGGTTAAGGGGCCGCCGGTTCGAATCCGGTCGTCCCGGCCAGAAGCCCGTTTTTGCGACTCAGGGGTTTGGGTCGAGCCGTTAATATGGACTTACTGTCACAACGTGCGTTGCACATGGAACGCAGCGCCGCTTGTTTGGAGGAATGTCATGAAAAAGAAGCCGCTGCTTGCGCTCATGTTGGCTGTAGTGGTTGCATGCTTGATCTCTCTTTCCGGTTGCGGTGATCCCACAGTCGAGCAACTTATTAACGAAGATCTGATCAATCAGCTTGATGAGATTAAAAATAACGACGAGTCATTTCTGGATGGCTTGGATAAGGCTGCAGGGAAAGAGTTTAAAAGGGTCGGCATCAATACCGAGGAATACGCCAAGAGCTATCTCGAGGGCTTCGACTATAAAATCGGCGACATTGTAGTCGATGAAGATAAGGGTACCGCTACTGCCGAAGTGACCGTTTCTTGTAAGTCGATGGCTCAAATTCAAGGGGATTTTGCCACCAAATACCAAGAGAAGGTTGCTGCTCTTGATGGGTCGCCTTCCGAAGATGAGTTGTACAAGCTGGCTGGACAGGTAATGCTCGATGTGACCAAGGCCGCCAAGCCCAAGGACACCAAGGTTACCTTTAAGTATTCTGCTAACGATGACAACGAATGGTCGGGGGACGACTCTAATATCTCCGAGATGATGAGCGCTCTGCAAGGGTAGCGCTTTATATTTAGGTTGCCATGCGACAAACAGTTCGTTATGCAATAAAGGGAGGATTGTTGGGGCGACCCTCCCTTTAGGACAACCAAAGCCAAGTGTGTCTGCGATATTGGTAAGCGTTATTCTGCCGGCAGTTGGGGACACTCCTTGTGCCAGCGTTGCATCGAGTGCTTGGGAAACCGCGACCCGGTTTTTGGCCGAATAGTGGGTCGCATTTTCCGGATGGGGTGGGTTGCGGAAAGTGCGACCCGGAATATTGTTCTGAAACGGGATGCGGTTTCCCTGATGTGCCTCAAACGGAAAGCGTATCCCATTCCGGAGCTCCAAAACGGGATGCGCTTTCCGCGCGGAAGAATTGCCGCAGCTGCGTTAAGCAGTGTCGCTC
Source organism: uncultured Collinsella sp. (assembly GCA_902495155.1). Classification (GTDB taxonomy): domain Bacteria; phylum Actinomycetota; class Coriobacteriia; order Coriobacteriales; family Coriobacteriaceae; genus Collinsella. The sequence goes on from CABUWD010000015.1 coordinate 4,121, forward strand.
GTTACTCGCCCAGCACCAGCGCCGCGAGCTCTGCCTGGGTGTCCACCACGTAGTCGGCGCCGGTGGCTTCCAGCTCTGCGCGGCCGCGGAAACCCCAGCTGACGCCCGCACTCTTAAGGCCGGCGTTGTGGCCGGTCAGGATATCGACATTGGAATCGCCTACGTAGAGCGTGGTCGCCGGGTCGGCGCCTAGCTCTTCCATCACATGCAGCGTGACGGGTGCTTCGGGCTTGGGCGGAAACGCATCGACACGGCCCTGCACCAGCGCAAAGCGCTCGGAACCAAAATACTTTTCGATAAGCGGAGCCGCCGAGACGTGGTCCTTGTTAGTGAGCACGGCAAGCTGAACGCCCGCGGCGCGCAAGCGGTCGAGCATCTCGATCGTGCCGGCATAGGGAGCGGTGTGGTCTTCCTTGTGCTCGCCGTAGTAAGCCCTAAACTCGGCAAGCGTCTGCTCAAACATGCGGCCGTCGCCTGCGTACTCGGCGGGCATAAAGCGCTCAACCAGCTTGAGCATGCCGTTTCCCACCTTGTAGCGGTACTCGTCAACGGCAAACGTGGGCCAGCCGTGCGCCTCGCAGGTATGGTTGCCGGCGGCCGCCAGGTCCTCGAGCGTGTTGAGGATGGTGCCGTCCAGGTCAAAGATCACATGGGAAAAAGCTGCTGCCATGGGTGCTCCTGCCGCTTGAGTTGTAAAACGCACCCCATGATACTGGGCATGCGTGCCGGGCATGTTTGGAATCTGAATATCTTTAATAGCCCTGAGCCTTTGTCGTTAGCAAATTCTCGGCAGCTGCTCTCCTACGAGCATGTCGAGGATGCGGGTCGAACCCCAGCCGGTGCGCACGCGCACGGCGGGGCGGGCGCCCTCGGCAAGTGACAGCACGCGGCCGATAATCGCGGCGTTCTCGCCGTAGCGGGCGGCGCGCATGGCGGCCAGCGCCGCATCGGCTTGCTCGGCCGGCACGACGGCAACCATCTTGCCCTCGTTTGCCACCTGCAGCACATCGTAGCCGAGCATCTCGCAGGCGGCCTGCACGTCGGGACGCACGGGTACGGCATCCTCGTCGACCTCCATGGCAACATTGCTGGCCTGGGCAAACTCGTTGAGTGTGGACGCCAAGCCACCGCGCGTGGGGTCGCGGAAGCAGCGTGTGTCGGGTGCTGCGGAAAGCACATCGGCAATCAGGTGGTTGAGCGGCGCGGCGTCGCTTTCGATGGTGCTCGAAAACGCCAGACCCTCGCGCTGACTCATGATGGCGATGCCGTGGTCGCCCAGTGTGCCCGACACCAGGATGACGTCGCCGGGCCGGCAGTTTGCGCCACTGAGCGCCACGCCCGCGGGTACCTCGCCCACACCGGCGGTATTGATATAGACGCCGTCTGCCCCGCCGCGCTCGACCACCTTAGTGTCGCCCGTGATTATGGACACGCCCGCTTCGTGCGCCGTTTCGGCCATCGTCTGCACAATCTGGTGGAGCTTATCCATGGGATAGCCCTCTTCGAGGATGAAGCCGCACGATAGGTAGCGCACGTTGGCGCCCGAGGTCGCGACGTCGTTGACGGTTCCGCACACGGCGAGGCGGCCGATGTTGCCACCGGGGAAGAACTGCGGCGAGACTACAAAGCTGTCGGTCGACATGGCGATGCGCCCGCTCGCGGGCAGCGTGGCGACGCCGGCGTCGTTGCCTTCGAGCAGCTCGGGCGACCCAAAGGCATCCAAAAAGACCTCATCGATGATGCGTTTCATCATCTGGCCGCCGGAGCCGTGGCCCAGCAGGACGGTGCTGTCGGTAACGCTATGGGACATATCGAAAACTCCAATCGTGGGTGGTGCCGGTGTGCGGGTGTGTCTGGGCTAGTTGCGGTAGCGATAGTACGCCGCGCAGCTGCCCTCGGAGCTCACCATGCACGGGCCGACGGGGTGCTCGGGCGTGCAGGTGCGGCCAAAGAGCGGGCAGTCGCTCGGCGTAATGGCCCCGCGCAGCACGTCGCCGCAGCGGCACCCGCGTGGCTCGACCGTCGGCTCGATGGACACGTCAAAGCGCATGCTGGCATCAAAGTGCGAAAACTCGGGACGAATGGCGAGTCCCGAAGCCGCAATCGATCCCAGCCCGCGCCACGTGGTATCGCACGGCTCAAATACCTGCTCGACCAGCTGGCGCGCCACAGGATTGCCGTCGGCATTGACGCCGCGACGGTAGGCGTTGTCGATCGCGGGTTGCCCCTCAACAACCATCTGGACCAGCATGCAGATACCCTGCAAGATGTCGACCGGCTCAAATCCCGTTACCACGCCTGGAGTCTTAAACTCGTCGACCAAAAAGCCAAAGGGGGCCAAGCCCGTGATGGTGGCGACGTGGCCCGGCAGGATAAAGCCGTCGATGGCGGTCTCGGGGTCGTTGGCGATGGCGCGTAACGCCGGCGGCGTGGTCTTGTGGGCGCAATAGACCGAGAAGTTCAAAAGCCCGCGCGCCTCGGCCTCCAAGATGGCGGCGGCGATGGTGGGCGTCGTAGTCTCAAAGCCCACGCCCATAAAAATGACCGGGCGATCAGGGTTTTGCTCGGCAATGTCGAGCGCGTCGAGCGGGGAGTACACAATGCGAATATCGCGCCCCGCCGCCTTTTGCGCAGCGAGCGAGGTGGATGATCCGGGCACGCGCATCATGTCGCCAAAGGTGGTGATGATGGCGCCGTCTATGTTGGCGAGCGCGATTGCGTGGTCGATGTCGCGGTTGGCGGTGACGCAGACGGGGCAGCCCGGGCCGCTCAGCAGCTTGAGCCCTGCCGGCATAATGGAGCGAAAGCCATAGCGCCCGATGCTCACGGTATGCGTGCCGCAGACTTCCATAAGGTTGATGGTGCGGTCGCCGACAAGCTCATGAATGCGCTCGATGAACTCGCGAGCCAGCTTGGGATCGCGGAATGCCGAGAAATCGATACCGGAGCGAGCCGGCTGCTCGGGCGCCACTAGTAAGCCTCCGCCGGGTTGGTGGCCAGCTGGTCTTCTTCGACCAGCTCGGACATGGCATTAACAAGCTCGAGCGTTTCCTGTGCTTCCTGCTCGTCGACAATCTGGATGCCAAAGCCGGCGTGTACGAGAATATAGTCGCCAACCTGCGCCGTCGGCACGAGTCGCAGCGACACGGGGCGCTCGATGCCCATCATGTCGACGGTGGCCTTGAGGTCGTCGTCGCGTTTGACTACTTTACCGGGAACGGCAAGGCACATATTGTTCCCCTTTTATACGCTTTGCGCTGGACGGGCGCTCAATAATCCATCAGTTGATGGTAGCGCTCGCGGGCGCTGCGGGCAAACGCGTTACGCCTGTGAGACGACTGGGCGCGGTGGCGTGCGAGGGCGAGCTACTGCGACGCAATCTGCGCAAGACGAGCGCACGCGACCGCCGCCTGACCGTAGGCGATGCAGCCGTCATTGACGGGTACGGTGTGGGGGACAAGGACAGTAAGGCCTGCGCTTTTGAGCTCGCGGGTGAGGAGCTGAAGCAGAAGTCGGTTCATGAACACGCCGCCCGAGAGCGCGACGGTATCGATGCCTTCGCGCGCACAGATTTCGCGTGCGATTCGTGCCGAAGAGCGCGCGATGGCGATATGGAAGTCGAGCGCGAGCCTGCCGGCGGGTACGCCGGCCCTGATTCCCTCCAAAAGCGCCTCAATAAGCGATCTGGAGTTTAGAACATGGCAGGCGTCCGGACGGGATGATTTGGTTACGGAAAAGCCCGCTATATTTCCGGTGGGGCAGGCGCTTTCACTGCTGAGCGCGCGCCAGGCGGCGGCTTCGAGTTCTATGGCGGGTTCGCCCTCGTAGGTTGCCTTGTCGCAGATGCCCAGAATTGCTGCCGCGGCATCAAAGAGACGCCCCATGCTGCTGGTACGCGGGCTGTTGATGCCGCGCTCGATCATGGTGGTTGTCACGCTGCGCGTTTGCTCGTCGAGGCTGTCCAAAAGCCGCGCGGCACCTGGGTGCTCGAGCAGGCCGAGCTCACTGAGCAGGGCAAAGGCGTTGCGGCGGGCGTCGCGCACGGAGGCTGCCCCGCCGGGGAGCGCCCAGGTGCGCAAATGCGCGGCGCGCTCAAAGCCGCCAAGGCTGGCAACAAGAAACTCGCCGCCCCAAATGGTCCCATCGGTGCCGGCGCCGGTGCCGTCAAAGGCGATGCCAAGGACACGCGCGTCGGTTGTAAGCTGGCCCGCGGCGATGGCCTCGGCCATTACGCTCGCGATATGCGCATGATGGTGCTGCATCTCGACGAGCGGCAGATTACATTTTCGCGCCTGCTCGCGCGCCCACTGGCCCGATAGATAGCTGGGGTGTAAATCGCAGGCCAAGGCGGCGGGCGCCAAATCAAAGAGATCTTCCAAGCGCGTGCGCGCAGCGTTCCAGGCATCGAAGGTCCCGCCGTTTTCAACATCGCCGATATGCTGCGACACAAAACAGGTTGCCTCGCCGTTCGTCCCTTCACGCGTGAGCGCAATCGTGGCCTTTTGTTGCGGCCCGCAGGCGAGTACGCAGGACGGAGCGCCGTCGAGCGCCGGCAACGGCAGCGGCTGGGGTGCATATCCGCGAGCGCGGCGCACGGGCATAACGGCGCCGTCAACCACGCGCACCACGGAATCGTCATAGCGCGAGAGGATCGCGCGGTCGTTGCCGAGCAGCGCGTCGGCAATGCCGGCGGCAACGAGGCGTTCCCAGGCAAGATCGTCATCGGTCTCGATGGGCTCTTCGCTCAGGTTGCCGCTGGTCATGACGAGCGCGTGCATACCGTGCGACGCGGCAGCTGCAAGCAGAAGATGCTGAAGCGGGGTGTAGGGGAGCATAACGCCAAGCTCGGGCAGGTCGTGCGCGACGGACGGTGCGAGTACGAGGGCGTCGGGAGAATCGCCGTTGCCCTCGCCGACAGTGCGCCGGCGCAGCAGCACAATGGGACGGATACTGCCGGCGAGAAGCTCGCGCTCAGCGTCGTCGATATGGCACAGGCGCCCGGCATCGGCAAGACTGCGCACCATGACGGCAAGTGGTTTGTTACTGCGGCGTTTGCGATGGCGCAACTCGGCCACCGCCTGCTCGTTGGCAGCATCACAGGCTAGATGGAATCCGCCCAGGCCCTTGATGGCGACGACGCCACCGCTGGCCAGCAGCTCAACACAGCGCTCGATGATGGCGTCGCTGGCCTCGCGTGTGGTGCCGACGGCCGGTGTTGCGGACGAATTCCCGCACGCATCGCCGTTCACAGCCTCACGCCACGTAATATGCGGCCCGCAATCAAAGCAGGCATCGGGCTGCGCGTGAAAACGCCGGTCGAGCGGATTGGCATACTCCGCGGCACACTCGGGGCACATGGGAAAACGGTCCATCGAGGTAGCCGCTCGATCGTAAGGCAGCGAGCGGATGATGGTAAAGCGCGGTCCGCAGTTAGTGCAGTTGATAAAGGGGTAGTGATAGCGTCGGTCGGCGGGATCGAACAACTCGCGCAGACAATCGTCGCAGGTGGCGATATCGGGCGAGACGAGCGTCGTGTGCGCGGTCTGGTCCTGCGACGCCACAATGTGAAAGCCCTGCTCATCGGCAGTGCTCCAGCCGCCAGGCTCCAAATCCGCAATATCGACTCGCTCAACGCGGGCCGCCGCGGGCGCATGCTCAGAAAGCGCGGCAACAAAAGCATCGAGCGCATCGGCCGGAGCGTGCGCCTCGATATGCACGCCGTCGCCCGCGTTGAGCACCCAGCCGCAAATGCCGTGCGCCATGGCCTCGCGATACACAAACGGTCGCATGCCAACGCCCTGCACAATGCCCGTTACATGGATATGCGCATGTCGCATGCGACCCTCCTTCGTTGAAATGTGTGCTGTTACAGCCCCAGGCTCTGCTTGGTGGCGGCGCACGTGAGCTCGCCGTGCTTAACGCCGCGCAGGCCCAGCAGGCGGTCGGCTAGTTCGTAGACGCGCTCGCCGCGACCCTTGAGTGCCAGGATTTCCAAGCAGTTGTGGTGATCCAAATGCACGTGCATCGTCGATACGATCTCGTCGGTGTAGTCGTGCTGCACCTCGTCCAGGCGGCGCGTCAGATCGCCGGTGTGATGGTCGTAGATCATGGTGAGCGACCCGATAACGTGCTCATCGGGCGTGCGCATCTGCTCTTTGGCGATTGAGGCGCGAATCAAATCGCGCACGGCCTCGGAGCGGTTGGCCACGTCGCCGCGGCGCCCGATCTGCTCGTCAAAACGGCGCAGCAGGTCGTCGGGTGCGGTAACCGAAAAACGGACCAGCTCGGAGCCGGAGCCACTACAGTGGCAGCCCGCGTCACCGTCCGCCCCGTGCGGATGCTCGTGCTCGTACCCGTAGCAGTGCTCGTGTTCGGCCACCTTACACCAGCTTCACGGAGCCGACGGAGTTGTGGTCGGCCTCGATGGCTTCCTCGTAGCCCTCGAGCGCGTCATGCGCCTCGTGGAGCGCGGCCATGGCGGCCTCGAGCTTGGCGCCGATGCGCTCCATGTCAAAATTCTCGGTCGCATGCAGCAGCTGATGGCTCCACTCGTGAGCGAGCTCAATGGTGTCGTCGACCTGCTTGACGCTCATGGCAAGCTGGCTCATGTTCATTCCGACGTCATGCATGGGAATCTCCTTTTGTACGGGGCGATATGGTGGTTCAGATTCTACTACGCCCGCCTTGGGCGCCGCCGCATAAGAAAACGGGTGCGAGTCCGTCTGACCCGCACCCGTTCACTGGGGGCTGTTTGTGTCTACCATACTATCCGTGGCCGCATGTCTTGCGTTTGGCACTCCGGCGAGCGGTGCAAAACCGCTCATGGACGGCAGACAGGTAACAAGCGTATTACAGATGCTTCTCCAGCAGTGCCTGAAGTCTTGCCTTGGGTAAGGCGCCGACCGAGCGGTCGACCTCCTCGCCGTTCTTAAAGACGATCAGCGTGGGGATGCTCATGACGCCAAACTTCATGGCCAGGTCCTGGTTGTCGTCGACGTTGCACTTGGCCACAGCCAGCTTGCCGGCCAGCTCGTCGGCAACCTCGTCTACGATGGGCGAGAGCGAGCGGCAGGGGCCGCACCACGGGGCCCAAAAATCAACCAGTACGGGCAGGCTATCGTTGACGACAGCGTCGAAGTTCTCGGGGGTAATCTGCTTAATGTCAGCCATGGTGACCTCCATAATGCGACGCGGCTCGGCCGCGTAAAACTCAGTACGACCGTGCTTATACCCAGCGGCTCGTAAAGCAACCACTCGCGGGCGGCTCTTTTATATAATGGTGGGCACGCAAATGATTGGAGAGTGCATGCCCACGTCACAAAGCCAGAAAAAAGAAGCCATCGCTCAGGCGACCGAGCAGGAGCTCGCATCGCTCGCGGGCCGTGGCGTGCGTATCGCGGGCAACGCATGCTCGCCGATTGTGCTGGTCAAAGGCGATTTGGATGAAGCCGAGTGCTCGGGCGGCGAGCTGGCTGCCGGCGCGGATGGCGCCGCGTTGCGCAAGGCGCTCGGCGCCATTGGATATGCCCCCGAGGATTTTTGCGTGCTGGCAAGCGTCGCCGGCGCGGGCGACGGAGCGGTCGCGCCGGGCGAGGCCCTGACGTGCGACCTGTTCCGCGAGGCGCTGGAGACCTTGGACCCCGAGGCGGTGCTGCTGCTGGACAACAGTGCGGCCGATGTCATGCGCGAGACCTATGCCGATATGCTTGTGGCAATTGATGATTTTGACACCGCCATGCTCAAGCCCGGCCTGGTCGCCCATGTGCAGGGGCGCCGCGTGCTGGCGCTCGACGGTTTTGAGGCGGCGCTCACCGACAAGGCCGCCAAGCAGCGCATGTGGGCCTACATTAAGCAGCTGACCCCGGCGGCTGCACCGCTGTAGCGAGGCTGGCGGCAGCCCCTACATCACGGCGCGCAGCTCAAACCGGTCGCCGTTAATGCGGAACTGGCAGTTGCCGTTCATGCGCTCGACGGCAAGCTTAATGCTCTTGGTGCCAAAGCCGTGCCCAGTGTGCTGAGCCACGGGCATGCCGTCGACCATGTGCGGCGCACGGCCAAACGTGTTGGAAACCAGCAATAGAAGCTGACCGTCTTCGTAGCGAAGGTCCAGGTCGACAAACCGCTTGCCTTCGGGGGCGGCGCTCGCCGCGGCGATGGCATTGTCCAGGGCGTTCGATACCACACTGAACAGATCGACATCGCCCACGTGGACGGTTTCGGGCACGGCGGCGCGCAGGTCGGCGGTGATGCCGTGCGCGTTGATGTCCGCGGAAAGCGACGAGAGCGCAATGTTGACCGTTTCGTTGGCGCAGTAGCGGCGCACGGCGGTGCGGTCGTTGGTCTCGCAGAGCGCGTCGATGCGCTCGAGCGCCTCATCGGTGTGACCCTCTTCGATCAGGGCCGCTAGACCGCGCAGGTAGTGGCGCATGTCGTGACGGAGAACCGAGAGCTCGCGTCCGGACTGGCGCCAGGCTTCGAGCTCTTTGATGGCCGCGCTGTCGCGGGTCGCGAGCATCCAGCGCTCGCGCTCGGCGATTTCCTTTGCCTCGTATTCGCGAAGGTAGACGGCAAGAAACATAAGGTAGAAGGCGCAGAGGGCGAACGCCAAAAACTCAACGGTTACCACCGAGCCCGAGTGGAAGAGCGTGATATAGACGTTGGTGGCGTAGTCGAAGATGTAGTAGACGAGCGGCAGGATGAGCAGAATCTCCAGCTCGGTGGGGCTTTTGATCGCCAGGCGGGGGCCAATCTCGCTTGCCCAATGCAACAAGACGGCAAAGACGCCGAGCGTGGTAATGATGCGCGCCACGTAGTACGCGACCTGCGAATCGGTGGCGGCGAATGCGGCGATACCCACCCAGTTGCTAAACTGGCAGCTCAGGTAGGCACTGGTAACGCCCAGGATGGCGAGCAGCGGACTCAGGCGATAGCGTACGCACAAGTAGACGACAAGCGGCAGATGCACGACGAGTGGATAGGCCTGCCGGGCAAGCAGCTCACCACCGACGAGGTTGGCAATCGCAAAAGCGGTGCCGGTTACGGCGCCGACCCCCACCAGCTCGAGCGAATGGCGGCGGTTGATCTCGACACCGCACAGCGCCGCCGAGGCAAAGACGCCAAAGAGCAACGTCGTCGCATGGTGGATTGCCCAAAGTACCAGTTCTGCCGAGGAAAGCATCAGCGTCTCCCGCCCTCGAACCGTACCGCAAAGTAGGCGTCTTGGAATCCCTGCTTGCAGCTGCGCGCGAGCGGTATGCACGCGCCCGAGCGCATGACGATTTCCGTGCGGTTAAAGTGGTCGATATTGCGCAGATTGACCTGGTAGCTGCGGTGGCACTTAAAGAAGGTCGCGTTTTGGGCCAGTCGGTCCTCGATGCTGCGGAACGGCTCGAGCGCCTCGATATCGCGGCCATCGCGCAGGTGGAAGACCACGTGCTTGTTGCGGGCCTCGGCATATTCGATATCGGATAGGCGCAGGGCATGGTAGCCAAAGGACGTCTTGATGACGAGTTCGTCGGTCGCTGCCGGACGCAGGCTCGACAGCTCGTCGAGCAGTTGCGCCACGCGCTCGTAGGTCACGGGTTTGAGCAGGTAGTCGAAGGCGCGGACCTCGTAGGACTCAAGCGCGAACTCGGGCGATGAGGTCAGAAATACCAAGCGCACGGCGGTATCGGATTGGCGCAGCTCGCGGGCGGTGTCCATGCCGTTGACGAGCGGCATGATCATGTCGAGCATGATAATGTCGGCGCGCGATGCAGCATGGCGTGCCAGCAGGTCCTCGCCGCGCGTAACGAGTGCAACATCGACCGCCGTACCCGTCTCGGCCGACCAGCGGTCGATCATGCGGTGCAGGTTATCTAGAAAGGCGACGTCGTCGTCGCAGGCGATGATTTTGAGCATGTCGGGCCCCCTTAGTACCTCGATTTTGCCACATCGTGCACGCGTCACCCGCGGGGGTGCGTTCCGTTTGCGCCCCACGGCACGCAACTCGCGCCGAGCGGCAGGGTGTCAAAACATGCGGTTGCAAAATACCAGGTGGATATATGTGTCGATTTGAGCTGGCGGCTGGCGAGGGGCCATGCCGGCCGCCAGCGCCAAGCGATATCGGACATCGCGAAAGCATAGGGGCAAGGGAGCTGAACGATGAAGGAGAAGAAGATGGGGATGCGCGCTGCGTTGACGCGTCTGCTGGGTATCGCCACCGTAGCATGCGCACTCGTGGCGACGCCGGCGGTGGCAAACGCCGAGACACAGGTGCCTGCTAATACACAAGTTCTGTCGCTTGGACAGGCCGGCAAAGAGCCCGTTAAAATCACCGAGCCTGGTTGCTATGTGCTCAGGACGAGCGAAAATCAGACCACGCCCTCCTCGGGCTACGTCATCGACGTTCCGAACGCGACTTCGTATAACCCCGTGACGATTTACATTGATGGCACAGTCTACGTGAACGGCAGTACGAACTCGTTAGTTGGGCAAACTCGATGGCTGTTCAACATTAAACAGGGCAGCAATATCGAGTTCATCGGTATCAACAACCCGTGCGTCAGCTTTCATGATCAGAATGGAGGGCGTCAGTCCGTAAGCGGCTTTTTGACCGACCGTTATTACGACGGTGGCTACAAAAATGCTTTGGGAGACATCTCGGTTAATCTGGGGATTGGCGACGGTTCTCAGAACTTCTTCCTCTCGTACAGCAGTAGGGTTAACCAAAAGGTGCCTGCGATTTCCCTGGGCAGCGCCGAGGGTGAGCTGACCGCCAAGTTCGAAAAACTTAAGATCCAGGACTATGTTGGCAAATCGGGCACAGTGGCGGGCAACGCCCAAGAGTATGCCGTCCCCGTACACCTCTTCCGCGAGGGCCGGAGTACGACTGGCGGCAATACCAACTCCTTCACAGCGACTTTTACCGACTGCGTGTTTTACGATACGTCCGGAGACTTCAATGGTGCTGTTTCCGTCGATGGCAACAGCAGTTTCAAGATGCCCAAAGACGGAAGCGCTGTCGCAAAATTGACGGCGACGTTCAACAATTGCAGCTTCAGTGGGCACAATGGCGGCGGCAATGGGGAGAACTTGGGCGTCAGGCAGACGAACAAGAGCTATAAGTCGGTCGAAGCGTCTCGTTATTATGAGAATTCCTCTATCCTTAATACCTATGCTGTCGCAGGCGTGATGGGCGTCACCAACGCTACGGTCAACCTCAACAGCTGCACCATGAGCAACTTCCACAGCACGCGTTCGAGCTCGGCCGACAACACTTTGACAGTCGATGCCCTTAATGTTGCACGAAGCGCTCGCTGCAACATAAACGGTGGCGAAATTTCTCGCTATGGCGCACGCGGCAATACGTGCGTGGTATACGCCGCCGGAACCCTTACCCTCAACGGATCGCCGGAAATCGCGAGCTACTGGAAGAACAGCCACGCCGACGATACTAATTATGGCGACAAGTACACTGAAGCTGATAAAGCTACGGGAACCGCCAAGAGCCTGTATGTCCCGAAGAAAAAGAGTGTCGATGCCAACGTCCCGGCGCTGAATATCGCGTCTGGCTTCTCCGTACGCGGAGGCTTTGGAGACAATGTTTGGATCTCGATTGAGGAGACTGCGGACAGTAATGGCGTAAAGTCGCGTGTCCTTGGCACCTGCGAATCCAACAAGATCGAAGGCGTTGTGCCTGACGGCTCGTCCGAGAACGACGACAACTCCGACAAGTACGAGGTCGTGAACCTTAACGGCGACCTCACCTTCCGCGAGACCATCCACCAGCACAAGTGGAACGTTGAAGCTGACGGTTTGGGCGTTCGTGCATCGTGCGTGGGCCCGTTCCGCAACAGCGAGTGCGAATATGGCAAGGACGAGAACGGCGAGCCCAAAAAGTACCTGAGGGCCACGTATAAGCTTTCCATGTCCAAGGCAACGAGCTCTCAGAGCACCGAACTTGTCTATGACGGTTGCCCGGTCAAGATTGCTTTGAATAAGGACGGCGCGTGGAATCTGGAGCAGATGGGCGTAACGGCCAGCGATGAATTCACGTGGTATCAGTGCAAGTCCCAGGCGGACGCCGAGGCATATAAAAACGGCACCAAGCTCAAGGGCGCCCCGACGGACGCTGGCTACTACTATGTCGTTACGAGCTTTAAGACCGCCTCTGGCCAGACGCTTGAGGGCAAGAAGGCCTTTGAGATTTCTCCGCGTCGCTTGGTCAAGAATCAATCCTACAAGATCACCCTTAAAGACGGCGGTAAGGGTGCAGGCAAGTATGCCTATGACGGCAAGGAGCATCAGCCTGTCGTTGAAAGTGCACAGTTCAAGAACGGTGCCGGCGAGTGGGCCGATCTCGTTGAGGGCAAGGATTACGAGCTCAGCGCTCGAAGTGAATCCGGACTGAAGCAGACCGAGCCAGGGCAATACGAGTGCATTGTCATCGGTAAGGGCAACTTTACGACCGATGGCGGCACCACAAGTGTTCTGACGCTCAAATGGGAGATCGTTGACGTTTCGCGCTTTGACCTCGAGGTCGCTGGCTTCGATGGCACCTATGACGGCAAAGAACACGGCATTACGGTCAACGTTAAGAATGACCCCAAGCCGGCGGATATGAAAATTGAGTACCGCGAAGACGGTGGCGATTGGACGACGGACAAGCCGACCTATCGCAATACGGCCGAGTACACGACCCACTACCGTGTGACGGCTTCTGACTACCTGACCGTTACGGGCAAAGCGACCGTGAAGATTTCCAAGGCCGATCAGGACGCGCCGGCTGACCTCGTGGGCAATAATTGGACTACGTGCAGCAGCAAGGACGGTTCCATCTCGGGCGTGACCAAGGCGATGGAATATCGTCGCGGGTCGAGTGGGGATTACCAGAAGATAACGTCTGACGATAAGCTGACCGGTCTTGCGAAGTCGGGAACGTACTACGTCCGCTATGCCGAGGATAACAACCACAATGTGTCGGCCGATGCTGAGGTCAAGATCGAGCCGGGACCCCATGCTGTTGCCGACAATGCAGCTTGGAAGCCGAATGGCGAAGGTAGCCACGTTAAGGTCTGCAAGTACTGCAAGAAGAAGGAGCTGGAGCGCCAGCCCTGCAGGTGGAAATACGAGATCGTTACGCCCGCCACGCCCGAAGCCGATGGCGTTCGTCAAAAGGTCTGCAGGGTTTGCAACGGCAAATGGGATGAAGAGCCCTATACCTACGTGGACACTTACGCCCCCACCATTTATGACCTGTGGCTAGATAAGGCCTACTGTGAGAGCGTTTCGTTTGACGTGTTCGATGACCGCGACGAGACGGTGACGGTTACCGATAACGGCAAAGAGCTCAAGGCTGGCAAGGACGGAAAGTACACGGTTAAGGCCGCTGAAGGCGATGCCGGTACTGAGCATGTAATCGTGGCTACGGACACTGCCGGCAATAAAGAGACCATCACAATTAAGATGTACGCCGAGCATGCGTATAAATGGACAATCGACAAGCAGCCGACGGTTACCGAGACCGGCTCCAAACATGGTACGTGCTCCGTGTGCGGCCATGAGTCGGGCGCGGTAGAGATTCCGGCCCTGGCTGTTAAGGGCTATTCGGGCAAATATGACGGCAAGGACCACTCTGTCGACGCCTCGGCGCTGCCCGAAGGTTCCGTCGTTGAATACAGGGCTGCTGACGGCGGCTGGACGAGCGTTGTGCCCAGCATCAAGGATGCCGGCAGTGCGACGGTCGACTATCGCGTCACGATTGATGGCGCGGCGGTTGAGGGCCAGGTGACACTCGAGGTCACTCCGCTCGCGATCACGGTTTCCGCTTTGGACGCCTCCAAGACGTACGGCGATTCTGATCCCGCGCTGGGGTGGGAGGTCACCAAGGGCAAGCTTGTCAAGGACGAGAGCCTCCAGGGCATCACCGTCTCTCGCGAGGTCGGCGAGGCCGTGCGCAAGGACGGCTACGCCGTGACGGCAGCGCAGTCCGAAGGCGCCAACCCCAACTACAAGATTACGTTCAAGGATGGCACCTTTATGATCGGCAAGCGCGAGCTCGCCGTAACGTGGGACACCACTACTGAGTTCACCTACGACGGCGAAGAGCACTGCCCCCAGGCGAAGCTCCACAACGTCGTCGGCGATGACAATCTCTCCGCGTACGTCGACGGCGCCAAGGTCAAGGCCGGCACCTACACGGCGAAAATCACCGAGCTGACGGGCGACGACGCGGATAACTACAAGCTCCCCGCCGAAGGCCTGACGTGTGAGTTCTCCATTAAGAAGGCACCCCAGGGTGCGCCGAAGGTCCAGGCCGCGGCCGAGACTGTGAGCGGCAAGTCCGACGGTAAGATTACGGGCGTCGACACTAAGATGGAGTGGCGAGCCAAGGGATCTGGCGAGTATCAGGGCGTGCCCGATGGCGTGACTGAGATTACGGATTGTGCTGTCGGCACGTACGAGGTGCGCTACCGCGCCGATAGCGACCATGACGCCTCCTCCGCCACCGAGGTTACCGTTAATGCCGGCGGCAAGCTCGTCGTGACGCTGCCTGCCAAGCAGGTCGGCTATACGATCACAGCGAACCCGGACGAGCTTGACTGGCACGGATCAACCACCCTCACGGTCAGTATCGAGAGCGGCTACTTTGCTGACAACGACTCTTACGCCGTCAAGGTCAATAATGCCGTTGTGACGCCCGACGCGCGTGGCGAGTTCACTGTTCTGAACGCCGAGAGCGACCTCGTCGTCACGGTCGAGGGCGTGCGCAAGCATGAGGCCGTGAACGATGAGTGGCTCTCCGACGACAGCACGCATTGGCATCAGTGCGCCTGTGGCGACAAGATCGACGAGGCCAAGCACGACTTTGAGTGGGTCGTCGACAAGGCACCCACGGCAACTGAGGTGGGCTCCAAGCATCAGCAGTGCGAGGTCTGCGGTCACAAGCTGGCCGAGGTCGAGATTCCGGCTGCCGCCATCGTTGGCTACTCCGACGAGTACGACGGCGACTATCACACGGTTGATGCGACGAGTCTGCCCAAGGGTGCAACGGCAAAGTACAGCGCTGACGGCAAGAACTGGTCCCCCGAGGCCCCCAGGATCCGCGATGTTGGCAAGCTGGCCGTTGCCTATCAGGTGACGATTGACGGTGCGACCGCCGAGGGCGAGGTTGCGCTCGAGGTCAAGCCGCGCGCGATTACGGTCGCAGCCGATGCCTCCTCCAAGACGTACGGCGAGGCCGACCCCGTGTTTACGTGGGCGATCACATCCGGCGAGCTTGTCGAGGGCGAGAGCCTCCAGGGTATTGAGATCGAGCGCGAAGATAGCGACAACGTGCGTGATGGCGGCTATGCTCTGCAGCTGACGCAGCCTGAGGGCGCGAACCCCAACTACAACATTACGTTCGTTGATGGCGTGTTCACCATCAACCAGCGTGTGCTCACTGTGAAGTGGGGAACTACCGAGTTTGTCTACGACGGCAAGGAGCACTGTCCCGAAGCGACGCTCGGCAACGTTATCGGCAAGGATGAACTCGGCGCGACCGTCGTGGGCTCCCAGGTCGAGGCTGGCGATTCGTATCAGGCGACCCTCACAGCGCTGACGGGCAAGGCCGCGGGCAACTACGTGCTGCCTTCCGAGGGCTTGACGTGCGACTTCTCCATCAAGAATGCCGCGCAGGGCGCGCCGGTGGTCCAGGCTGCGGCCGAGACCGTGAGCGGCAAGCGTGACGGCAAGATCACGGGCGTCGACGCGACGATGGAGTGGCGTGCCAAGGGTGCTGACGAGTATCAGGCGGTGGACGAGGGCATGGCCGAGCTTACGGGTCTTGCCGCCGGCACGTATGAGGTGCGCTACCAGGCCAAGGCCAACTACGACGCCTCTTCCGCCACCGAGGTTACCGTGGCGGCCGGCCCCAAGCTGGTCGTGACGCTGCCGAGCAATCAGGTGGGCTACGCGCTCACCTCGACGGCAACCGAGCTCGACTGGCACGGGACTGCAACGCTCACCATGAGTATCGACAGCGCGCACTTTGCGGGCAAGGACTACGCCGTCAAGGTCAACGGCACGTCCGTTAAGCTTTCCGCCAAGGGCACCTATGAGCTCAAGGATGTCGAGGGCGACGTGAATGTGACGGTCGAGGGTATCCTCAAGCACGAGCCCGACGGTTCTGGCTGGGCACACGACGCTAAGAATCACTGGCATGTCTGCCGCTGCGGCGAGGTCCTCGACAAGGCCGAGCACACCTTTGAGTGGGTCGTCGACAAGCCGGCGACCGTTGAGACCAAGGGAGAGAGGCACGAGGAGTGCACCGTCTGTGGCGAGAAGGGCAAGACCGAGGAGATCGCGATTCTGAAGCCCGAGATCATCGACGGTAAGGGTCAGACGATGGTGGTCGACGTCGCCAAGGACCTGAGCTTCCGCTCGAGCGCGCCGCTCAGGTACTTCCAGAAGGTGCTGGTCGACGACAAGGAGGTCGCCGCCGAGAATTACGTGCTCACCGAGGGTTCTACGATCGTGACGCTTAAGGCGAGCTTCCTGAATACACTCGGCGTGGGCGAACACAAGCTGAGCGTGGTTTCGACCACGGGCACGGCCGAGACGAACTTTACCGTTGCCGAGGCTGCCAAGCCCGCTCCTGGCCAGGCAACCACGACTACTACGACCACGACTACGACTTCCAAGCCTAAGAAGAAGGCTGGCAAGGAGACGTTGCCTGAGTCCGGCGACAGCACGTACGTCATTGCTGGCGCCGTACTCGCTGCCGGCATGGCGGCTCTGCTGCTGGCTTGGGCCATGAAACGTCGCGCTTAACCGCGCGCCAGTCCCCAGCGGGCCCGGATCGAGCGATTCGGGCCCGCTTCTATGCCCGCTGCCTCTCGGACCAAGACAAAACGGGCTGCTCGAATCATGGGGCGGGTCCATTTTCAACTATCCTCAGCTTGCCAGTTCGAAAATGGACCCGCCGCATGATTGAATCTTTATTTCAACTTTACACCTGGCTTTACAGCTGTCTTGTCAGCTGTAAAGCCAGGTGTCATACTAAAGCCCCAAGATTCGCCAAAAGAGAGGGGCCTTGATGGCACAGAGCGCGAACATGGATGCATCGGAGCTTGCACGCGATATCGCGGCCGGCCTGGCATCGGCACCGACGGCAACGGCGCGCGCGGCACTGGTGCCCGCAGAGCTCGTCGAGGCCATTCAGCAACTAAAAACCCAACGTGATGCGGTGATCCTGGCGCACTACTATGTGGCGCCCGAGGTTCAGGCTGTGGCCGATTACGTCGGCGACAGCTTCTACCTGGCAAAGCTCGCTAAGAGCCTGCCGCAGCAGACCATCGTGCTGTGCGGCGTGGAGTTTATGGGCGAGAGCGCCAAGCTGCTCAACCCCACCAAGCCCGTGCTGCTGCCCGAGCCGGGCGCGGACTGTCCCCTGGCGCACATGGTCAAGCGCGAGACGGTCGACGCGGCGCGCGCCGAGTATGGCGACGACCTGGCCGTGGTGTGCTACGTCAACTCGACGGTCGAGATCAAGAGCTGGAGTGACGTGTGCGTTACCAGCTCTAACGCCGTCAAGATCGTCTCCGAACTGCCGCAGCAGCACATCTTGTTCATTCCCGACCAGAACCTGGGCCGCTTTGTGGCCGAGCAGGTGCCCCAAAAGCACGTCATCCTCAACAACGGTTACTGCCCGCGCCATCACATCATCACCGTCGAGCAGATCGTCGACGCGCAGGAGGCGCACCCCGACGCGCTCGTACTGGCGCACCCCGAGTGCAAGGCCGACGTCCTGGCCGAGGCCGACTACATCGGCTCTACTGCCGGCATCATCAAGTATGCCGAGGAGTCGGACGCCAGCGAGTTCATCATCGTGACGGTCCGCGGCGTGCTCTACGAGCTTGAACGCCGCTGCCAGGGCACTGGCAAGAAGTTCTACTTCCCTGCGGTGCAGCCTACCTGCGTCAACATGGATCTCATCACGCTCGAAAAGCTCGTGCACTGCCTGGAGACGGGCGAGGGCGAGGTGCAGATTGGCGTGTCGGATGAGGCCGCCGATCAGGCCAAGCTCACGCTCGACCGCATGCTCGAGTACGCGGCGCGCTAAGCCAATGTGACATGAGGGACCATCCCTTATGCCACATTACAAGGGAGAGGATTCCTGTGGAAACCAAACAATACCCCGATATGGAGTGTGACGTCGTCATTGCCGGTTGCGGCGTGGCGGGCCTGTATGCGGCTCTCAATCTGCCGACGAGCACGCGCGTGATCATGCTTTCCAAGGGCGCCGTCGATGAGTGCGATTCGATGCTCGCGCAGGGCGGCATCTGCGTACTGCCCGAAGGCTCGGACTACGATGCCTTCTTTGAGGACA
>CABUWD010000016.1 GCA_902495155.1 uncultured Collinsella sp.
AGGCGACGGATGCGGCGAATCCAGAAGCTCTTAAGGTCGATGCGGCCGGTCTTAGCGACTTCGTTGAGCAGCAAGCGCGTGATCAGATAGCCCGAAAGCACAAAGAAGATCGTGACGCCGAGCAGACCGCCCTGCGCCCACGTGAGGTTGAGGTGATAGAGCACCACCGCGACGACGGCAAGCGTGCGCAGGCCGTCAAGGGCAGGGATGTAGCGGGACTTGGGGCGAGCGGGCGTCTGCTCCGCGGCGGGAGTGTTGGCGCGACCCGCGTTGTTGGCAGAAGCGCGATGGGGGCTCGCGGTGCGTCGCGGCTCGTTGGCACGGCGTTCGATCTTCACGCGTTCGTGCGGCGCCGGCTCGTTGCCTGTGCGGCGTCGACCGCGCGAGCCCGATTGCGAGAGTTGTTCCATAAAACATCATCCAATGACGAGAATAATCAGCACATATTCATTGTAGCTGCCTGCTCCTGTGAATGCTTGCTGCTGGCGCAACCTCAAGGGCGCGTTCACATCAAAGTGAACTAAAGTTATAGAGGTGCGAGGGCGCACGATCGACGGCCGACGGTGGGCATAAGGCCCGCAGATGAGGAGGTTCCCATGGCAGATCGCGGCATCGTTGCGGTGTTCGGCAGCATGAACATGGACCTTTCGGTGGCGTGCGAGCGCATGCCGCGCGCGGGTGAGACCGTTGGCGGTAGCGGTTTTATCACCAACGCCGGTGGCAAGGGCGCTAACCAGGCCGTCGCCGCCGCGCGCATGGGTGCGCGCACGTGCATGATTGGCGCGGTCGGCCGCGACGCGTTCGGTGCATCGCTCGTGGCGGGGCTCCAAGATGCTGGCGTGGACTGTGACTTTGTGGCGCGGCGCGACGACGTGGAGACGGGCACGGCGACCATCATTCGCTGCGAGGGCGACAACCGCATCGTGCTGTCGCCGGGCGCCAACCATGCACTCGCGGGCGAGGACGTTGCCTGCGCGCTGGGGCGTCTGGTGGCCGATGGGCTCGACGGAGACGCCAGCGATATTGCCCCGGCTGCCGGAAGCGTCTTTATCGCCCAGGGCGAATGTGACCTTGCAGCGACTGCCGAGGCGCTTTTCTGCGCTCACGAGCTGGGGTTCTATACGATTTTTAATCCAGCGCCTGCCTGTGAGTTGCCTGCGGAGGCCTGGCCTGCGGTCGACTTGGTCTGCCCCAACGAGACTGAGTGCCAGGTTCTGACGGGTATTCTGCCCACGGATGATGCGAGTTGCGTCGCCGCGCTCAATGCGCTGCTCGACAAGGGCGCCGGAGCTGCGGTCATCACGCTGGGCGGCGCCGGCTCGGTTACGCTCGGCGATGGCGGTGAGCTGCTGCGCATGCCGGCACTTTCGAGCACGGTAGTCGATACCACGGCCGCCGGCGATACGTTTATCGGCGCGTTGGCGGCGGCTCGCCTAGAGGGCTTGCCGCTCTTTGAGTGCATGGCCGCGGGTGCTCGCGCCTCGGCAGTGACGGTGTCGCGCCTGGGCGCTCAGCAATCGATTCCCACGCGCGCCGAAGTTGAACATTGGTTTGGTTAAACGATAAAGACGGAGAAGCGGAGTAGAACAATGGCAATCAAGAAGCTGATCCTTGATCTGGATATGGGTGTGGACGATGCGATGGCGCTGGCCTATGCCATCGCGAGCCCCGAGGTGGAGCTCGTGGGCATCACCACGTGCTTTGGCAACGTGCGCGTCGAGCAATCGGCGCACAACTGCCTGGCGGTGCTCGATCTGCTGGGTCGCCCCGAGGTTCCGGTGTACCTGGGTGCCGACCGTCCTCTGCAGGCGACTGAGCCCTATACGCCGCCGGCGTCCACCGCGCTCATTCACGGCAAGAACGGCATCGGCGGCGCGAGCGTGCCCGCGTCGCCGTACGAGCCGGTGGGGGCGACGTCGGCCGACGGTAATGCGGCTGTCGATTATCTGATTGATGCCGCGCGCACCTATGGTCCCGATCTGATCTACGTGGCGACCGGTCCGCTCTCCAACCTGGCACTTGCCTTGGAGCGCGATGCGGCGGCGATGATGTCCATCGGTCGCGTGGTCGTGATGGGCGGCGCCCTTACCGTGCCCGGTAACGTGAGCGCGGGCGCCGAGGCCAACATGGCGAGCGACCCCGAGGCAGCCGACGCGGTGCTGCGCTCGGGCCGTAAGCTCACCATGGTGGGTCTGGACGTGACGCATCGCGTGGTGCTCACACGCCGCGACATTGCCGGCTGGACGGGCTCGGGCACCATGGCGGGCTGCGCATTTGCGAGCATGGTCGAGCACTACATTGGCTCGTACGAGATGAACGCACCCTACCTGGGTGGTTGTGCGCTGCACGATCCGCTGGCCGTTGCCGTGGCGATCGACCCCACGCTCGTAGGTGCGCTCGGCTGCAACCTGCGTGTTGATCTGCTGGGCGAGTACCGCGGTCGCACCATCTGCGATGAGCGCCGCCTGTCCGATCCGGACAAGAGTGCGCTTGTGGCACTGACCGTGGATGCTCCGCGCTTCCTGTCCGAGTTCAAGACGCGTATGGCCCGTGTCCTTGGCTAAGTTGTCTTTTTGGGACGGGGCTTTTTTGACTGGTATGATTGGTGCGACCATTCGAACCAGCTAAAAGAGCCCCGTCCCAATTTGACTACCGAGAGGATCTGCCATGGAGCGCATCGCGAGTTTTTCCGTTGACCATCTGCTGCTCGAGCCCGGCGTGTATGTGAGCCGCGTCGACCGCGATCCGGCGACCGGCGCCGCCGTCACCACCTTTGATCTGCGCCTGACCACGCCCAACAAGGAGCCGGTCATGAACACGGCCGAGTGCCACACCATCGAGCACCTGGGCGCCACCTTCCTTCGCAACCATGCTGAGTGGTCGAACCGCATTGTCTATTTTGGACCCATGGGCTGCCGAACGGGCTTTTACCTCGTCGTGTTTGGCGAGGTGACGAGCGAGGAGATTCTGCCGCTCGTGCGCGAGCTGTTCGAGTTTGTTGCTGGCTTTGAGGGCGATGTCCCCGGTGCCGCTCCTGAGGAGTGCGGCAACTACTTGGACCAGAACCTTCCCATGGCTAACTGGCTCGCACGCCGTTACCTCGACCGCGACCTGGCCGATATCGACGAGAAGCACCTGCACTATCAGCAGGCGTAAGAGCTTTGTCGCCCAAAACGAGCGCATTGGGCGCCTTCGCTTATGCGGGGGCGCCTTTTTGTTGATTGGTCAGGACGAGCGTTCAAAATCGCTCATGTTTGTTCTAGAATGTTCGTATAGTCACATTTACGAACAGGAGTGAACATGCATATCTACTCTGTCAACGATCCCGAGTTCAAATCCTATGGCAACGTTTGGGATGACGTTTCGTCCGAGCTCACGTCGCCCGTGCTCGAGGCGCTCTCTGCCACGCCCATTCCCGAGGGCAGCAAGTACGTAGCAAGTGCGCCGGAGCTCGAGGGCGCCAAGGATGCCGATAAGTTGGGCTTTCTCATGTTTGGTGGCCGTCCCTTCCAGCTCGGCTGGTGCAACGGCCACAACACGCGCCTCAACTGCCTGGAGTACCACCGCGCCAGCGAGTTCAACCTGGGCGCGCGCGACTTTATCCTGCTCGTGGCGCATCGCTGGGAGATCGAGGACGGCAAGCTCGACACCGCGTGCGTCAAGGCGTTCCGCGTGCCGGCGGGTACGGTTGTTGAGGTCTTCAACACCACGCTCCACTACACGCCGTGCATGGTCGACGAAGGCGGCTTCCAGGTGATGGTGGCGCTGCCGGCGGGCACCAACGGCCCGCGCCCCGACGCCGCAGCCGACATGCCTGCCACCGGTGACAGCTACTGCTACTGGAAGGCCGACAAGTGGGTTCTCTGCCATGCTGACAGCCCCAAGGCTGCCGAGGGCGGCTACGTAGGCCTCATCGGCAAGAACCTCGACATCACCGTGGACTAGAATCTTCTGTCTCGATCTGTAACATCTAGCGGGCTAAATCGTCTCTACCTGTTACAGATTTAGACAAACTGCAGGGGACAGACCGAACAATCTCGATCTGTAACACCAGGCCCGGTTTTGACGGCCTACCTGTTACAGATCGAGACAAACGGGCCCAAACCACCACAAAGGTGCCTGTCCCCATTGCGGTGGCTGCCTAGAGTTGGCTGCGCAGATAGTCAGCCATATATGGAACGGCGAAACGCACGTAACCGCGGCGCGCCTGTTCGATTACGCCGGCGTCGATGAGGCGCCGGCGATACTTTTGCGCATAGTCGGGTGTGACTGACATACGTTTCGCTACATCGGAAATGCGCGAAACGGCGTCTTCGTCATCAGTCATTGCGTCGAGAAACGCGACGTCTTGGTCCGATAGCGCGGCGAGCGTCGTTTCACAAACATCGTTTTCGAAATCGGCTTTTGACGCTTCGATAGCTCCGTCGACTTGCTCTGGCGTTACGTGTTCTCCTGTCTTGCAGCGATTGCCGATGTTATAGCCGATGAGCTGCAGCATATAGGGCGAGCCTTGGGTTGCGCGAGCGGCACGGAGGCGAAGATCGCCTGGAATATCAAGGTCGAGCTCTTCGAAAGCCCGCTGATAATAGGCATCGACATCTCCGACTGAAAGCGGTTCGAGCGTGACCTTGCGAGCGCGGTTGAGAAATGTCAGCACGCGGTCATTGAGCGTTGCACAGACGGCTCCCGGGAGACCTGCCATAACAAGCGCGACGTTGAGTCCCTCACCGACCAGCTCTTGATAGGCGGTGACGAGCTGTCTAATCTCAGGTGAATTAGCTTGGAGCTCATCGATAAGGATGAGGATGCCGTGCCCCTGCTCGGTCAGCTTGCGCGCCAGCTGCGTGAGTTTGAACTGGAAACTCTTGGTCTCCTGCACATCGCGTGTGAACTCGAGACCGGCTGAGAAGCCGAAGACGCTCAAGCTACCGCCAGAAAGTTTGGGGAGATGACGCTTGCTGACATAAGGCTCGCCTGCTTCTTGGATTTTTTCAACAATGCGCTCAAGCATATCTTCGGAGGCTACGGTGGGTGTGGCGACAACAAAACCGAGCTTGCGTGCGCGGTCGGCAAGTTCCCACAGAAGAACCGTCTTGCCGCTGCCTCGCTGGCCGAGCATGAGCATGGCTCGGTCTCGATTGCCCGGCTCCTGCTCAAGACCGGAGATGAATGTCGAAATCACGTTCTCGCGACCCACCAGATAGGACGGGCGATTTCCAAATGAGGGGGAGAAGATGGTTTCAGTCATAAGTCTCCTTTCCTTTTTTTCCTATTTTTTCCTTTCTTTCCTATTCAGTCAAATGAATTGCTGAGCGAAGGCGGTTACGTAGGCCTCGTCGACAAAACCTCGGCATCACCTGCGACTAGAATCTTCTGTCTCGATCTGTAACATCTAGCGGGCTAAATCGTCTCTACCTGTTACAGATTTAGACAAACTGCAGAAGCTGACCGAACAATCTCGATCTGTAACATCAGGCCCGGTTTTGGCTGCCTACCTGTTACAGATCGAGACAAACCGCCCCCAACCGCCACAAAGGTGCCTGTCCCCTTTGTGGTGATTGGCAGGCGGGTATCAAAAAGTGTCAGACGGGGCGGCTGTCGAGCACCTGCGTGCGAAAAGAAGTATCGGCCTACGTCGTTGCCGTTGAGCGACGCGTTGTTTGTAGGGATACTGAAACCACGACAAACAGCGTGCGAAGGGATTGATGCATGGCTTTCCGTAATGACTTCCTGTGGGGCGGCGCGACAGCTGCCAACCAGTGCGAGGGCGCCTACAACGTGGACGGCCGCGGCCTTGCCAACGTGGACGTGGCTCCGCACGGCCCCGAGCGCTATGCGGTGGTCTCCGGCCAGCGTAAAATGCTCGACTTCGAGGACGGCTATTACTACCCCGCGCAGACCGGCATCGATTTCTACCACCACTACAAGGAGGACATCGCCCTCTTTGCCGAGATGGGCTTTAAGACCTTCCGCATGAGCCTGGCGTGGACCCGCATCTTCCCCAACGGCGACGAGACCGAGCCCAACGAGGCTGGCCTGGCCTTCTACGAGGACGTGTTCCGCGAGTGTCAGGCGCACGGCATCGAGCCGCTCGTGACCATCACGCACTTCGACTGCCCGATTCACCTCATCAAGGAGTATGGCGGCTGGCGCAACCGCAAGCTCATCGACTTCTACAAGAACCTCGCGATCACGATCTTCACCCGCTACAAGGGCCTGGTGAAGTACTGGCTTACCTTCAACGAGATCAATATGATTCTGCACCTGCCGTTTATGGGTGCCGGTCTGGTCTTTGAGGAAGGCGAGAACAAGGAGGCCGTCGAGTACCTGGCCGCTCACAACGAGCTCGTCGCCAGCGCTTGGGCAACCAAGATTGCCCACGAGATCGCCCCCGAGGTCAAGATCGGCTGCATGCTCGCCGCAGGTAGCTACTACCCCTACAGCTGCCGTCCGGGCGATGTGCGCCAGGCGCAGATTGACAACCAGAGCAACTATTTCTTCGTCGACGTCCAGAGCCGTGGCTACTACCCGGCCTATGCCGTCAAGAAGCTCGAGCGCCTGGGCATCGATGTGGGCATGACGGACGAGGACCGCGAGATCCTGGCCGACAACACCGTCGACTTCATCAGCTTTAGCTATTACAGCACCCGTTGCTCTGCCGGTGCCGATAACCCCGATGTCGAGCGCACCCAGGGCAATGCCTTCGCCGGCGCCAAGAACCCCTACCTGCAGGAGAGCCAGTGGGGCTGGGCCATCGATCCGCTGGGCTTCCGCATCACCCTTAACGACCTGTACGACCGTTATCAGAAGCCGCTGTTTGTGGTCGAGAACGGTCTGGGCGCCAAGGATGTTGTCGAGGAGGATGGTTCCATCAACGACGACTACCGTATCGACTACCTGCGCCAGCACATCCAGACCATGCGCGACGCGGTGACCGAGGACGGCGTTGACCTGTTGGGCTACACCACCTGGGGCCCGATTGACCTGGTGTCTGCCGGCACGGGCGAGATGTCCAAGCGCTACGGCTTTATCTATGTGGACCGCGATGATGCGGGCAACGGCACCCTCAAACGCTCCAAGAAGAAGAGCTTCGACTGGTACAAGAAGGTTATCGCCACCAACGGCGAAGATTTGTCCTAGGCTTTCCCAATAACCGTAGCCTCCTGACCAAGGCGCCCGGCGAGCAGTTAATGCTTGCCGGGCGCCTTGCCGTCTGCGGATTTTGGGACATGCGGCCCGCTTTTTCGACCCATCTGTCGGTACACTAAAAGCACTATGGGTACCCGCGAGCGACATATCGGCCACGCGGCCGCCCGATCCGCTCCCGTGGCGGATCCCAGGGGCGGCAGGCTCTTCGCCATGCCGCGATTCCTTGTTGGCATAACACATCAGGTGTACCGCCACCGCGTCTTTGCTATCGCCGGTGTCATCACCGCGCTGTTCCTCATGCTTTTGGCGGTCTTGCCGTCGCTGTTCGCCTTCGACCCCAAACTTTCCAACGCCGTGCCCGCCCATAGCGAGGTGTCCGAAGAGGTCGTGGATGCGCTCGTCCATTCGAGCTCTCTCCCGCTGCTTGTCGCCGCAATAGTATTTTCAATTTGGGGCGTATCGGTCTATCTGCGCTGTTTGGACTATGTGTTGCGCCGCCGCCTTGTTGCCATCGCCACCATCTGCACCCTGTGGATGATCGAAGTCATTCTCAAGTACAAGTCGTTCACGCCGTTCTATGCCACCGTGCTGTGGTACCTGTACTACGTGCCCATGACGCTCATTCCGCTGCTCTACCAGTTGTGTGGTCTGCGCCTTGCGGGCTTGGAGCAACACCGCCTGGGTCGCCGCTACTGCGCCGCGCTGTGGATTGTGGCCATCCTGCTTATCGGATTTGTGCTCACCAACGATTTTCACCAGCAGGTCTTCCGCTTTGACCGTACGAGCGACACCTGGAGCAACGATTACACGTACGGCTGGGGTTATTTCGCCGTCTTAGTGTGGACGGCCTTTAACTTCGTGGCCTTTTTTATCCTGGTGGGCCGGTCCTCGTCCTTTCGCATCCAGCGTTTCTCGGGTACGGCGGCGCTCGTACTGCTGGGTGGCGCATTCTTTGCCGTCTCGTATGCGTTGCGCGTGCCCTGGGCATGGAGACTCAACTTTTTGCTCGTCTATTGCGTCCTGTGCGTGGTGGCGATGGAAATCTGTCTCGATTGCGGTGTCATTCCGTCATATCACGGCATCGCCGGTATTTTCGGCACCTTGCCGCTTGACCTCAAAGTTCTAACGCGCGACCTGCAGGAAGTCTATGCCACGCCAGTGTCAAAGCCAATGCCGGTAGGCGTGCGCGAGGAGTTGCGGGTCCAGGAGCGCGGGCGCGTTCATGCCTTTGCCGTGGCGTCCGATCCCGATGTAATGTACCGTGCCTTCCCACTGCTGGGCGGATCGGCCCTGCTTGCCCAAGACGTGTCGGAGCTCAACGAGCTTAACCGTGAGCTGGCACATCGTCGCATGGAGTTGCAGCGTCAAAACGAGCTGCTCGCCGCCGACTACGACCTTAAGACGCATTTGGCAGATCAAGAGGCCGAGACCTTGTTGGTCCAAGACGTGGACCAAGCGCTTGCCCGCGCGCTCGAAGGGATGTACGACCTGCTGAGCTCGCTGCCGCCGTTGACCGACGAAGCGTCTTCGCACGAGCGCTACCGCATGCTGCAGCGCGCCAAGATGCTCGTCGCCTATTGCAAGCGCAAGGGGTCGCTCACGTTGGCACAGCACGGGGAGAGCGGTTTTGATCGCGACCGCATTCAGCTCATTGCCAACGAGCTCGCAAGTGACCTGCGCACCATCGATATCGACTGCGCCTCGATTATCGCCATACGGCGCCCGTTGCATGCCAGTACGGTAAGCGCCCTGTACGACTGCGTGTATGACTTTGCGTTTTTTGCCTACACCACCGACCATCCGGCGCTTATGTATCACTTGGGCGACCATGACCGATGCAGTGTCGAGCTGCGCGCCACGCTTTTTTCCAACGATGATGCAGATCTTTCGCAGACGCCCGCTGCGCAAGAGCTCGAAAGCGCTCTGCAAGGGCGCAACGTGGCATACCGCCTTGAGGGCGAGCCCGGCCAGCTGCGCATGATCGTCTTGATGCCGCGGGCGGGTGAGTGACGATGCAGATTTCGCTCATTCTTCCCCAAATCGTTGCGCTCGATGTTGTCTTTGCCCTGGCTGCGTGTCTGCAGACGATCCACGTCCCGCTCATCGCATCGCGCCGCTCGTCCTATAACCGTAAGGTGATTTGCGCCTACGAGGCGAGCCTCGTGGTTCACCTGGTGGTTTCGGCGCTCATCTTATTCGCGTCGTCTGGCTCGTATCTGGTGGCGCCGCTTGACGTTTGCGCCAGGGCAATGGGCGGAGTGCTGTGGCTCAATGCCGCGATCTTTGCCTATGGCGTGGTACTTATGGTGCGCTATCGTCGCCCCGTCATGCTGGTCGAGCTGCTGCTTGTTGTCGCCGTTACACCGCCGGTGGTTTTTGCCATGGGCTCGGCGTGGACCGTTGTCCTTATCGCAGAGGGAGCGTTCTTCCTGTTCCGTTCCATCGCGGCGCTCTTGATGGATGTCCGCAACCGTCAGGAAGACATTACCGCGTTCTCGACCATCGAAACCATTAACGTGATCCCTGTGGGCATCTTGTATCTGGACCCAAAGGGTCGCCCGCTGCTCATGAACCGCTGCATGCGCAAAAACCTGGTGGAGCTTCGCATGCCCACCGACCTGCGCGACATGAGCGGCACGTGGAGTGACCTTCGCAAGCTCAGCATGCAGACGCCCGAAAGCAGCGCAAATCGCGCCCATATTGACCTTGACCGCTTTGGCCACGACCGTGCCGTGGTCGAGATCTCTCCTTCCGAGATTCGTCTGTTCGTGCGTGACTCCGTTACGGTCTCGGGCCGTCCGTTCGAGCGCGTCGTCGGCTTGGACGTGACGGAATACGCACACGCCTACGACCGCTTGGCGCAAGCAAACCACCTGCTTGAGCTTGCGGGCCAAGAGCTCCAGTCCCAGATTGAAGAAGTTAAAAAGGTTGCCGACAATGCGGCCTACCTACGTATGCGCGCCCGCGTTCACGATGTGATCGGGCAGCGCCTGTCCATTCTTCATCGCTATTTGGAGGAGGGGCGTCTGGACGATGAGTCGCTCGAGCAGATCGACCCGTTGCTACGCTCAATTGCCGCCGATTTGCGCAGTGGTGGTGCCAGCGAGCCTGCAGAGCAGCTGGGTGATATTGTCCATGCTTTTGGCCTGGTGAGCGTGCAGATCGATGTGGAGGGCGAGCTACCAAGCGACGCGCGCGTCGCCGCAGCCTTTCTGCAGATTATCCGCGAAGCCTCGACCAATGCCACCAAGCATGCACAGGCCCATCAGGTCCATGTGCGCCTGCGGCAGGAGACGTCGGAAGACGGCGCTGTTGCGCGGATGGCCGTTTCTAACGACGGCGCGCCTGCACCCGTATCGTATCGCGAGGGAACGGGTATCCCAGGTATGAGGCATGTCGCGCAAGATCTGGGCGGCTGCCTGGAAATCCATGCCGCCCCGCCCTTTACGCTTGCGGTGTCCATCCCGCTCAACGCCAGCGCCACAGCTCAAAGGAGAAGCTCATGATCCGCGTCCTTATAGTCGAAGACCAGGCCATCCTGCGCGAGAGCCTGGCGCGTTCCGTTGGCGACCAGCCCGATATGACCGTTGTTTCCGCCATTGCCGATGCTTCCGAGGCCTTGGGTGTCGCGCTCAAGGAGCGCCCGGACATGATACTGATGGACGTATGCACCGAGCATGATTCCAACGGCATCGTGGCGGCGGCGCGCATTAAAGAACAACTGCCCGAGTGCCGCGTCATTATCATGACCGGCATGCCCGAGATCACCTTTGTCGATCAGGCCCGCGAGGCGGGCGTCGATAGCTTTGTGTACAAGAACGTCGGTATCGACGAGCTATTCGCCGTGATGCGCTCCACGCTGGCGGGCTATTGCACGTTTCCCAAGCCGCCCGAGAGTATTTTTTCGGGTACGGCGGCACTCGACGATGGTGAGCTATCGATTTTGCGCCTTGCCTGCGAGGGCAAGAGCCGTCGCGAGATCGCGGCCGAGCTGTTTATGAGTGAGGGCACCATCAAGCGTCGCATCTCGGAGATCCTGAGCAAGACCGGCTACGACAACATCATGCGCTTGGCCGTGCGCGCAGTAACGGAGGGCAGCATCGTTCCCAACATGGAGCGCTAGCGCTCGTTACGCATCGGCATAAAAACGACGGGGCCGCGGGATCATTTCCTGCGGCCCCGCCTGGCAAGTGCGCGGATGTGTCCGCCAATCCGCGGCTATCGGTGTCTGTCGCTACGCGATGGTTGCGCTGTAGGAGGCGACGTCCTCGTAGGAATCGGTCAGGTAGGCGTCGATGCCGATGGTCGTGTTGACCAGGTCGTCAAGGCTGTCAAGCTCGCCGCTCGAGAACGTGAATTCCTCGGTGGCGCTGGTGCCGGGCATCAGGTTAGCCGAGAACCAGGGTTCCTTCATGGTGCCGTTGACGTTGGTCTTGCCGGAAGGAGCGTAGAAGGTCAGGTCCTTGTCGCTCTTGTTGGTGATGTTGACGACAAAGCCGATGTCGCCCCAGTCGTCCTTGAATTTCTCGGTGATGGTGATGGTGCACAGATCGTCATCGGCGACGGTGACGGCGGGGGAGATTTCGACACTCTGGACGTCGTCGTCTTCGACGGCCTCATCGACCTCTTCTTCCTTCTCGGCCGCCTCGCGATCCTTCTTCACCGTGTCGGACAGATCCTTGTCGGATTTGGTGAAGATAAGCTTGTCGCCTTCCACCTCGAGGACGAGCTTGTCGTCCTTGAGCTTCAGGTCGTGCGACTCATCTTCGGCGGTGATCGTTACGGTGGTGGCGTCCTTGGCTTCCCATTTCAGGTCGGCGACCTCAAGGAACATATCGAGGACGCCTGTGCCGTCCTCGTCGAGGATCAGGACGCAGTTGAGGCCCCACTCCTTGAGCATATCCATGTACTCATCGGTGAGCTCTTCGCCATCCAAGGTTCCACCCGAGTACTGCCAGCTGCCGACGAAGTTGGCCTTGGGGTCCTTGCCGCCGCCGCTGCAGCCCGTCAGGGCAAAGGCGAGCGCCAGGACGCATGTCAGAAATGCGAGTACGGACTTTTTGAACGTTGTCTTCATGGTGTCCTCCTTCATCGAACGAAACCCATAGAAGCAAATGCGGGGGTGGCGGATCCCCCGCCAATTACCAGATAGAGGGGCTAGGGCCGGGGCGTTCCGCAGTTGCTGCAGAACTTGCCGCCGTTTTCGCTGCCGCAGTTGGGGCAGAACCACTTTGCCGGTGCCGGGGCGGGTGCGGGACTGCCGCACTCGGAGCAGAACTTGCCGGTGTTGGTGGCGCCGCAGCTGCAAGTCCACGTGCCGGCCGCAGGTGCGGCGGCGGGAGCCGGTGCGGGGGCGGGAGCCGGAGCCGGCTGCGGGGCGGCCTGCTGCTGTGCCTGGCCGGCGGCGAACAGCTGGCTGGCGTCCATGCCGCCCATGCCACCTGCCATGCCCATGCCCATAAAGCCGGCCATTGCGCCGTTGGGGTTAGCGGCCGCCGCGCGCATCGCGTCGCTCTGGGCGCTGGCGATGTTGGCTGCTGCCATGGTGGGATCGCGCATGACCGCGGCTTTCTGCAGGTCCTTGATCATCTGCTCGTCTTCTTGCGAGGCGGCGATGGAGTTGACGCCAAAGCTTACGATCTCAACGCCGCGCAGGTCACGCCAGTCGGCAGAGAGGACCTCGTTGAGCGCGCGGGCGAGCTCGGTGGTGTGGCCGGGGATGGCGCTGTAGCGGATGCCCATCTCCGAGATCTTGGCAAAGGCGGGCTGCAGGGCGGTGAGCAGCTCGGACTTAAGCTGGCTGTCGATCTTGTCGCGCGTATAGCTATCGGTCACGTTGCCGCATACGTTGGTGTAGAACAGCAGCGGGTTGGTGATGCGGTACGAATACTCGCCGTTGCAGCGCACGGAGATGTCGACGTCCAGACCGATGTTGTTGTCGACCACGCGGAAGGGCACGGGCGAGGCGGTGCCGTACTTGTTGCCGATGATCTCCTTGGTGTTGATGAAGTAGACACGCTGGTCTTTGCCCGCGTCGCCGCCAAAGGTAAAGCGGCTGCCGATATTGGCAAAGGTTTCCTTGATGGAGTCGCCCAGGTTGCCGCTAAAGACGCTCGGCTCGCTGCCGGTGTCAAAGACAAACTCGCCAGGCTCCAGCGCGACTTCGATGATCTTGCCGTTTTGCACCACGAGCATGCCCTGGCCGTCGTTGACGGCGATGACCGAGCCGTTGGAGATGACGTTGTCCTCGCCGCGCGTGTTGGAGCTGCGGCCGCCGGTGCGCTTGCTGCCCTTGCAGGCCAAGACGTCAGCGGGCATCGATTCGCAGTAGATAAATTCCTTCCACTGGTCGGCCATGACGCCGCCGGCAGCACCCAATCCAGCTTTCAAGAGTCCCATGGTGATCTTCCTTTCTCGTCAGAGGCCGGGTGGTATTGGTTGGATTGCTTAGTCGTCCTTGTCGTCTTTCATGACAACGGTGGTCTCGGTGTGGCTGAAGGTGTCGTGCTTCTCGGTCAGGTCGAGCTCGCCACAGTAGCAATCGGCGTGGGTGGCCTCGTTGGCCGTCTTGAGCTGGCCCACCAGCAGCACGTCTGCGATGACCACGATGATCAGCGGCGCGATGATATTGATGAGGATGCCCTCGATATCAAAGGTGAGGTAATCCGGATCGAAGGCGTATTCCCCCATAAAGAGAATCTGGGAGAGGATAAATCCGATCATAAAGAACAGCACCGAGGCGATGATGAGCTTGGGCTTGGAGCAGGGGAGCTCACCGACCATGCGGCCGGTCTGGCCGTTCATGGCAAACAGGTAGCTCTTGCCGTTCCACGAGGTGGAGAGCATCCAGACGGGGAACAGGGCGTAGTCGCTGTCTTCCCAGGTGTAGTCGAGCTGCTTGCTTTCGACCGTAGCATCGTCGTATTCGTCGACGACGGTCTCGCGCAGGGCCGAGATCGTGCTTTCTTCCATACGGCGCTCGGCGCGCGCCTTGCAGGTCTCGCAGTCCTCGTCGTAACGGTTGGCGATGTAGCCGGGCATATATGCGACCGAGAACGGACGCAGTGCGCCGTAGTCAAACGGCTCGATGGCGTCCATGTGGCCGTCGGGCATCTTGGACGATCCGTCGACGGGCACGCGCTTAAACGAGATATTGCCCTTGCGATAGGCATCGTAGTGGTCGGTGGTCGTGACGGTGCGGTCGGATTCCTCGGTCACGGTCTCGTTGGTCGCGTCAAAGTACACTTCGCCGTCAACGCGGGCACCGTAGAGCCAAAACGGCACGTAGACACCTTGGACCTCGTCGATGTGGTTGCCGGTGACAAAGCTCTTGGGCAGCAAGATCTTGCCCTTGTAGTGTTCCTTGAGTGCGGCCGTGACGTCGTCGTGCCCGAGCTTAAACGGAATTACCAGGTCGGGCGAGAAGTCGCCAGAGCGCTGGCCGGGCGCCACGGCGGAGTTGCCGCAGTACGGGCAGGTGGTGACGGCGACGGTGCCGTCGGACACGAGCTCGGCGCCGCACGACGAGCAGATGTAACCGGCGTTTTGAGCCAGCTCCTGCACGGCATCGTCGACAGCAGGCTTGGGGGCCGCGGCTGCGGCATCGGCTTTGGCATCTGCCTTGTCCTGGCGCTCGCGATAGAGGGCCTCGACTTCTTCGACTTCAAAGCGCGAGTCACAGTAGTCGCAGACGAGCTTTTGCTCGGCGCTTGCAAAATGCAAGGGGCCACCGCAGGCAGGGCACTGATAGTTAACGCTCTCGAAGGCCATGATCGGTCCTTTCGCTGCCGGAGGCTATGCGCCGATGGCGCCGCCGCAGTATTCGCAGCGCCCACTGGCATCGGGAATGGTGGTGGCTCCGCAGAAGGGGCAGGTCACCGCGGTCTTGGGGGCCTTGGCGGCCACGACGCTGTCGCGCGTCTCCTGGCGCAGCTGCACCAGCGCGTCGCGGATCTCGGTTGCCTGGCGCTTGGCCTCGCGGTATTCGATGGAGCCGCGCTGATCGATGGTGGAGTCGTTCACGCGCAGGTTGATCTCGGTAAAGTACGGCGTGTTGACGTGGATGGTCAGGTTAAAGTCGTAATCCAGGTCGTAGCGCGGCGGGTTGTAGCTCTCGCGCTCGCCGTCCTTGGTCTCGCGATAGATCTCGGTGCGATGCTCGTCGATATCCATATCGCAGCCGAGTACCTGCGAGAACTCGATGATGTCGGGATTGGCGTCGCGCCAGCGGCTCTGCGAAGTGATGATCAACAGGCCCGCGTCCTCATCGAGCATAATATTGGTGCGCCCGGCAGAAAGCGTGCGCGTGGGGTTGAACGAAGACAGGCGCTCGGCGTTGGCCTCGCGGTAGGCGAGTTGCTCACGGATATCGTCCGCGGTGCTGGAGCGATAGCCGTGAAAGTAGGGGGAGAGCTTGCCGGCGCACTCTTTGCACAGGTAGCCTTCATTGATTTTTGTCTTACCTAGAAGTCCCAGCTCGGTACCGCAAATCGCGCACTCTTTCTTCTCGAACATCTTGTCAAAGAAGCCCATGGCTGCCTCCCATCAACTGGTAGCGTGTGTCACTTTTGATGATGGGCGAGCGCGCGATCCTTCGCGATACCCAGACGGCTCAAGGAGTCTCCACAACTGGGACACATGGCCCATTTTTTGATTGGACGCCGGGGACACTCTTCGGCCACTCATTGGGGACGTACTTAAATGAGTGGTAGTTGGAGACACTCCTGGCCGAGCTAGAGGTCGCGCGTGTCCCTTCTGGTCCATGCGGCTCAAAATCGCGGCGTGATGTGGACGGTTGGGGTCGAATTGGCAGCATTTCGAGCCTGGCTTCGATATTGAGACTTGTTCTTTATTAAAATAGATTTCCAGACAATTGAGCGGCTGGGGGTTAACCATGAGGGGCATGGGAGACACAACCGCATATTTGCGTCGGGGCATTCGGGAGATTATATGCCTGGCGCTGTTCTTCTTCACGTTTTTGGCGTGCGAGTATCTTTTTGATGTGCGCATGGCCGAGTTCGTGTCTCCGAACGAGGTCGTTATTTATGAGAGCCTTGTCATCGGCGCGAGCGTGATTGGCTTTTTTGTGCGTCCCATTCTGTACTATCGCCGTCCCCATGCTATCGACGCAACGAGTGACGTCACGGGCGTTTTGCTGGTGGCGGCATTGCTGCTGTTGATTATGGCGGTTCAGGTTGAGGTGATCATTGCCGGCGGTTTGGTGGCGTGCTGCGCGCTGGGCTACTGCGGATCGACTGCCCATGCAAACTTTGCGCGGCGCTTTGCACGGACGCCCTGCTTGGCGCGTGCGGCTGCACTTTCCTACGCCATGGGCGTTCTGGTGCAGGTGCTCAACCACATGGTGATGCCTGCCGGCATTCCTCAGCAGGCTGTTCTGGTCGTCTGCGCGATCGCGCAGGTGGCGTTGCTCCACGGTGCCCGACGCGCCAAGCTGCGCGACGAGTCCAATCCCAACTTTGAACCCAGTGCTGCCGGGCTTTCGGTAGATGCTCTGGAATATGGCGCCAAGTGGCATGACGATCCCGAGGCAAAGGCGGCATTCCGTCGCGCCGTAGTTCGCCTGACCGTGGCGACGGCGTATCTTTCCGGCGTATTCGCCGCTCTCAACGCGGGCTTCACGACCCTGCATGCTGTCGGAGCCGTCGATTTGGGCGATTGGCCGCGCCTGCTGCTTGTCGTGAGCTCGTTGGTCGCTGGCGCACTATTTGACCTGCACGGCCGCTCGTATATGAATATCGGCATGACATGTGCCGCCATACTGTCCACGCTTTCGTTCTTTGTGCTCATCGTCGATGGCAATGGCGGCAACGAGCTTGCTGCCACGATCATCTTTTATCTGGGCTCGGGCTTTTTCGTGGTGTTCTTTACCACAAAATATGCCGCCGTCTCGCTCTATGCGCGCTGGTCATATTTTTGGCCGTGCATGGGTCGCGTCGTCAACAACGTGTGCTCGATGTTCGTGACGGCGCCGGCAGTGGCGATTATCTCGAGTCAAAATGTGCTGGCTGCGGTCGGTGCGGCGCTCGTGATGTTTGTGGGCATTGCGATTACGCTGCTGGGGCAGTTGGGGCAACGAGCCGATGATGCCGCGATGCGGGACGGACTGCCGCTTGCCACCGACGATCTTGGTGGGGATCTTGCGCCCACATGCTCCGACCCCGAGCCCGTGGAGGCAGCGGAGCTCACGTCCGATGAACGCCTTGATGCCTTCGTCGCCACCTTTGGGCTTACAGAGCGCGAGCGCGATATTCTTGAGGTCTTGGTCGTTTCGGACCAGAGCGTTCAGGACATCGCCACAACGCTCTTTCTTTCGCGCTCCACGCTCTATCGCCACATTTCCTCGATCAACAAAAAGGCCGGTACCGCCTCGCGTGTGGCCCTTATCAACTTCTTCTGGTCCTGGACACCCAAGGACTAGCTAACCTCCCAATAAGTTGCGGTGGAATAGTCCCTAAATTAAAGTCACGGGGCTTTAAACAGGAACTATTTCACCGCAACTGCTGGGGGGATAGACTGCGGCGGCGGCAGAGGCAGCGGCAGCGGCGTTGGCAGCTGTGGTAGTGGCAACGGCAGCTGGCAGGGTGTTTTCCGTCTACTTGCTACAGCAGCTCGCCGTGGCGGGCAATGTAGCGGCACTTTGCCAGCTGGGTGAGCGCGATATAGGCGGTAACGATGCCAATGAGCAGCCCAAAAAAGCTCGTGGGCAGCGGCATGAGGCCGAGCACATCGGCGATGGGGCTTGCCGGCAGCCAGGTGACGAGCGCCAGGCCCAGCACGGTAAGAACGCACAATGCGGGCGCGGCGTGGTCGCGCGGGCTCGGCAGATGCGGGGAGCGCAACATGTGGACCACGAGTGTCTGCGACCACATGGACTCGACAGACCAGCCGCTCTGGAAGAGCGCAGCAAAGGTCGCCATACCCGCGACGTCGCCTGCGGCGGCAAGCTCGGACCAGCTTGCGTCCACGGCGGCGGGGCACACGACAAAGAAGAGCGCGGCGAAGGTCACGATGTCAAACAGCGAGCTCACGGGGCCCAGCTCGAGCATAAAGCCCTTGATGGATGCGGCGTCCCAGGCACGCGGGCGGGCAGTCCAGGCGTCATCGACGGTGTCCCACGGCAGTGCGATGCACACGATCTCGTAGACCAGCGACAGCAGTACCAGCTGCAGGGCGCTCATGGGCAAAAACGGCAAGAACAGGCTCGCGACGGTCACGGACAGCACATTGCCAAAGTTGGAGCTCACCGTGGTCTTGAGGTACTTGAGCAGGTTGCCGTAAGTGCGGCGGCCTTCGATGATGCCGCGCTCGAGCACGCCCAGGTCCTTCTGAAGCAAGATGATATCGGCGGATTCCTTGGCAATATCGACGGCCGAATCGACCGAGATGCCGCAATCGCTCGCACGCATGGCGGCGGCGTCGTTGATGCCGTCGCCCATAAAGCCCACGGTGTGGCCGAGCATCTCGCGCATGACACGTACCAGGCGCGCCTTCTGCAGCGGCGAGAGCTTGGCGAAGAGGTGGGTTTTCTCGGCGCGCTTGGCAAGTTCGGCGTCATCGAGCGCATCGATCTCGGAGCCGAGCAAGACGTTGCTCGCATCGATACCAATCTGCTCGCAGACGGTGGCGGCGACGCGGTCGTTGTCGCCGGTTAGGACCTTGACCGCCACGCCCTTGGCCTCGAGGGTGGCGACGGCGCCCGCGGCACTTGCTTTGGGCGGATCGAGGAAGGCCAAAAAGCCCATCAGCACCATGTCGCACTCGTCGGCGATGCCAAACTCGCCCACGCAGCGCGGATTGGTCTTCTGCGCCACGGCAATTACGCGTAGGCCCTCGGCGTTAAGTCCGGCGATCTGCTTGCGAATCTGGGCGAGCTTCTCGTCGGTGAGCGGCTGAGCGATGCCATCGATCTCGACAAAGGAGCAGATCTCGAGCATTTCCTCGGCAGCGCCCTTGGTAACCATCTGGGTTTTGCCTTGGGCGTCGGCGACAACTACGCTCAGGCGACGGCGCGAGAAATCGAAGGGAACCTCGTCGACCTTGGTGTAGCGGTCGCGCAGGCTCTGGCCCAGCATGGAATCGGGTGCGACGGTCGAGGGCGTCACATCGGCACGGTCGATTACGGCCAGGTCGATAAGATTTTTGAGGCCGGTCTGGAAGAAGCTGTTCAAAAACGCATGGCGCAGCACGCGCGCGTCCTCGTTGCCATCGGTGTTGAGGTAGCGCTCGAGCACGATGCGGTCTTCGGTGAGGGTGCCGGTCTTGTCGCAGCACAGGACGTCCATCGCTCCGAGGTTTTGAATCGCCGGCAGCTCCTTGACGATAACCTGGCGACGGGCGAGGTCCTTGGCGCCCTGCGACAGGCTCGTGGTCACGATGACGGGAAGCATCTGCGGCGTGATGCCCACGGCCACGCTCGTGGCGAACAGCAGCGCGTCGATGACGTTGCCCTTGGTGGCGGCGTTGATGGCAAAGACTGCCGGCGCCATGACGAGCATCAGGCGCACCAGCAGCATCGAGACGCTCGAGACGCCGCGGTCGAACGCGCTCTTCTCGCCGCGCCCGTTGAGCATCTTGGCGATGCCGCCCAGGTAGGTGCCCGAGCCGGTGGCAACGACAAGCGCCATGGCGGCGCCGTTTTGCACGGAGGTGCCGGTAAAGACGATGTTCTTGCAGGCAGAGAGTGGCAGTGCGGAGCCGTCGGCGCCCTCGACGACGGTGACGGCGGTGGTCTTCTCGACGGCCTCGCTCTCGCCGGTGAGTGCGGACTCGATCACAAACAGGTCGCGCGCGGTGATGATGCGGGCATCTGCCGGCACCATATCGCCGGCAGAGAGACGGATTACATCGCCGGGGACGAGCTCGTCGAAGGGGATCTCGATGCGCTCGCCGTCGCGCAGGGCGGTGCAAGTGTTGGAGACCAGGTCCTTGAGGGCCTCGGCCGCATTGCCGCTGCGGGCTTCCTGGATAAACTTCATGCCGCCCGATACCAGCAGCATGGTGCCGATGACGATGACCGTGGAGGGGTCGCGCTGCGGTTCGGGCACGGCGAGCACGTCGATGTAGAGCGAGACCAGTGCGAGCGCGGCGAGGATGCCGGCGAAGGGATCGATGAACGCGTCGGCGATGCGGCGGGCGAGCGTTTTGGTCGTTGCCTCGATGGTGTTGGGGCCGACGGCGTTCAGGCGCTCAGCTGCCTGCTCGACGGTGAGGCCGTTTGCCGTGGCGTCAAGCAGTACGAGGGCGTCCTCGGCACTATGGGTGGCGGCGAATATGGTGTTCTTGGACAGGCCGGTATGAGCGGCAGGGCGCGCCGTGCGGCGGCGCTTGGAGATGGCTTCGAGTACCGTGACGGTTTTGAGCATCAGCATAGGGTCCTCCTTGTTGAGGGGAGTTAGCGTACGTGTCGTATTTGCTTCAAAAAACCTAGATGTCGCTCACGTCAAGCTCTTGAGCCCACAAAGGGTGCAGCGCGCCTTTGCGGTGGTTTTGGCGATCTGCCGGTGGCGTTTATGCGTGTGCGGAGTCCTCGCGGCGTGCCGAGGGCGACATGCAGGTTTTTCGACTAGGACTGCCTTCCATGGCACACCTCCTAAAGGCTGAGCGCAGCGCGCTTTGGGTATCTCGTACCCCTTTTTAATCCGCCCGTATTCTTGATGAGGGGGTTTGACATGTCAACCCCATTGTTCGGAAAACCATTCCCCCTGACAAAGCCTTTACAGAATGCCGTGGCCCCAAAGCGCGCCCGCATCGACGCTTCGCCTGCGCTAAACTGGAAGGCACGTACGCGATTACGAGAGGAGCCCGCATGGAGGCTTACAAGCAAGAGTTCATCAAGTTTATGGTCGAGTCCGACGTCCTTAAGTTCGGCAGCTTTACGCTCAAGAGCGGCCGTCAGTCCCCGTTCTTTATGAACGCCGGCGCTTACGTGACGGGCTATCAGCTCAAGAAGCTGGGCGAGTATTACGCCCAGGCCATCCACGATAACTTTGGCGACGACTTTGATGTGCTGTTTGGACCGGCCTACAAGGGTATTCCGCTGGCCGTCGTGACCGCAATTGCCTACCACGAGCTGTACGGCAAGGAGGTCAAGTACTGCTGCGACCGCAAGGAGGCCAAGGACCACGGTGCCGATAAGGGCAACCTGCTGGGTTATGAGCCCAAGGACGGCGACCGTGTGGTCATGGTCGAGGACGTTACCACCAGCGGCAAGTCCATCGACGAGACCTATCCCAAGGTCAAGGCTGCTGCCGATGTCGAGATCAAGGGCCTGATCGTGTCCCTCAACCGCATGGAGGTCGGCAAGGGCGGTGTGACCACCGCGCAGAAGGAGATCGAGGCCAAGTACGGTTTCCCCGTCGCGAGCATCGTCTCCATGGCCGAGGTCGTCGAGACCCTCTACAACCACGAGATCGACGGCAAGGTTGTCATTGACGATGAGCTTAAGACCGCCATCGACGCCTACTACGAGCAGTACGGAGCACGTTAGTTACGGCGTTTTACCAAACGCCGTAACTGCTCGACGCTGCGCGGGCCGCATTTGGACAATCTGACGTTCAACTTCAAGGGCGCGACCAGAAGGTCAGCGCCCTTTCGTTTCACGTCACCTTGTCTCAAATGCGACCCGCTCGCTGTCCGTCCTCTACCTGCGGCG
>CABUWD010000017.1 GCA_902495155.1 uncultured Collinsella sp.
CCATCTGCCCGCATCCCTGCGGCCGCGCTTGCGAGCGTGCGTTCTACGAGCCCGAGGGTGCCCAGATTCGCGCCAGCAAGCTCAAGGCTGCCCGCGAGGCCATGACCGCCGTGCTGCCCAAGCTGCGCGCCCAGGCCATTGCCAACGACGGCGAGCACAACGTTGCCGTTATCGGTGGCGGCCCGGCCGGTCTGGCGACGGCGTTCTTCCTGACGCGTGCCGGCGTGCCCGTCACTATCTTTGAGGCCCGCGATTCGCTCGGCGGCGTGGTCCGCCACGTGATCCCCGAGTTCCGTATTGCGAGCGACGATATCTCCCACGATGCCGAGCTCTGCCTGGCCTTTGGCGCCAAGGTGCAGCTCAACGCTCGCGTGGATTCCATTGAAGAGCTCAAGGCCCAGGGCTTTACCGACGTGGTCGTGGCCACCGGTGCCTGGATGCCCGGCTCTGCGGGCTTGGGCGAGGGTGCCGAGCTCGACGTGCTGGAGTTCCTCGAGGCCGCCAAGAAGGGCGAGAAGCTCGAGCTGGGCGAGGACGTCGTGGTCATCGGCGCCGGTAACACCGCCATGGATGCTGCCCGCGTGGCCAAGCGCCTGGCTGGTGTGAAGAACGTGCGCCTGGTGTATCGCCGCACCAAGAAGCAGATGCCCGCCGACGAGGAAGAGCTTGATCTTGCTCTTGCCGACGGCGTTGAGTTCTGTGAGCTGCTGGCGCCCAAGGCGCTCAACGGCGCCGTGCTGACCTGCGACGTTATGGAGCTTGGCGAGCCGGATGCAAGCGGCCGTCGCAGCCCCGTCGCCACGGGCGAGACCGTCGAGCTGCCCGCCACCACGGTGATCTGTGCCGTGGGCGAGGGCATCGATGCCAGCCTGTACGATGCTGTGGGCGTCGAGCACGACCGTCGCGGCCGCCTTGCCGCCACCTCCACCGGCGTTGAGGGCGTCTGGGCTGCAGGTGACTGCCGTCGCGGTCCGGCCACCGTGGTCGAGGCTATCGCCGATGCCGCCGAGGTCGCCCGTGCCATCGCTGGCGTGGACTTTAACAAGTACGCCGACTGCAACGAGCAGGCCGGTCGCGAGGACACCTGCTACGAGCGCAAGGGGTCGCTGTGCCGCGACAAGCGCAACTGCACCAAGACCCGCTGCCTGGGCTGCGGCTCGGTGTGCGAGGTCTGCTGCGACGTGTGCCCCAACCGCGCCAACGTGGCAATTAAGGTGCCGGGCCTGGCCAAGCATCAGGTCGTCCATGTCGACGGCATGTGCAACGAGTGCGGCAACTGCGCCGTGTTCTGCCCTTACCAGGAGGGTCGTCCCTACAAGGACAAGCTCACCCTGTTCTGGAGCGAGGAGGACATGGAGAACTCCGAGAACGAGGGCTTCCTGGCCGTGGACGAGGCCCACTTTAAGGTTCGCGTCGCAGGCACGGTCCGCACCGTCTCGGTCGATGCCGTCAACACCGGTCTTCCCGAGGCCGTCCGCCTGACCATCAGGGCTGTGCGCGACAACTATTCGTACCTTCTTAAGAAATAGGCGAGTCTCTTATGGCCAAATCCATTCAACATAACGTGGCCTACGTTGCCTGCGGAAGCGGTTGCGCCTCCGCAGGCGGCGATGCCCGCTGCAGCGAAGGCTGCATTGGCTGTGGCGCCTGCGTCACGGCCTGCCCCCACGGCGCCATTGCGCTGGTCGATGGCATCGCCCGCGTGGACCGCTCCAAGTGCACGGGCTGTGGCCTGTGCGGCGTGGCGTGCCCGCAGCGCGTGATTGCCTTCGTCCCCGGCTACCAGAACATTCTGGTGCGCTGCAACAACACCGATAAGGGCGCTATTGCGCGCAAGATCTGCGACACGAGCTGCATCGGTTGCGGCATGTGCGCCAAAAAGTGCCCTGCCGGCGCTATCCGCATCGAGGACAACTGCGCCCATATCGACGGCACGGACTGTCTGTCGTGCGGCATGTGCGCCGTCGTCTGTCCGCATGGCGCCATCCACGATCGCACCGGCATTGCCGCCGGCGTGTAGAAGGGAATCACCATGGCACAGGAATTCACTTTTACCGTTAACGGCGTCGAGCGCACGACGACGGAGAATAAACCGCTGCTGCGCTACCTGCGCGACGACCTGCATATCCATTCCGCCAAGGACGGCTGCTCCGAAGGTGCTTGCGGTACCTGCACCATCCATGTGGACGGTACGGCCGTCAAGGCGTGCGTGCTGACCACCGCTCTTGCCGCCGGTCGTAACATCGTGACCGTCGAGGGCCTGCCCGAGGACGTGCGCGAGGCCTTTGTGTACGCCTTTGGCGCCGTGGGCGCCGTGCAGTGCGGGTTTTGCATTCCCGGCATGGTCATGGCGGGTGCAGCGCTCATCGCCGAGGACCCCGAGCCCACCGAGGAGCAGATCAAGTACGCCATTCGCGGTAACGTCTGCCGCTGCACCGGCTACAAAAAGATTATCGAGGGCATCTCGCTGGCCGCTGCGGTGCTCCGCGGCGAAAAGCAGATCGACGAGGACCTGGAGCGCGGCGATGACTACGGCGTGGGCAAGCGCGCTTTCCGTATCGACGTGCGCAAGAAGGTGCTCGGTGAGGGCAAGTACCCCGACGACATCGACGGGCTCGATCAACCGGGCCTGACCTATGCCAGCGCCGTGCGCTCCAAGTATCCGCGCGCCCGTGTGCTCTCCATCGACACCTCCAAGGCCGCGGCCCTGCCCGGCGTGGTGGGCATCCTGCGCGCCGAGGACGTGCCGGTCAACCAGGTCGGCCACCTTATCCAGGACTGGGACGTCATGATCGCCCAGGGCGATATCACCCGCTGCGTGGGTGACGCCATCGTGCTGGTGGTTGCCGAGGACGAGGCGACGCTCGAGAAGGCCAAGAAGCTCGTAAAGATTGACTACGAGCCGCTGGAGCCCGTGCGCAACATTGTCGAGGCCAAGGCTGCCGACGCCCCGCGCCTGCACGACAGCTTCTTTGCCTTTGGCAACACGGTGGAGCTCAAGGACAACGTGTGCCAGAGCCGTCACGTGACGCGCGGCGACGCCGCCAAGGCGCTGGCAGAAAGCGCGTTTACCGTGACGCAGCGCTTTACCACGCCCTTTACCGAGCATGCCTTCTTGGAGCCCGAGTGCGCCGTCGCCTTCCCGTACAAGAACGGCGTCAAGGTGCAGTCGACCGACCAGGGTGCCTACGACACGCGCAAAGAGTGTGCCCACATGTTTGGCTGGGACAACGAGCCCGAGCGCGTGGTCGTCGAGACCATGCTTGTGGGCGGCGGCTTTGGCGGCAAGGAGGACGTGTCCATCCAGCACCTGGCCGCGCTCGCCGCATATAAGTTCCAGCGTCCCGTGAAGTGCAAACTCACGCGCGCCGAGTCGCTCGCGTTCCATCCCAAGCGCCACGCCATGGACGGCACCTTTACGCTGGGCTGCGACGCCGAGGGCAACTTTACCGGTCTGGACTGCGAGATCAACTTTGACACCGGCGCCTACGCGTCGCTGTGCGGCCCGGTGCTCGAGCGTGCCTGCACGCATGCCGTCGGCCCCTACAAGTACCAGAACACCGACATTCGCGGCTTTGGCTACTACACCAACAACCCGCCCGCCGGCGCGTACCGCGGCTTTGGCGTTTGCCAGTCCGAGTTTGCGCTCGAGAGCCTGATCGACCTGCTGGCAGAGAAGGTCGGCCTGGATCCGTGGGAGATTCGTTACCGAAACGCTATCGAGCCGGGCGAGGTTTTGCCCAACGGCCAAATTGCCGATTGCTCCACGGCGCTGAAGGAGACGCTGCTCGAGGTCAAGGATGCCTACTATGCGCATCCCGGACACGCCGGCATTGCCTGCGCCATGAAGAACGCCGGCGTGGGCGTGGGCCTGCCCGATGCCGGCCGCTGCAAGATTCGCATCGAGGACGGCGTGGCTGTGGTCTATGCCGCCACGTCCGACATCGGCCAGGGCTGCAACACCGTCTTTTTGCAGGACGTTGCCGAGGCATGCGGCCTGCCGCTTCGCTGCATTGCCAACGGCGAGTGCTCCACCGAGAACGCTCCCGACTCCGGCACCACGTCTGGTTCGCGTCAGACGGTCGTGACCGGCGAGGCCGTGCGCGGTGCCGCCTTCCTGCTGCGCGATGCCATGCTTGACATCGAGGCCGGCAAGCCTGCGCCTACCGCCCCGGTGAGCGCGCATGGCGACGGCGTCAAGATCGAGTACGACGACGGTCGCGCCTATCAGCTGCGCACACAGGAACTCGTCGCCGGCCAGGGTATGCATCCTCAGGATCCCGCGGCAGCCATCAAGGCGCTC
Organism: uncultured Collinsella sp.; assembly: GCA_902495155.1. GTDB lineage: Bacteria > Actinomycetota > Coriobacteriia > Coriobacteriales > Coriobacteriaceae > Collinsella. The sequence goes on from CABUWD010000017.1 coordinate 4,304, forward strand.
GAGGGATGTGAGTTTGGCTACGTGTACCTGGAGCCGACCGACAAGCTGGGTGCGGATGTTCCCAATCCCAAGAGCCACATCTGCTACGGCTTTGCCACGCATGTGGTCATTTTGGATGATGACGGCCGCGTGAGCGAGGTCTATGCCGCGCACGATTCCGGCAAGGTGGTCAACCCCATCTCCATCCAGGGTCAGATCGAAGGCGGCGTGCTCATGGGTATGGGCTATGCGCTTACCGAGGACTGGCCGCTCAAGGACTGCGTGCCCCAGGCAAGGTACGGCACGCTCGGGTTGTTCCGCGCGCCCGAGATTCCGGATATCCACGCCATCTACGTGGAGAAGGACGAACTGCTGCCCGTGGCATACGGCGGCAAGGGCATCGGCGAGATCGCAACGATTCCCACGGCGCCCGCCGTACAGAACGCCTATCGCGCATTTGACGGCAAGCTGCGTCCGGATCTGCCCATGGTGGATACGCCGTACAGCCGCGCCCGTCGCCGCGGGTAGGGTAGAGCGTGGACGGCCATTGTTGACGAGCTGTTCGCGCTCAACATCAACTGTATATGCTGCGCCTTTGGCCCCAGCTCCATCGCGAGCCGGGGCCTTTTGTTTGGAGCGCCTCCGCATGCGGAAACTGTGTCCCGGAATTCGGCTCCAGAATGGGATGCACTTTCCGGTTGAAGCCTCAAGCGGAAACTGCGTCCCGGAATCGTGCCTCAGAATGGGATGTGTTTTCCGCTGGCCGGCCGTTTGGAAAGTGCATCCCAGTTTGAGCGTTTATTCCGGGATGCGGTTTCCGCTGAAGGACTCAACCGGAAAGCCTGTCCCGTTCCGAGGCTGGATTCCGGGACACGCTTTCCGCTAGGCCCGCCATACGGAAAGTGCATCCCGTTTTGAGTGTCCGAACTGGGACGCGCTTTCCGCCAGCGTGGCCGTTGGGAAAATGCGGCCCAGATAGGGGGGGATGCGATTCGGCGATGCGTGGCCTAGCAGCTCCTACAGGTCCACCTCGTTGAGCCACGTCGGCAGCGCGGTCTGCCGGATGCCTGCCGTCTGCAGCTTTTTGGCGAGCATTCCTGCCGAGCGGACCTCGTTCATGGTAAAGCGCAGCAGAGGGTGACCGTAGAGCGATAGGTGCGCTTCGCGCTGTCGTTCGGCAACGAGCGCCTCGGCGGTGGTGCGTCCGGCCAGCATGGTCTGGTCGGTATATTTGATGAGCCCGTCGAGCTCGCCCAGCGTGAGTTCCCGCGCCTGGCGCTCCCAGGCAAAGTCCGTTCGTATGGGCTTGGCCGAATCGAAGGGGTCCGTCAACTCGTATTGAAGCCAGTCGGGCGCAAAGCCCGTCTCGATCATGACGGCTCGGGCGACCGATTCCCCGCCGCTCTCGGCGCGGGCGTCGGCATATCGAAGCGTTGTGAGAGCCGTACGAATCGCGCGACCATTGCGGGCAGTCGCTCGTTGCTCAACGGCCTCCATCAGCTGTTCCCGCGCAAGGCCGAGCTTTGAGATCGCCGAATCGGCAATGGGCATGCCGTCGACAAAACCAGTTTGCAGCAGGCAATCTGTGGCCGTTTGGATGGGCGGCGTTACCGATATGCCGGCTCTGCGTATTGCTCCGGCCGGCTCAATCTGGTGTCGCTGAATATGTGCGCCCGGACGAGCCGACGGCTTTGTCGAGCTGCAAACATGCACGACATTCAGGTGTCGCCACGAGACCTCGAGCCCCAGCAGGCAAGCTGCCGAAAACGAGCAGAACGTCCAATCGGGATGGATGATCGCAAGGGCGCGGATAATCTCGCAATGGCGTTGCGCTCGGTTGAGTTCATCCCAGCGCGTTTTTCGCGCAAACAACCCCGGAATGGGCGAGACAACCGTGCCGCCGGTGCGCCGAAGGAGCGCTTTTCGGATCGCCGTGCTCGGGGGAATCAGGCAGCGCCCCTCTTGTTCGGCTTGGTTCAACAGCTGGTCGATGAGTTGGTCATTGCAATGGGTCATGAGCTACCGCCTCCTTTTGGGTAGCAAAAACGTATCAGCTGGAACTTGCCGCTCAGCTGACCAAAAGCTGACCAAAATCTAACCATGCAGGTAGATGACCTGCTTTTGGCGACATATTTCTTGTTTGAATCGGTGGGTGGTAATCGGCACCCGTGAACGGTAGCTAGATATGAAGTCTTGGTAAGTTTCGAGACGTGTACTTTTTGAAAAAGAGCATTCTATCTGCTGTTTTGTGTTTCTGGATCGCATATTTGAAGGCATGTGATAAGGGCGGAGGATCGTCATCTTGTACCTGAGGAAACCGTGACCCGGAATTGCCGCTCGGAATGGGACGCGCTTTCCGGAACAGCCCTCAAGCGGAAACTGTGTCCCAGATTTCGGCCCCAGAGTGGGATACCGTTTCCGGAACGGTCCACGTGCGGTGGTGTACCGCCCCTTTCGTGTGCACCGCTTGTCGAATTACGTTATAGCTAGCTATATTATAGGAAGGTATAATATAGCTAGCTATAACGTAAAGGAAGGATGGCCCTATGTTTATCGGAAGAACAGTGGAAATGTCCGAGCTCAATCGACTGTATGGCACGGGCTCCTTTGAGATGCCTGTGATTTACGGCCGCCGTCGCGTGGGCAAAACGCGTCTTATCACAGAGTTTATCCAAGGCAAGAAGGCTATTTACTTTCAAGCTCGTCGTACCAATGCAGAGGCAAACCTGCACGGCTTTAGCCAGGCGATACTTGCAGACTCGGTTGGTGCTGCAGGCGTGTCGTTTCGTAGTTTTGACGAAGCGTTCGATGCATTGGCCACCATGGCTCGCACGGAACGTTTGATTGTCGTGATCGACGAGTATCCTTATCTCGCCCAATCGAATCCCGAGATCAGCTCGTTGCTGCAAGACAAGATCGATCACTTGTACAAAGAGACCAAGCTTATGCTTATCCTGTGCGGGTCGTCGCTTTCGTTTATGGAAGAGCAGGTGTTGGGCTACGAGAGTCCGCTATACGGTAGGCGTACGGCCCAGTTTAAGATCATGCCGCTCGATTTTATGACGACCCTCGGCCTGTGGCAGAGCATGGGTCGCGAAGACGCTGCAGTTTGCTATGGCATGACGGGTGGCATTCCTGCATATATCGAGAAAGTCGATCCTGCCGCACCGCTCAAGGACAACATCAAACGTCTTTTTCTTACTCCTACGGGCTATCTCTTTGAGGAGCCGAGTAACCTGCTATTGCAGGAGTGCCGCAATCCCGAGCAATATGATGCGATCGTGCAAGCAATTGCTCAGGGGCGCTCGAAGATCTCGGAGATTGCGAGCTCTACGGGAATCCCTGCGAGCAACGTAAAGAGCTATGTGGATAAGCTGGCGTCGCTTGGGATTGTCGAGCGCGAGCTGCCCCTAAACGAGACGAGCAATAAGCGAGCCGTGTATCTGCTGAGCGATCAGATGTTTAGGTTCTGGTACAAGTTTGTTTCGCAGAACATCGGGCTGATTCAAAACGATATGGCCGAGATGGCGTATGAGCGCATTGAGCCGCACGTATCGGATTACATGGGTACGGTCTTTGAGCTTATATGCAGACAATACGTGTACGAACTCGCGCGGGCGGGCCAGCTTGATGTGGTTCCGGCAAGCGTTGGGCGCTGGTGGGGGACGGATAATCGCACGCATACGCAGGAAGAAATCGACTTGATTGTTGACGATGGCGAGGGCACTGCGCTGTTTGCGGAGTGCAAATGGCGCAATGAACCGGCGGGCGAAGACGTGCTGCAAAAGCTCGTATACCGAAGCGAGCTCTTTAGGCGGCAGCATAAAAGCTATGCGATCTTCTCGAAGCGAGGCTTTACGCAAGGATGTCAGGAAGCTGCGGCGAGCAGGGGAGATGCCAAGCTGATTTCGTTTGCCGAGATGTGCGAGCGGAGATAACCAAGCACGCTCTGATGTGATGCTCGGAATGGGTCGCGCTAAGGATGTCAAGCGTAAAACCTTCAATGAAAATGGCGTAAAAACTACATCTGTCATGGCGTAAAAACTACATTGAAAGTAGCGTAAAATCAGCATTGAGAATGGCGTAATTTCGCATATCGCGTGATAGAGAGGGACGGCCGTCTATGGATGCACCAAAGAGATTGACCCAAAAGGGATATAGGCCCCGGCTCATAGAGGAGCGCCTCGACACCCTTATGCGGGCGTTTGGCTGTGTGGAGATCAACGGCCCCAAATGGTGCGGCAAGACCTGGACGGCGCTCTCTCGCTCGGCGAGCGTCTCCAGGCTCGATGAGCCTGCGCAGCGTGCGGCGGCAGAGGTCGACCCAAGCCTGGCGCTCATCGGCGATGCGCCACACCTGGTCGATGAATGGCAGGAGGTGCCCGAGGTTTGGGATGCCGCCCGGCGTTTCGTGGACGCGAGCGGCAACGAACGGGGGACACTTTTGCTCACGGGCTCGACCGCGCTCAAAAGCGAGGAGCGCAGCCATGTTCGTCATTCCGGCACGGGTAGGATCGCCTGTCTGTCAATGCGCCCCATGGCCCTGTGTGAGTCGGGCGACGGCGAGCCGCTCGTGTCACTGGCAAGCCTCTTTAAGGGCGAGGATTTTGCCCCTCAGCGTCGCGAGAGCACGGTGGATGACGTCGCCCGCTGGTGCTGCAGGGGCGGTTGGCCTGCAAATCTTGGGCTTTCGGAAGATCTTGCGCGAGAGACGGCAAGCCAGTACGTGCACTCGGTGCTCGACGTCAACGTGCTGGACGAGGGCATGTCGCCCGAGCTTGCACACGGCCTTTTGCGAGCTCTTGCCATGAACGAGAGCCAGGCTGTCACGTACAAGACGCTCGTAAAGGACGCCTCGTACGGTGAGGCGGGCCCCGACGAGAGGACCATCGCTGCGTACTTGGACCTCTTCAACAGGCTCAAGCTGACCGAGGACCTGTGCGGATGGGAGCCGCCCATGCGCTCGAAGGCCCGCGTTCGCGTGCGCCCCAAGCGCTACTTCTGTGACCCGTCACTTGCGGCGGCGTTGCTGGGGGCTACCCCTGAGCGGCTGCTTGGCGATATGCAAACGCTGGGGATGCTCTTTGAGAATCTCGTCCTGCGCGACGTGCGCGTGTTCCTTTCCACCTACGGCGGTGTCGACAACAGTGTCCATTATTTCCGAGATGAGAAGGGCCTTGAGGTCGATCTGATCGTTGAGCACGACGGGCGCTGGGGAGCCATCGAGGTCAAGCTGAGTGATGCGAAAGCAGACGATGGAGCGAGAAATCTCAAGGCGCTGGAGAGGAAAGTGCTCTCCAATCCTGCCGCCCAGAATGCCGCGCCGGCGTTTTTGGCGGTCGTGGTTGGAAAGGGGAGCATTGCCTACACACGCGACGACGGCGTGGCGGTGATTCCCATGGCGGCACTTGGGGCGTAGTGGTTTTGCGGGCGTGCCGTGCTTCCTTTACCGAAAATCCATTTGGTAAACCAGATGCTCGCGGATAGAATAAAGTTGACGGCAGCCCAAGGGTGATAGCTGGGCAGCGCCGTTGCTTGGTCAAGAGGGCAGTGCCTTAATGGCAGCGACTTGTTATGCTTCGAATGCTGCTTGAGTGCCTCGGAAAGTTCGATAAGCGCCGTGAAGAGCGAGACCAAAGCAACCAAGAGCTCTACGAGCTCTGATGGGTCCGGGATGACCGCTGATTCAAGTCACCGGGCCTAAATCTTTTTCATGCATTTGAATAGAGCGGGCGATTCTCTTGGGGCCGTCTGCATGGCGTGCGCCCGGCGCATGGCATTGCGCCGGGCTTTCATGTCCGCGCGGCCACCTATCCTTACGGCAATGTAGCCGCCTATGTAGCAAGCGGCAGGCAACGGAGAAAGGCCCTAACCGTGTCAGCTGAAAAGACGCCGTGTATCTCGGCTATCGATGCGACGAACTTTGCGCGCCAGATCGTGCTGGACTTTGAGTTTGCGCCGGTGCCAAAGCAGCGCCAGCGCCGCGGGCTACGTAACGAGATTATCGAGGTCGGCGCTGTTAAGCTCGATTACCACGGCAACGTGATGGGCGAGTTCTCGCAGCTTGTGCAGACGGAATATGCCGAAGGCGTTGCGTATCCCGTCCGCGAGCTCACGGAGATATCGGCCGTGGATACTGCCATGGCTGATCCTCTCTACGTGGTGATGAAAAGGCTCAACGATTGGATCGGTCGCTACTCCGCCCAGGTGGTCTGTTGGAGCGGGGCAGATCGTCGACAGCTTTTGACCGAGTGCCAGGCAAAGCACATCGATCTTTCCGCATTTCCTACGGACTGGGCCGATCTGCAGGCGTTTTACACCTGGATTATGGATGTGGGCAGCCACGGGTGTGTCTCTTTGAGTGACGCGGCAACGTGTTTTGGTTTTAACGCAAGCTTTATGCCGGTGAGCTTGTGTTCGATGCCACTTGTCGAGGCTGAGTGCAGGTCGGCGACTTGCTCGATGTCTGAGTTGCCCTTCGATCAGTTCTTGTCGAGCTCCTTTGGGCGGGAGAGGCAGCGATCTAGATATCCGCTCTTGGCATATGAGACAAGAAGCCCGTAAAACTGTGGCAATGTCAAAAGGCATACACAAGTGTCAGTCTTTTGACATCGTATGATTTTGGGGAGTGGCGTGCAGCGATCGCGCGCCACCATGACGGCGTAAGTGTTTGCTTTCGTTGTAGAATCTAACGATATGAGCATCCCGGTTGCTCCAGTGCTTCGATGCTCTGGTCTTTAGCGCCTTTCGTTCAGTGGAGGACTGACCGCAAGCGGCGTAAACAAGAAAGGGGACAATCGCAAATGAAAGCAACCGAGGCAAATCTACTCGACCTTATGGGCGTGGCGAAGATGCAGTTTGTCATTCCCGTGTACCAGCGAGTTTACTCGTGGAGCGTAAAAGAGTGCGAGGTGCTTTGGGATGACGTCATGCGCGCTGGCCGTGATGGCGTATCGCACTTCGTGGGGTCGATGCTCTATATCCCCGAGTCCGAGAGCTCTGCCACGAGTATCTCGCGAGTGCTTCTGATTGACGGACAGCAGCGTCTGACGACGTTTTCGTTGATGATTGCTGCCTTGGCTGACTATCTGGAGAGTAATCCCGACAAGGCTGGCTTCCTTGGCGATCTCAAGATTTCGGCGCTGCGGAAGAACTACCTCTTTAACGATGACGACTACAACGGTCTAGCGCGCTACAAATTGGTGCTCTCGCAGGACGATAAAGAGACGCTGTTCTCCATCGTGTCTAGGTCACCCGTGCCGGATGAAAAATCGGATCGCATTGTCGAGAACCACGCGTTCTTCCGTGAAAAGATGCACGGGAAATCATTCGACCCTGCAAGGCTTTGGGCGGGGCTAAACCGCGTGCAGGTCATCGACACTAAGCTCACCGCTGGCGTCGATAATGCCCAGCTCATATTTGAGTCCATGAACTCCAAGGGTAAGCCGCTCACGCCTATCGACCTCATTCGTAACTACGTTCTTATGTCGCTTCCCAACGACGAGCAGACCAAGCTCTACGAGGGTTACTGGCATCCGCTCGAGCGCTTGTTCGGAAAAGGCGGCGAAGAAGAGTTCAATGCATTTATCTGGTACTGGCTGTGGCTTAAAGTTCCCAATAGGATGCCGAAGGAGAACGAGGCCTACTACGAGTTTAAGCGCTATTTCGCCGACGACTACGATGGTGACACCGAGGGTCTGCTTAAGGAGCTGCGCGGGTATGCACATAGATACGCCAGTCTGTTCCTTGGTAAGGAGAAGGACGACGGACTGCGCCGAGTGTTCGGCAGAATCGTAAGCCTCGACGTGAAGCAGATAAGGCCCCTCTTAATGTTGCTTTATTCGGTTTACGAGGGGAATGGACTAGACCGCAATGCGTTTTTACGTATCTGCGAGACTATCGAGTCGTTTCTGTTCAGGCGAGCGGTTTGCGGCAGACTTACCACGGGCCTAAATAATTTCTTTGCCGGCATGTATCGCAATCTCGAGCAGCAGGACGATATCGAGGAGTACGTTACGGCGATGCTCCTTATCCACAGCAGCGGTATGACCGCATACTTTCCGACAGACGAGCATTTTGTCGAGGAGTTTAAGACGCGTGACTGCTACAACCGCTTCTCTAAAAAGCGCTATTACCTGGAACGCATGGAGAACTGGCACCACCCAAAGGAGCCCATCTCAGCCGACGATTACCAGATCGAGCACATCATGCCCCAGACGATCGATGATGAGCACGGCTGGAAGGAATCGCTTGGTGAGAACTGGGAAGACGTCCACGACAGGCTGTGCAACAACTTGGGAAATCTTACGCTGACGGGATACAACCAGGAGTACTCAAACCGGTCGTTCTCGGACAAGCTCAATCTGCCTGACGTCGGATTTAAGTGCAGCCCGCTCTACCTAAACAAATCGATTGTCTCGCATGAAAAATGGGGTGAGGAAGAGATTGGGCAGCGCGCGGACGAGCTGGCGAAAGAAGCGTGCGAGATATGGAAGTATCCCGACCTCCCGGCAGACGTCGTCGACAAGTACCGTCCTTCTCGCGGGGAGTCTGACGAGGCGCCTATTTGGACTCTGCAGGAGAATCACCCCACTTTTGCCGAAGGCGGACTCAACCAGAAGCTTTTCGATGAGGTGCGCGAGTCTGTTCTGAGTGGTAATCCTTCGTGGGAGTCCTATATAGCCAAGTACTATGTAGGACTCAGGTCGGGCAAGCGAAAACTGCATGCCGTGCTAGAAGGCAGGACCAGCAACGGTGGTTGGATCGCCGTTGGCCTGGCAAAGAGCGTGGACGACCTAATTGATCCAGAGGACATGTGTCAGGACAAACGCGCACAGGGCGGATTTGGCCCGGGCTTACCCACTTACGTTGCGCTTCGGAACGCCGATGACATTCCTGCGGTGCTCGATCTCATAAAGCAGTGCTAGGTTGAAGGCCGGGAATCTAATTCCCGGCCCTTGCCCGCTCAAAATCGTCGATGGCCCATTCGCCCGTCTACGCCCCCACAATCCCGCGAGTCGCTTGATTTGGTTTACGGCCCTCAGTTTTCGGCATCTGTTACTCGTCGTCCTCGTCGTTGGGGTCGCCCTTGAGGGTGTTGATGTCCAGGTACTGGTTATCGTCCTCTTTTTGCTGGGTTTCCGACTCCGCTTGGGTGGGGCCGCGGAACAGCTGGAATCCCTCAAACGCAATGACACCGAGCAGGGCAATGACAATGGCGATAAAGGCAACCTTGACTGCCTGCGGAAATTCCGAGAAACGCAGCGCCTTTTCCTTGGCGTAATAATCGGCGAAGCGCTCTTCGCCCGTGCTTTTGGTATACGCCGGCGCGGACGCGGCCTCCGGGTCATATTCCGGTGCAGGCGTGGCAGCGTACGGATCGTTGAGATAATCGCTCGATGCGGTGCCATAATCCTCGGTCTCGATGCGACCGGTGCCAGCATAGCCATCGGAATAATCGGAATATGCCGCACTGCCCTCATAGTCCGCGGCGCTCGTGTTGGCGGCAAAAAGCGGGTTAACTGGAACATCGAGCGCCGGCATGCCGGTAGAGGTCTCATCCAGATCGGTTGCAGCCCAGGAATCGTAGGCGACCTGATGGGCAACGGGCTCATCGAGCCTTGCGACCGGAGGCTTGCGTGCCGCAGGAACGGGCAACTGCTGGGCGCTGTACATAACGGTGCTGTCGGCCGATTTGCCCTGCGTCGCTGCTGCGAGAAATGCCGCCGTCTCGGACGGGTCGCTTGCGGGGCGGGGAGCGGGTGTGGGCGCCGAAGTGGGTGCGGGCGTAGGCGCGGGCGTCGAAACAGGCGACTGCGCAGGAGTCGGCGCAGGTGCGGATTTAGGCGCAAGTGCGGGATTGGGGCTTGACGGGCGAGCCCCGCCGCCGCCCATGAGTTCGTCGGCGGTCCACGGGCGATCATCCATCACGTCGTCAAGGCTCAGCGAAAACAGGTCGTCTTCACCCTCATCGAACATGCGGTGCACATGTCCACCAATTGCCGGAATCAATCCGCGACCGGTGCATGATGCCTTGCTCAACGCCATTCTGTTCCATCCTTTCGAAATACCAATGACATCGATTATATGGAACTTCCCAAGCTGCTCGGTCTTGGATTCGTGCTTTCCAGAACTCGCGCCCAAAAGGGGAGGGGCAATCCAGGCGAGCGCCTACTTGTCGCCGGCCGCCGCCTTGGCCTCATTGAGGTAGCTATAGAAGCTGTACTTGGAGATGCCAAAGAACTCGCAGGCGCGCTCGCTCGACTTGGAAATGAGGAAGGCACCGCGACGGTCGAGGTAGCCAATGGCACGAATGCGCTCGTCTTTGGTCATGAGTGCCGCGGGCTTGCCCACAAACTGCTCGCACTCGTGCAGCAGGTCCTCGAGCAGGTCGCCGATGTTCTTGGTAATGGGCTCGGGCTCGGTGTAGCCCGTGCCGCCGGTGCCGGTAAAGGCGTCGAGCGAACGCTCAAAAGCCTTCATGAGCGTAATGTCAAAGTTGATGCCCAAAATGCCGACGGGCTTGCCCTCGTCGTTGCGGATAAAGATTGTCGACGATTTGAGCAGCTTACCGTCGGTGGTTTTAGTGAGGTACGGCTCGCGGTCGTGTACATCGGTGGCGCCCTCGTGCATGGACTCAAACACGATATGGCTGGGACCGTCACCTAGTTTGCGCCCGCTGACGTGGCCGTTTTCGATCACTACGATGGAGTGGTCCACGTCCTCAGTCTCCAAGTCGTGGACGACGACTTCGCAGTTGGGGCCAAACTGGAGCGCCAGACCGTGTGCAAGGCGCTTGTAAAACTCAATCTGTGCGGGGGTCATGGGTGCCTTCCTAAAAATTAGTTTGGGCTCACTTTGCCATAAACCCCACTTGTTCGCAAATAACGAAAGCGTCGCTGCGTTATGTGACCGTTCGTCGGCGAAAAGGTACCGATTACGGCAACAAACAATTTGTTAGGTTTGCCAATCAAAAAGTGTGATAGAACAGTGCTAACAAACTTTTTGTTTGGCATCCACATAAAAGTTCAGTCGCATGAATGGGAATGGGCTGAAACGCGTATGCGGGGGCCGGCAAGAGAGGACTTAAGGAGTTCACCGTATGGCCGATAAGATCCAGTGGGCGGGCAACACGATGCCCAAGAGCGATGACAAGCACTTGGGAATCATGAGCCTCGACCACGTGAAGAAGGCCCGCGCCTTCCACCAGTCGTTCCCTCAATATACCGTCACTCCGCTTGCCCGCCTGGACGGCCAGGCTGCGCGCCTGGGCCTGTCCAACCTGTGCGTTAAGGACGAGAGCTATCGCTTTGGCCTCAACGCCTTTAAGGTTCTGGGCGGTTCGTTTGCCATGGCCAACTACATTGCCGACGAGACCGGCAAGGACGTTGCCGAGTGCACCTTCGATTACCTGACCTCCGATCAGCTTGCCAAGGACTTTGGCCAGGCCACCTTCTTTACCGCCACCGACGGCAACCATGGCCGCGGCGTGGCATGGGCTGCCAACAAGCTGGGCCAGAAGGCTGTCGTGCACATGCCCAAGGGTTCCACCAAGCCCCGCTTCGATAACATTGCCGCCGAGGGCGCCACGGTGACCATTGAAGAGGTCAACTACGACGAGTGCGTGCGCATGGCCGCCGCCGAGGCCGACGCCTGCGAGCGCGGCGTCATCGTTCAGGACACCGCCTGGGAGGGCTACGAGAAGATCCCGTCTTGGATCATGGAGGGCTACGGCACCATGGCTTCCGAGGCTGCCGAGCAGCTGCGCGAGATGGCCATCAACCGCCCGACGCACGTGTTTGTCCAGGCTGGCGTGGGTTCGCTCGCCGGCGCCGTGGTGGGCTACTTCACCAACCTGTATCCCGATAACCCGCCCACCTTTGTCGTGGTCGAGTGCGCTCCGGCCGCCTGCCTGTACAAGGGCGCTGCCGCCGGCGACGGCGACCCGCGCATCGTGGACGGCGACATGCCCTCCATCATGGCCGGCCTGTGCTGCGGCGAGCCCAACATTCTGGGCTGGGATATCCTGCGCAACCACGCCACCGCCTTCGTGTCCTGCCCCGACTGGGTCACCGCTCGCGGCATGCGCACCCTGGGCGCTCCCGAGAAGGGCGACCCGCGCGTCATCTCCGGCGAGTCCGGCGCTGTGACCACCGGCCTGGTCGAGACCCTCATGCTCGATCCCGAGTACGCCGAGCTCAAGGAACTCATCGGCCTGGACAAGACGAGCTCCGTGCTCTGCTTCTCCACCGAGGGCGACACCGATCCCGACCAGTACCGCCGCATCGTCTGGGAAGGCGAATACCCCACTTGCTAATACTGGGCGGAATAAATAGGTATCGCTCCGCCACCTCACAGGTAGATTCCTTCGTTTGAAAGGTTAAGAACAATGGCTAAAGAACTCGATTTCGACGCTATCAAGGCTGCTGCTGAGTCTCATCGTGCTGATATGACTCGCTTCCTGCGCGCTATGATCTCGCACCCCTCTGAGTCCTGCGAGGAGGGTGAGGTTGTCGCTTGCATCAAGGCCGAGATGGAGAGCCTTGGCTATGACGAGGTCAAGGTCGACGGCTTGGGCAATGTCATGGGCTTTATGGGCGAGGGCGACAAGATCATCGCCATCGACTCCCACATCGACACCGTCGGCATCGGCAACATCGAGAACTGGGATGCCGATCCCTATGAGGGCTACGAGACCGACGAGATCATCTACGGCCGCGGTGGCTCCGACCAGGAGGGCGGCATGGCTTCTGCTACCTACGCTGCCAAGATGATGAAGGACATGGGCCTCATCCCCGAGGGCTACAAGATCATGGTCGTCGGCACCGTCCAGGAAGAGGACTGCGACGGCATGTGCTGGCAGTACATCTACAACAAGGACGGCATTAAGCCCGAGTTCGTCATTTCCACCGAGCCCACCGACGGCGGCATCTATCGCGGTCACCGCGGCCGTATGGAGATCCGCGTCGACGTTCACGGCACCTCCTGCCACGGTTCCGCTCCCGACCGCGGCGACAACGCCATTTACAAGATGGCCGACATCATCGCCGACGTCCGCGCCCTCAACAACAACGGCTGCGACGAGTCGACCGACATCAAGGGTCTCGTCAAGATGCTCGACCCCAAGTACAACCCCGAGCACTTCGAGGATGCCCGCTTCCTGGGCCGCGGCACCTGCACCGTCAGCCAGATCTTCTACACCAGTCCCAGCCGCTGCGCTGTCGCTGACTCCTGCGCCATCTCCATCGACCGTCGCATGACCGCCGGTGAGACCTGGGAGTCCTGCCTGGACGAGATCCGCAACCTGCCGGCTGCCAAGAAGTACGGCGACGACGTGAAGGTCTCCATGTACATGTACGACCGTCCGTCCTGGACCGGCGAGGTCTACGAGACCGAGGCTTACTTCCCCACGTGGATCAACAAGGAGACCGCTCCGCACGTCAAGGCCCTCGTCGACGCCCACAAGGCCATGTTCGGTGACGAGCGCATCGGCTGCGAGCCCAGCATGGACAAGCGCACCGGTCGCCCGCTGTGCGACAAGTGGACCTTCTCCACGAACTGCGTTTCCATCCAGGGCCGCTACGGCATCCCCTGCGTGGGCTTTGGCCCGGGTGCCGAGTCTCAGGCTCATGCTCCCAACGAGGTCACCTACAAGGACGACCTGGTCACCGCTGCCGCCATGTATGTGGCTGCCCTGAACCTCTACGATCCGAGCCAGGCCGATGGCGACGCCACCGTGTTCCGCGCCGGTCTGACCAACAACAAGATCGACTAGTCCCATTCCTCGATTTTGTTGAGCCGGGGACAGTTTATGCCCCCGGCGCCTCCTGTTGACTTGGGGCCCGCGGTCGTTATCTCCCATGCTTCCTCAACGGTGGCGGGTCCTCGTCATGGTGCTCTGCATGTTCTAGCCACACGCGCATGCCGGAGCACATCTACTCACTGCGATCGTTTCATCTTTAGAAAGGACATTTCCATGGACGCTAAGTTTACCGAGCTCGTCGAGCAGCTGAACGGCCTCGATTTTAAGGGTATGTACGGCAGCGACTTCCTGCACACCTGGGACAAGACCACCGATGAACTCAAGGCTCTCTACATCGTCGCCGACGCCCTGCGCGAGCTGCGTGAGAACAACGTTTCGTCCAAGATCTTCGACTCGGGCCTGGCCGTCTCCCTGTTCCGTGACAACTCCACCCGTACGCGCTTCTCCTTCTCTAAGGCCGCCAACCTGCTCGGCCTTGAGCTGCAGGACCTGGACGAGAAGAAGTCCCAGATCGCTCACGGCGAGACCGTCCGCGAGACCGCTACCATGATCTCCTTCATGGCCGACGTCATCGGCATCCGCGACGACATGTACATCGGCAAGGGCGACGCCTACATGGCCGAGGTCTCCGAGTCCGTGCAGCAGGCCTACGAGGACGGCGTTCTGGATCACCGTCCCACGCTCATCTCCCTGCAGTCCGATTCCGACCACCCCACGCAGTCCTCTGCCGACATGCTCTACCTCATCAACGAGTTTGGCGGCCTTGAGAACCTCAAGGGCAAGAAGGTTGCCGTCACCTGGGCCTATTCGCCCTCTTACGGCAAGCCGCTGTCCTGCCCGCAGTCGCTGATCAGCCTGCTGCCCCGCTTTGGCATGGACGTCACCCTTGCTCACCCCGAGGGCTACGACCTCATGCCCGAGGTTGTCGAGCGCGCCAAGGGCTATGCCGCCGAGTCCGGCACCACCTTTAAGCAGGTCAACACCATGGCCGAGGCCTTCGAGGGCGCCGACATCGTGATCCCCAAGAGCTGGGCTCCGTTTGCCGCCATGGAGAAGCGCACCAACCTGTACGCCGAGGGCGACGACGCCGGCATCGCTGCGCTCGAGAAGGAGCTGCTCGCCCAGAACGCCACCCATCAGGATTGGTGCTCTACGACCGAGCTCATGGAGAATACCGCCAACGGCCAGGACACCATCTTTATGCACCCGCTGCCCGCCGACATCTCCGGTGTCTCCTGCGAGCACGGCGAGGTTAACGCCGACGTCTTCGACATGCACCGTGTGGGCATGTACAAGGAGGCCAGCTACAAGCCGTACGCCATCGCTGCCATGATGTTCCTGCAGAAGGTTGCCGATCCCGCCGCTACCCTCAAGGCCCTCGACGAGCGCAACACCGCCCGTTGGCTCCAGGCCTAAAGCCGGGTTGAGGTAAGCCATGTAAAGGGGGCGCTCTGCCAACCGGCGGGGTGCCCCCTTTTGCATCGCGGGCGTGCGGGATAAGCGCTTTCGATGTGGATGCCCGCGGCGCGAGTTATGGGTACGATGGTTTCAGGGGAGGTATCACCATGAAACTTGGATGCGTCATTATGGCTTCGGGCGAGGGCAAGCGGTTTGGCTCTAACAAGATGCTTGCCGATATCTATGGCGAGCCGCTGATTGCCCGGACCATCGATTCGGTTCCCCGGGGCTTTGACGTTGTGGTTTCGACGCGTTGGCCCGAGGTCGCCCAGATTTGCGAGGACAAGCATTGCCCGTGCGTGCTGCACGATGGCGAGCTGCGCAGCGAAAGCGTCCGTGCGGGCCTTTCGTGGGGAGTCGAACGCAACTGGAAAGGTTGCCTCTTTTTGCCGGGCGACCAGCCGCTCGTGAGTTCGGATTCTTTTGAGGCTATGGTTCGTGCATTTGACGAGCGTGGCCGCAAACATCCGGTGCGCTTGGCGTGCAACGGTGAGCCTTCGAGCCCGGTGCTCTTTCCGGCGGAACTGTTCGATGCACTTATGTGTCTTGAGGGCAAGGACGGCGGGGGCTCGATTCTCAAAGGTCGCGTCGACGTTGCGCTGGTCGAGGCGCGTGCCTACGAGCTGTGGGACGTCGATACCGTCAAGGGACAGCGACGCATAACGGAGCATATTGCCGCCTGCTCGTATTTTGATCGCGTGGCCAACTGTATTAATCAATAAGGAGCAACATGATCATCATCAAAAATGGCGCGCTCGTGACGCCCCAGGGGCTTCGCCGCGCCGATCTTGCCATGGATGGCGATAAGATCGTGCGGATCGCCGCAGCGATTGAGCCGGGCGCCGACGATACCGTCGAGGACGCCGCGGGCTGCTGGGTGTTTCCCGGCTTTATCGACGGCCACACGCACATGCAGTGCTGGACTGGCATGGATTGGACAGCCGATAGCTTTGAAACCGGCACGCGTGCGGCTGCCTGCGGCGGTACGACGACCATCGTGGACTACGCGACGGCCGATCGCGGCGTGACCATGCCCGACGCCCTTGCCGAGTGGCATCGCCGTGCCGACGGAACCTGCACGGCCAACTACGCCTTTCATATGGCACTCGCCGAGTGGAATGAGCGCAACCGCGCCGATCTTTCGGCTATGCGCGAGGCGGGCGTATCGTCGTTTAAGACCTACTTTGCCTACGATCATTTGCGCCTGGACGATGCCGAGACGCTCGAGGTGCTCGAGGAGCTCAAGCGTATTGGCGGCATACTGTGCGTGCATTGCGAGAACGGTACGCTGGTGAATGAGCTGCAGAAGCGCGTGTACGAGCAGGGGATTCATGGGCCCGAGGGGCATGCGCTCAGCCGTCCGGACGCGTGCGAGGGTGAGGCCGTGAGCCGCCTGCTGTATCTGGCGCACCTGGCCGGGGACGCTCCGGTCAACGTGGTGCACCTTTCGACCAAGCTGGGGCTCGAGGCAATACGTGCTGCCAAAGCGCGCGGGCAGAAGAATATCTATGTCGAGACCTGCCCCCAGTATCTGATGCTCGACGACACCTGTTATCTGGAGCAGGGCGAGGACGGCTTTGCGGGTGCCAAGTATGTGATGAGTCCGCCGCTGCGCCATGCGGGTGACCGTGCAGCCCTGCGCGAGGCGCTTGTGGCCGGCGAGATCGATACGATTGCGACCGACCACTGCAGCTTTAACCTGCACGGGCAAAAGGACCGCGGGCGCGACGACTTCCGCGCGATTCCCAACGGCGGGCCCGGCGTGGAGCATCGTCCCGTCGCGATTGCCACGAGCTTTGAGGGCCAGCTGGGCCCCGAGGACCTTTGCCGCCTGATGAGCGAGAGCCCGGCGCGCGTGTTTGGCATGTACCCGCGCAAGGGCTGTCTTGCCGAGGGCTCCGATGCCGATGTGTGCGTGTGGGATCCCCAGGCGCGCTGGACCATTCGCGCGGCGACACAGCATCAGGCTGTGGACTACACGCCGCTCGAGGGTTTTGAGGCACATGGCCGCGCCAAGGCCGTGTTTGTGAACGGCGTGCTGGCGGCACGCGACGGCGAGCCCACCGGAGCCCAGCCCGGTCGCTACGTGCCCCGCTAGCAGCAAAGCTGCCGTGTCCCCTCCTCAGTTGCGGGGGGGGAAAGGGCGGGGGGGGGGGGGGGGGGGCTGACATC
>CABUWD010000018.1 GCA_902495155.1 uncultured Collinsella sp.
CGCTTTCTTCTTTGGGTCATCTTGAACACCTTTCGCTCTTAACTAGGTGTCCAATTCATCATACCCACTCCAAGTCCGGACCGCCCCGCGGTCCAACTTTCTGTCCGCACCCCCAAACAGGAACTATTTCACCGTAACTTAGGAGGGGATGGGGCTGAGGGGCGGGCGATGCCGTTGCCTGTCGGTTAGTGGCGGGGTTGGTGGCGGAGCTTGTCGATGGTGGCGTCGGTGCTGTGACTGCGGGCGTCGGTGCTTCGGCTATGGGCTCCGTGGGTTGCGCGGCCATCGCGAGCGTCGGCAGCGGTTTGGCGTTTACGGCGGTAATCGATCATGCCTTGGATGATAGGCTTGCCAAAGCTCACGACATCATCGTTGTAGATGGCGGTTCGGGCTGCGAGGAGGCAGTCGGTAAAGTCCATATGGGTCTTGCCAAAGAGTTTGATGGCAAGGGCGACAACGGTGGGCTCGTCGACCATGACGTCATCGAGCAGCCTTCTCATGGCCGTAGCAATCTCAACGCGGGGAACCTTATAGACGTCGCGCAGCGTGACCACGACACGCGTGATGATTTCGGGGTAGACGCGAGCGGTGCGCGTGGCGATGACCTTGGCGCGCGCGGGGACAGAACTTCGTCGTCGTCAAGCAGGTAGCGTAGGATGACGGTCTCGTCGATGATGGTGCTACTCATGGATATCTACTTCCTCGGGGCCCAAAATCGAATCGTCGCTTTCTGTGGCAAGATACTCAATCCAGGCATTGCGCTCCTCGGAGCGGCGATTGGGGTCCCCATATGCTTTGAGCGATCCATAGGCGGCGGTGCCGTCCTTTGAGCGCACAGCGACCGGCTGAAAGGGAAGCTTGCGCATCAAAATGCTCTGCGCGACAAAAAGACGGACGGCCTCGGCGAGCGATGTGCCCATGGCGTCGTAGAGATGCTCGGCATGCTGCTTGTCTTCCTCGCGAATGCGCACCTGCAGGATGGCTCGTTTTTGAGTCGATGACATCACTGGCCTCCCTTAATGAGCGGGCAATATGAATAGTCAAATACAGTATCGGCTAATAATAGCCAATTTTATAACGACTACTTTATTGCACTCGAGTAATTGAGTGTGAACAATATTACAAACGTACTACATCCTTTAGAAGCGGGCGTGAAATCTCTCTCGAACGTACGCGTGTAATACACTCACCTTTATATCCTATCGAGAATAATTCCAACCTGCCAAAACCCCTGCAATACACCCGTATTGCAGGGCTTATGCTCAAGTTTGCCCCCTGCAACTGCGTATATTCAACCTGTATACCGTTGGAGAAATTCTACCGAGTGCCTGTTTCGCCGCATGCATTCGATACGCCGATGCCAGGCCACGGGCGGCTTGGGGCAACGTCGACAGGGTCTCTCCGACATGGGATTCAGGAGGGAGTGAACAACATGGGCAATAAACGAGTCGTAGCCGATTCCTCGCGCTGCATTGGGTGTCAAACCTGCATGGCGGCGTGTATCGAGGCACACGACATCCCCGGCAACATCGCCGCGCCGCGCCTGCGCGTGACGCGTACGTACGAGATCTCCGCACCGGTGGCTTGCCATCACTGCGAGGATGCCCCGTGCGCCAAGGCCTGCCCCACGGGTGCCTTGTTCTTTGATCCAAAGAACCATCGCATCGGCGTTAACGAGGACAACTGCATCGGCTGCAAGAGCTGCGTCATGGCCTGCCCCTTTGGCGCCGTGAGCGTGGCGACCACGCAGGTCCCCGTCTTGATGGGCGACGTTCGCGTGGGTTCGCAGACTAAGAGCTTCGTGCTCAAGTGCGACCTGTGCGTGGACCGTCCCGGCGGTCCGGCGTGTGCCGAGGCGTGCCCGACTAAGGGCCTCACCCTGGTAGACGAGGAGCGCCTGGCGGAACTGACTGCCGAGCGTGCCCGCGCCACCATCGAAAACGAGGCGTAAGCGCTGGGGCGACAAGCCCAATGATTGTCAAATTAGTACCGAGCATTCGGTAGCAGAGAAAGGAAGGAGGGTGTCATGGAGAAGCATAAAGTGATTTGCCCGTACTGCGGCGCCGGTTGCCAGTTTAACCTCCTGGTCCAAAACGGCCAGGTCGTGGGTACCGAACCGCTCAACGGCATCACCAATCAGGGCGAGCTGTGCCTTAAGGGCATGAGCGGCTACGACTTCATCAACGACACCAAGATCTTGACTCCTCGCGTACTGCACCCGATGATCCGCCGCACTAAGGGCGCGGATCTTGAGCGCGTAAGCTGGGACGAGGCACTGGATTTCACCGCATCTAAGATGCAGGCCATAATTGACGAATATGGTCCTAACGCTGTCATGACCACCGGCTCTTCGCGAGGCGGCGGCAATGAGGCGAACTACGTCATGCAGAAGTTTACGCGTGCGTGCATCGGCACCCACAGCGTGGACAACTGCGCCCGTACTTGACACGGCCCTACTGTCCTCGGTCTGATGGACACGGTTGGTTCAGGTTGCATGTCATGCTCCATCCCCGGTATGGAGGATGCGGGCTGCATTTTCCTCTTCGGCTATAACCCTGCCGATTCGCACCCCATCGTCGCAAGGCGTATCGTGCGAGCCAAAGAAAAGGGTTGCAAGATCATCGTCGCCGACCCGCGCCATATCGAAACCGCGCGTATCGCCGATCTCTACCTTCCGATCAAGAACGGTTGCAATGTTGCGTTCCTCAACGCCTTTGCAAACTGCTTGGTCAACGATGGCCTCTACGACAAGGAATTCGTCGCCGAGCACACGAACGGCTTTGACGAGTGGTGGGAGACCATCAAGAACTACACTCCCGAATCCGTACAGGACATCACGGGTGTCGAGCCCGCGTTGATCCACCAAGCTGCCGAGATGTACGCCACGGCGAAGCCTTCTGCCATCATTGGCTGGGGCATGGGCGTATGCCAGCAGAAGCAGAACCTGAAGACGGTGCACACCATCGCCTCCATCGCCTGCGTTGCCGGCCAGATCGGCAAACCCAACTCCGGCCTCGCGCCCGTGCGTGGCCAGAACAACGTCCAGGGCTCCTGCGATATGGGCATGCTGCCCAACCTGTACCCTGGCTACCAGAAGGTCACCGACCCGGCTGTGCGTGCCAAGTTTGCCAAGGCTTGGGGCGTGCCCGAGGAAAAGCTCCCGCTCGAGGAGGGCTACAAGCTCACCGACCTGGGCCACCTGGTCGACGAGGGCAAGGTGCACTGCTTCTACAACTACGGCGAGGACCCGGTGCAGACCGAGCCCGATTCGGCCGGTATGCGCAAGACGCTCTCCGAGCTGGATCTGTTTATTTGCCAGGACATCTTTATGACGCAGACGACCATGCTCGCCGACGTCATCCTGCCTGCCACCTCTTGGGGCGAGCACGAGGGTGTCTTTACCGCATCCGACCGTAGCTTCCAGCACTTTGATGCGGCTGTTCCGCCCAAGGGCGAGTGCCGTCACGACTGGGAGATCTTCGCGGACCTGTCCACGCGCATGGGCTATCCCATGCACTACGACAACACCGAGCAGATCTGGAACGAGTGCATTAGCCTGTGCTCCAACTTTGTGGGCGCAACCTACGAGAAGATGGCTCCCGAGGGCGGCTACGCCCAGTGGCCGGTCAAGAGCACCGATGTGAACGACCACGGTACGCCCGACATGTTCGCTGGTGGCAAGTTCACCACCAAGGACGGCCGCGCCAACCTGATGGCGCACGATTGGGAGGCGCCCTCCGAGCTTCCCGACGATGAGTACCCGCTCATCCTGTGCACCGTCCGCGAGGTCGGCCACTACAGCTGCCGCTCGATGACCGGCAACTGCAAGACGCTGGCGCTGCTTGCCGACGAGCCCGGTTTTGTCCGCATGAATCCCGCGGACGCCCAGGCGCGCGGCATCAAGAACGGCGACATCGTCTCGATTCACAGCCGCCGCGGCCAGGTATACAGCCGCGCCGACGTGAGCGACCGTATCAACAAGGGCACGGTCTATATGACCTACCAGTGGTGGATCGGCAAGTGCAACGAGCTGACCATTCACAAGGTCGACCCGGTCTCGCATACGCCCGAGGACAAGTTCTCCGCCTGCCAGGTCGACGCTATCGCCGACCAGGTCTGGGCCGAGGGCGAGGTGGAGCGTCAGTACACCGAGCTCAAGCAGGCTCTGGTGGACGCCGCCGCTCCCCAGGATGTTGAGCCCGGCGCCGCCAAGTTCGACGACGAGACGCACGTGAATAAAATCGTGTAGTCCCGTTCTCGTTGGCTTTTTGGGCCGGGCGTCCCGTACGTTCGGGAGCCCGGCCCGTTATTTTGAAAGGAAGTGGGGATGAACCGCTTCATCGACATCAACCCGGAGAGGTGCATCGGCTGCGGAACATGCCAGTCCGCCTGTGCCGACGCCCACCGGATGCAGGGTCTTCAGGATACGCCGCGCCTGGCGCTCGTGAAGACCGGCGGTATTTCGGCCGCCCTTGCCTGCCACCATTGCGAGGGTGCCCCCTGCGCCGAGGGTTGCCCGGTGAATGCCATCGAACACGATGGCAATCGCATCCACGTCAAGGAGCAGGAGTGCATCGGGTGCAGGCTGTGCGCCATCGCGTGCCCCTTCGGAGCCATTCATCCCGATGGCACGTCTATCGCCGGTGTCGCAGGCATGTGCGACCCGACGCCTTCGTATCCTAAGTCCCTGAGCAGCCTGCTTACGTGGGCTCCCGGCCAGTACACCTGCGCTGTCAAGTGCGACCTGTGCGCCTTCGATCCGGACGGCCCGCATTGTGTGGCGGCGTGCCCCACCAAGGCACTGACCGTTATGGGCGGCGCGGCCGATCGCGAGCTCGACGAGGCCAAGCGCCTGCGCTCGATCGAAAACGGCCCGGCCGTCAACGTTACCGCTGTGGCCCAGGGCCTGTCCGAGAAAGCAGAAGGGAGCGAAAACAATGGATAGCATGACGCTGTTTATCGCATCGCTTGCCGTCTCGTGCATCGGTGCGCTCGCCTCGGTTCTGCTGATCAAGGCCGATAACGCCGCCAAGTCCGCCGGCTGCCTAATCGGCGCCGTCGCCGCGGTGCTTTCGTTTGTGGCCGGTATCCAGGCCGTGCTGGGCGATGTCACGTCGGTCGACGCCATCGTGTTCTTCCCGTTTGCCCATTTCCAGCTGCTGCTCAATCAGCTGTCCGGCCTGTTCGTGGCACTCATCTCGGTGCTCGCGTTTGCCGGTTCGATCTACGGTCTCAACTACTTTGATGAGTACCCGGGCAAAAAGGGCCGCGCCGGCTTCTTCTTTAACACCTTCGTGGCGTCCATGATGCTCGTCATCACCGCCGACAACGTGTTTTGGTTCCTGGTCGCCTTTGAGCTCATGTCGCTGACCTCGTACTTCCTGGTCGTGATCGAGGAGAACGAGAACTCCATCCACGGCGGTTGGCTCTACTTTGTGATCGCGCACGTGGGCTTTGTGCTCATCATGGCGAGCTTCCTCACCATGACCAACTTCGCCGGTGGCTCGTTTGCCTTTGCGGATTTCCGCGCCACGCAGTTTAGCCCCGCGGTCGCATCCGTGTGCTTCGTGCTTGCCTTCTTTGGCTTTGGCGCCAAGGCCGGTATCATTCCGCTGCACGGCTGGCTGCCCAAGGCTCATCCCGAGGCGCCGTCCAACGTGTCGGCCCTCATGTCCGGCGGCATGATCAAGATCGGTATCTTCGGCATCCTCAAGGTTGGTCTCGACCTGCTCTCCGCCTCGGGCGTTCAGGTCTGGTGGGGCCTTATGGTCATGGTCTTCGGTGCGATCTCGTCGGTTCTCGGCGTGGCCTTCGCCCTGCAGGAGCATGACATCAAGCGCCTGCTGGCCTATCACTCCGTCGAGAACATCGGCATCATTCTGCTCGGCGTCGGCGCCTCCATGGCCGCCATGGCGCTCAACTCGGTCGGCATCGCCGTCCTGGCCCTGATGGCCGCCCTCTACCACACGTTTAACCACGCGATGTTTAAGGGCGAGCTGTTCTTGGGCGCCGGCGCGCTGCTGTACACCACGGGTACGCGCAATATGGAGAAGATGGGCGGCCTGTTCCGTCGTATGCCGGCAACGGCCATCTGCTTCCTTGTTGGCGCGCTTGCCATCTCGGCCATCCCGCCCTTCAACGGCTTTGTGTCCGAGTGGTTTACCTACCAGTCGCTGTTTAACGCTGCCATGCAGGGCGACAAGGCCGTCATGATCGTGGCCGTGTTCGCTGCCGTCGCGCTTGCCATTACCGGCGCGCTGGCCGTCACGTGCTTCGTCAAGGCCTATGGCGTCTCCTTTGCCTCCGCGCCCCGCTCCGAGGCCGCGGCCAATGCCAAGGAGGTTCCCGCCCCCATGGTGTTTGCGCAGGGCCTGCTCGCGGCCATCTGCGTCGTGCTGGGCATCGGCGCTCCCGTGATCGCGCCCGTGCTGGTCGATGTCGCCGCGTCCGTGCTGCATCCGTACGGTGGCGTGTTTGCCGCCGAGGGCATGGAGCTCATGAACCAGTACTCCGGCGCTGCCACCTCCACGCCCGCGATCGCCATTGCGCTCGTGGTGCTCGTCGGCCTTGCCTGCGGCTATCGCAAGCTCAAGACCGTCGGTAAGGTGCAGAAGTCCCAGCCGTGGGCATGCGGCTATGCTCCCAACGAGCATATGCCCGTCGTGGCCACGACCTTTGCCTCCGAGGTGTCCTGGTTTATGCAGCCGCTCTACACGCTGCGTGATCGCTGCACGGCCGTCTGCTGGTCCATCGCGCACTTCTTCCAGAAGCTCACCGGTGTGGCCGAGGCTGTGGAGCCTGTACCCGACAAGGTTCTCGTCGATGCCCCGCATAAGGGTGTCGAGAAGCTCGCCGACCTCGCGACTAAACTCGAGGGCGGCAACTACAGCATCTATATCTGCTACATCGTCGCGGCACTCGTGGTGTTCCTCGTGCTCGCCGTGCAAATGGGTTAAGGAGGGGAGAGCATGAACAACATCGTACTTGCCGTTCTGCAGGGCGTGGTCGTCATGGCCGTCGCACCGTTCTTCTCCGGTCTCGGCCGCGTGATCCGCGCCAAGATGCACAACCGTCGCGGCCCCAGCATCATGCAGGACTACCGCGACCTGGCCAAGCTCTTTGCGCGCCCCGAGTCCCAGAGCGAGGATGCGAGCTTTGCGCTGCGCATCATGCCGCCGCTGTTCTTCGCCGTCGCCTTTATGCTCGCGATGGGTCTGCCGCTCTTTACGGCACAAAGCCCCATCCCGGTCTTTGGTGACGCCATCACCATCATGTACAGCCTGGCGCTCGCCCGCTTCTTCTTCGCCCTCTGCGGTGTGGATTCGTCCAACGCCTACGCTGGTATCGGCGGCGTCCGCGAGCTGCTCATGAGCGTGCTCATCGAGCCGTCCATGCTGCTGGCACTGTTTGCCGCCGCCCTGGCGTGCGGTTCCACCGACATCGCCACCATGGGTCAGCACATCATGACGGGCGCCATCGACGCGCCGGTCGCCGTGATCCTCGCCGGCATCGCCTTTGCGATTGCCTGCTACATGGAACTCGGCAAGTTGCCGTTTGATCAGGCCGAGGCCGAGCAGGAGCTTCAGGAAGGTCCGCTCGCCGAGCTTTCCGGCCCGTCGCTTGCGATGGCCAAGCTCGCCATGTCCATGAAGCAGGTCCTGGTTGTCGCCTGGTTCTGCGCGATCTTCGTCCCCTGGGGCGAGCCCGCGACCGTGGGCGCCGCCGCCGTTCTGGGCGCGGTCATCTTCCTGGTGAAGTGCCTGATCGACTTTGTCGTATGCGGCGTGATCGAGAACTCCTGCTCGCGCTCGCGTTTTAAGGTGCTTGGCAATCAGACCTGGGCCGTCGTGGGCATCGCCGTTCTGGCGTTTGTCTTCGTGGTCGTCGGCGTGTAGGAGAAGGGAGAAACAATGTCATTTGCAGTCAGTCTGTCCCTTCTCGGCTTGGTCGCTATCGCGGCCCCGATGGTGGCCTCGGTGCTCGTCGCCCTGTTCCCCCGTCCGTACGCCAAGTGGTTCAGCGTTTTGGGTGCCGCCGTCTCGACGGTCTGCACCATCGCCCTCGCCGCGAATTTCGCTGGCGCCGGCATGCCCGACACGCAGGTCCCCCTGATCTCGTTTGGGCAGACCCTCGTCATGGGATTCACCTTCGATCGCATGAGCACGCTGCTCGCGCCCGCCTTTGTGGGTATCGGCCTGCTTGTCGTGATCTATTCGATTCCCTATATGAGCGAGAATAACCGTGAGCATCCCGACGCACCGCGTCGTCGCTTCTACGCGTACCTCGCGACCTTCATCGGCGCCATGGCCGGCCTTGTGTACAGCTCGACCCTTTTGGGCCAGCTCGTGTTCTTTGAGATCACGGGTGCGTGCTCTTGGGGCCTCATTAGCTACTACATGTCGCCTACGGCCAAGAAGGCCGGCATGAAGGCCCTGATCATTACGCATATCGGTGCGCTCGGCCTGTATCTGGGCGCCGCTATCGTGTTTGCCCACACCGGTACCTTCGCCATCACCGCGATTGCCGGCCTCGACGCCAAGCTCAAGGCTATCGTCCTTTTGCTCGTGCTGTTTGCGGCCTGGGCCAAGTCCGCACAGGTTCCTATGTACATGTGGCTGCCTTCGGCCATGGAGGCGCCGACGCCTGTTTCGGCCTACCTGCATGGCGCCTCGATGGTCAAGGTCGGCGTGTGCGTGTTCGCACGCGCGCTCGTCTCTGCCGGCGAGATTCCCGAGATCGTGGGCTGGGTCGCCATTATCGACGCCATGGTCACCATGCTCTTTGGTTTCCTTATGTACCTGCCGCAAAAGGACATGAAGCGTCTGCTGGCCTTCTCCACGATCGCCCAGCTCTCCTATGTGTTCTTTGGTCTGGGCCTTTCGGTCTTTGGCAGCCAGCTGGCCTTTGATGGCGCCGTGTGCCACATCTTTAACCACGCTTTCGCCAAGACGCTGTTCTTCCTGATTGCCGGTTCGTTCTCCTTTACGCTCGGCACGCGTATGCTGCCCAAGCTTCGCGGCATCGTAAAGAAGTACCCGATCTCGGGCGTGGGCTTTGGTGTCGCGGCGCTCGCCATTGCCGGCGTGCCGCCCATGAACACGTTCTTCTCGAAGTTCCAGATCATCGCCGGCGGCTTTTCTGTGGGTGCCGGCAACGTCGCGATCCTGGTGCTCGTGTGCATCATGGTTGCCGAGACCGTCGCCACCTTTGCATGGTTCCTTAAGTGGATGGGCTATTGCCTGCCCGGCGAGCCGAGCGAAGAGGTCGCTGCGGGTGCCCCGCTTCCCCGCGCGATGGCGTTCGTGTTCA
The DNA here is from genome assembly GCA_902495155.1 of uncultured Collinsella sp. Classification (GTDB taxonomy): domain Bacteria; phylum Actinomycetota; class Coriobacteriia; order Coriobacteriales; family Coriobacteriaceae; genus Collinsella. The sequence goes on from CABUWD010000018.1 coordinate 9,310, forward strand.
TCGTGCTCATCATCATGGTCATCGTCAGCGGCCCGCTTTCGGCCAGCTGGATCGGTTAGGAGGTAGAACGACATGGGTTATTCGATCGTCAACATCCTTGGCGGCCTTCTGATCGTCACGTCCACCATGGTGGTCGTCTCCAAGAACATCAAACATGCCATCAACTGGTATGCGGTGCAGTCGCTGGTGCTCGTGGGGCTGCTCGCTACGCTCGGTGCCACCACCGGTGCGCAGGAGCTGCTTATGTGGGCTGGATCTGCCTTTATCACCAAGGTCGTCCTGGTTCCTTATATCCTCAACCGCGCATACAAGAAGATGGGCGAGCCGAGCGACGCATCGCTAAAGGCCGGCCTTAAGCCCGCGTGGGCCATCTGCATCATCGCCGTGGAGGTCGCGATCTGCTTTGCCGTCGTGACGCAGATCAGCCTGCCCACGGCCGAGGTCGCAACGCCTGCGCTCGCTATTAGCTTCGCTCACTTCTTTGTGGGCCTCACCTGCATCATCTCGCAGCGCAACATCATGAAGCAGATCTTTGGATACTGCCTTATGGAAAACGGCAGCCATGTGACGCTTGCGCTTTTGGCCCCCACCGCTCCCGAGATCATCGAGATCGGTATCGCCACCGACGCCATCTTTGCCGTCATCATCATGTCCATCGTCGTGCGTCGCATTTGGGACGACTCCCACTCGCTCGATGCGCGCGACCTGTCCGAGCTGAGGGGGTAGTCCATGGAAACGTTGATTCTCGCCCTGCTCGCGACTCCTTTGGTGTTCTCGCTCGTCATGGCGTTTTTGCCCAAGAACACGTCCTATAACGTGTTTGCCGGTCTCAACCTGGTCTCCGTCGCAGCCGTCCTGGTGCTGTCGATTGTGACGGCCGGTGACGTCCTTATGAGCGGCGACACCGCGAGCGCTCTTGGCCTGTGGTTCCACCTCGATTCGCTGGGCGCCATCTTTGTGCTGCTCATCGGCTTTATCGGTTTTCTTACGGGGCTGTTCTCGCTGCCCTATGTAAAGGCCGATATCGAGGAGGGCTCCATGCCCGCCGAGCGCGCCAAGCAGTATTTTGCGCTGTTTAGCCTGTTTGTGTTCACCATGCTGCTCGCGTGCCTGTCCAACAACATGATCCTCACGTGGGCCGCCGTGGAGGCAACCACGCTTTCCACCGTGTTCCTCGTGGGTATTTACAAGAACAAGACGGCCCTCGAGGCTTCTTGGAAGTATGCGATGGTCTGCACCGCCGGCGTGGCCTTTGGCCTGTTCGGTACGCTGCTGATCTACGCCAACGCCGCCGACGTGATTCCCAATGCCCACGAGGCCGCATTCCTGTCGTGCGTGCTGCCGTACGCCGACCAGTTCGACCCGACGCTCATGCGCCTCGCCTTTGCGTTTATCGTGATCGGCTTTGGCACCAAGGCCGGCCTGTTCCCCATGCACACTTGGCTGCCCGATGCCCACTCCCAGGCCCCGAGCCCCGTCTCGGCCCTGCTCTCGGGTGTTCTGCTTAAGTGCGCCATGCTTGTGATCATGCGCTTCTACGGCTTTACCATCCAGGCCGTGGGCGCCGATTATCCGCAACTTCTGCTGCTGATCGTCGGCACGCTGTCCATCTTGGTGGCGGCGCTTTCGATGTTTCGCCAGGACGACCTCAAACGTCGCTTTGCGTACTCGTCTGTGGAGAACGTGGGCGTTATCGCCCTGTGCCTGGGTATCGGTGGCCCGTTGGGTATCGCCGCGGCCCTGCTGCACTGCGTGTTCCACGGCTTTACCAAGACGCTTGCTTTCTGCGTGTCCGGCAACATCCAGCACGCCTTTGGCACGCGTAGCCTGGCCAAGATCCAGGGCGTCGTCGAGGTTGCACCCGCAACCGCCGCGCTCGCCATTCTGGCGCTGCTCGGCCTTGCCGCCTTCCCGCCCTTTGGCATGTTCATCTCCGAGTTCCTGACTTTTGTCGCCGGTGTTACCGCCGGTCCCATGTGGCTGGTCGTCGTGGTCGCCCTCGGTCTTACCGTGGCCATCTCCGCGCTCACCCGTATCGCACTCAAGTCGGTATTCGGCCATGCGCCCCAGGGCATGGGCAAGCATGAGGCCCCGGCACTCATGCTTATCCCCGAAATCATCCTGGCCGTCATGATCTTGTGGTTTGGCATCGCCACCCCGCTGCCTCTCGTGCACGGTGTGGAGACCGCGACCGGCATTGTGCTCGAGCAGAGCACCGAGGAACTTCACGCGACGCCGATGTACCGCGCTGTGTTCGGTACCGAGACCGCTCAGAGCGAGGTGGAGTAACGAATGATTGAAACTGAGAACAAGGTGTATGCCCGTCGCTGCGAGAGCCATGTCGAGGCCCTGCGCCGCGCCGTTCCGGGCTGCATCGAGAAGGTCGAATGGCAGTGCGAGGACCAGCTGACGATTACTGTCAAGCAGGACAAGCTGCCCGAGGCCGTCCACTACCTGTATTACGAGCGCTACGGCTGGATTCCCGTAATCATCGGCAACGATGAGCGCAGCCTGTGCGGCCGCTACGCCGTGTACTACGTCATCTCCATGGAGGGGGAGGATCCCGGCTGGGTGACCGTGCGTACCGAGGTCGATCCCGCCAAGATGACGTTCCCGACCGTGACGCCGTTCGTCCCCGCCTGCGTGTGGGGCGAGCGCGAGCTGCGCGACATGTTCGGCCTGATCCCCGAGGGTCTGCCCGATCGTCGCCGCCTAGTGCTGCCCGACGATTGGCCCAGCGGCCTGTATCCGCTGCGTAAGGACTCCATGGACTACCGCTTCCGTCCCGCTCCCGCGAGCGACATGGAAAACTACGAGTTCTTGGCCGATACCAAGGGCAAGGAGACCACGCTCGTCCCCATGGGCCCGCTGCACATTACCTCCGACGAGCCCGGCCACTTCCGCCTGTTCGTCGAGGGCGAGACGATCGTCGACGCCGACTACCGTCTGTTCTACGTGCACCGCGGCATGGAGAAGGTCGCCGAGACGCGTCTGAACTATGACGCCGTGACGTTCCTCGCCGACCGCATCTGCGGCATCTGCGGCTGCGCCCACTCGGTGGCCTATGCCGAGGCCGTCGAGCGCGCCCAGGGCATCCATGTCCCGCCGCGCGCCCAGTACATCCGCGCCATCATGCTCGAGGTCGAGCGCCTGCACTCGCATCTGCTCAACATTGGCCTGGCGTCGCACTACACGGGCTTCGACTCCGGCTTCCAACAGTTCTTCCGCGTCCGCGAGAAGTCTATGGATCTGGCCGAGAAGCTCTCCGGTCACCGCAAGACCTACGGCCTCAACGTGATCGGCGGCGTGCGTCGCGACATTTTGGCCGAGCAGAAGCTCTCCACGCTCACGACCATCCACCAGCTGCGCTCCGAGGTTCAAGAGCTCGTCGACGTGCTGCTCTCCACGCCCAACTTCATTGAGCGTACGAGCGGCATCGGCATCTTGGACCGCAAGATCGCACGTGACTTCTCGCCGGTCGGCCCGCTCATGCGTGGCTCGGGCTATGCCCGCGACGTGCGCTTTGACCATCCCTTCGACGGCTACGCCGATCCGGACGTCCAAAAGATGCACGCCGCCACGGCCGACACCTGCGATGCCTTCGGCCGTACCGCCGTTCGCATCCAGGAGGTCTACGATTCGATCGACATGATCGAGACCATGCTCGAGAACTGCCCGTCGGGCCCCATCCTCACCACGGATTGGGAGTACACCCCGCACAAGTACGCCATTGGCGCCACCGAGGCGCCGCGCGGCGAGGACGTGCACTGGGCCATGCTCGGCAATAACCAGAAGTGCTACCGCTGGCGCGCCAAGGCCGCCACGTACAGCAACTGGCCGGTCCTGCGCTACATGTTCCGCGGCAACACCGTGGGCGACGCGGCGCTGATCGTCGGTTCGCTCGACCCGTGCTACTCCTGCACCGATCGCGTGACGGTGACCGATGTCGCCGCCAAGCGCGACCACGTGCTCGACAAGGAGCAGTTCGAGAACGTCTGGCGCGACAAGTCGCCGCTTGCGGGCGAGGGCACCATAGCCGCTCCGCTCGATGAGGAGGCGCTCTAATATGCTGAAGCTTTGGAAGGTTAACGCCAAGGCCGGCGACGCGACGGTCAAGTACCCGTTTGCGCCGTTCCCCACTAACAAGGACATGCGCGGCAAGCCCGAGCACAATGCCGAGCTCTGCATCGCCTGTGGTGCCTGCGGCGTGGCGTGCCCGGCCGATGCCATTCGCATGGACACCGACCTTGCGGCCGATACCATCACCTGGTCGATCGACTACGGTCGCTGCATCTTTTGCGGCCGCTGCGAGGAAGCCTGCCCCATGGAGGCCATCAAGCTCACCGAGGAGTTTGAGCTGGCCGTCATGAGCAAGGACGACCTCACCAGCAAGAGCGTCTATACGCTCGAGCACTGCTCGCGCTGCGGCAAGCCGTTCGCCCCGCACAAGGAGATCGACTACGCCAAGCGCCTGCTGCAAAAGGCCGGCGGCATGGAGGCCGAGCAGGCCGCCCGTACCGTCGGTATGTGCCAGGAGTGCAAGCGCGAGCTCGACGCCCTGCGCGCCGCCTCGGCCGTAAAGACCGGCAACGCTGCCGGCATGGCTGCCAACGAGACGCTTGCGTCCGGCGAGCCCCAGGGCCCCGGCATGGAGTATCTGGGCGGCCACGGCGTGAACCCGGAGTATATCGACCGCGAGCTTAACCCCGATGCGCCCGAGATTCCCGCCGGTCCGGCGCCGGTCGAGGGCATCATCATGGATTTTGAAACGAAGGAGGAGTAACCATGGCCGAACCCACGCTTTTGCCCGAGCGGCTTCAGTACCGCCCGACCAAGATCGAGCTCGACGAGAGCATCGAGAAGGCCAAGGCGACCCTTCTTAAGAAGATCAAGCGCTCGGTGTATGTCTACCGTGTTGACTGCGGCGGCTGCAACGGCTGCGAGATCGAGATCTTCGGTTCCATCACGCCCGTCTTCGACGTCGAGCGCTTTGGCATCAAGGTCGTGCCCTCGCCTCGTCACGCCGACGTGCTGCTGTACACCGGTGCCGTGTCGCGTGCCATGCGCATGCCGGCCCTGCGCGCCTTTGAGGCCGCACCCGATCCCAAGATCGTGGTGTCCTATGGCGCGTGCGGCTGCACCGGTGGCATCTTCTACGACAACTACTGCGTCTGGGGCGGCACGGATAAGATTTTGCCGGTCGATGTCTACATCCCCGGCTGCCCGCCCAGCCCCGCGCAGACCGTCTACGGCTTTGCCATGGCGCTCGGTCTGCTGGACCAAAAGCTCCATGCCGAGACCACGGTGGAGGCCGCCGGCGAGCAGGCCGATATCCTGCACCCCGGCGTGCCGTACAAGCTGCGCGTTGCCATCGAGCGCGAGGCTCGCGCCATGAGCGGCTACCGTTACGGCCGCGACCTGGCCAACGAGTTTATGGACACGCTCGAGGGCGCGCCCAAGGGCGATATCCGCGGTGCCATGGCGCTGCTCATCGACAAGCAGGACGATCCGCGCCGCGTTGAGGTCTACTCGGCGCTGCAGGATCTGGTGCTGGCCGGAGGTCGCTAGATGGAGCTCACGGACCGCTCTGGTTACTTTGCGGGCCCCGGCATGCTCGGCGGCTCCTTTGGCGATGCCTCGCGCGCAAGCGACGAGGCTGCCGAGGGCGTCGCCGACCCCTGCCTGGGCCATGCGCCCGACCAGGTGGTCTTCTATGAGCTGACGCGTAAGTTTGTGGAGACCGAGGAAGACGTTCCCCAGGAGGCCTGCGACGTGCTGTACTACACGCTCGCCGTGGGCCACCACACCGGCGTGCTCGATTGCTTTGAGCCGCGCCTGTCGGTGCCGGTGGATGTGTTCTATTCGCTCGTCGACGCGCTGCCGGAGGGGGAGGCCAAAACCAAGTTCGAGGCCATCCGCTCCTTTGGCGAGTGCCAGCTCGACAAGGCGGCGGTGCCGTCGCTGCTCGAGGCCTGCGATGCGCAGCTCGGCGAGCGCGGTTTTCGCGGATCTGCCAAGGCCGGCATCTCGGTGTTCGACGACGATTTTGGCCTGCATGCCCAGCAGGTCGCGTTTCTGATGAAGTTTCGCGATCTGGTGGAGCGCGTGCGCGATGTGTCGGGTGTGTATCTGACGGGAAGGTTGCAGTAATGGGTCGCGTTGTAGATGGACGTGTGAACGGAGCCCCATTTGCGGGTATCGTGCTCACGGCGGGAAGCGTGCTGCGTGCCGACGATGCCGCCGGCCCCGTGCTCTCCAAAAAGATGGAGGACGCGCCCATTGCCGGTTGGTACACCATCGACGGCGGTCAAACGCCCGAGGACGACATCATCGAGGTCAAGCGCGAGCGTCCGCCGCGTTTGGTTTTGGTCGATGCCGCCGACATGGCGCTGCCCGTCGGGTCCATCCGTTTGCTCGACAAGCGCGATGTAGCCCGCAAGTCGATGTTCACCACGCATTCGCTTCCTTTGTCGATTCTGATCGAGGAAATCGAGCAATCGTGTGATGATATCGTCTTCGTTGGGATTCAGCCGGGCGACACGGAGTTCTACAACCCCATGTCCCCGGAAGTCTTTGACGCCGTCGACGCCGTGTACGACGCCGTGGCCGCCAACGACTTTTCCCACTTTGTCCGCTTGGGGCAAGAGCAATAGGAGCGCTTGTCCCTGCTGATTAGGAAAGAAGTGATTGACATGGCAGATTCCAAGGCAGAATATCCCGCTCCCGATTGCCTGGCGCCCGCCGCGATCGAGGCCAAGACCGAGGCCGCCGGCGTGACCAAGGCCAACCTGCCGGTCGCAAAGGCCTTTCTGCTGGCAATGTTCGCCGGTGCGTTTATTGCCTTCGGCGGCCTGTTCTTTACCGTGTTCTTGAGCGATAGCACGCTGGGCTGGGGCGCCCAGCGCGTCGTGGGCGGCCTGTGCTTTTGCCTGGGCCTGGTGCTCGTGCTGGTGTGCGGCGCCGAGCTGTTCACCGGCAACTCGCTTATGGTCTGCGCGCTCAAGAGCAAAAAGATCACCCTGGCTCAGATGCTCAAGGCATGGCTCGTCGTGTGGCTTGGTAACTTTGCCGGTGCCCTGTTCATCGTCTTTTTGGTGTACATGGCCGGCATTTACAAGCTCAACGGCGAGGCGGTCGCCAATTCCATGGTGAGCGTCGCCGCTGGCAAGGTGACGGTCGACTGGGTGACGATCTTCTTCCGTGGCATCCTGTGCAACATCTTTGTGTGCCTGGCCGTGTGGATCGGTACCGCCGGCAAGACCGTGGTCGATAAGGTTGTGGGCATTCTGCTGCCCATCGCCGCCTTTGTGGCCTGCGGTTTTGAGCACTGCGTCGCCAACATGTACTTTTTGCCTATGGGCGCTGTGATGCACGCGTGCGGCTATGGCGCCGACGTCGCCGGCGCCGATGCGCTCAACGCCGCGGGCATTGCGTTTAACCTGTCCGCCGCCACGCTGGGCAACATCGTGGGCGGCGCGGTTCTGGTCGCGCTCGGCTACTGGTTTATCTATGCCAAGAAGTCCGAGGCGTAAGGTATCGTCTGTTTGACGTTGGGCCTCCCGCGGGGCGTTGCCGTGCGGGAGGCTTTTTGGGTCTGGGGCTCGTTGCCGGGCTGTTGGCCTGTTGTGTTTGGCTGGTGAAAGGGGTAATCGAGATGGCATCTGCTGCGAAGCGTGACGGTCGCGCCGTGGTGACGACATGCGGGGGATGCTATGCCGATTGCGCCTTTGCAGCCCATGTTGAGGATGGGCGTGTGGTGGCTGAGCTGCCGGTTGCGGGGCACCCGTGCGCGGCGCGTGCCCTGTGCGCCCGCGGGCGGCATCGCCTGGCCCTGCCGTTTGACGAGCGCGACCGCATTTTGCATCCTATGCGCCGACGAGCTGATGGCTCGGGGTTCGATGTGATTTCGTGGAACGAGGTGTTCGCGCAGATTGCAGCGCGCCTTGGGGGGATTGTTGACGAGCGCGGGCCTCGTGCGCTGGGCATGACGCTCGGCGTGCCCTCGTTCGACCGCTATTGGGCCTATCGCCTTATGCATGCGCTGGGCTCGCCCAACGTGTACGGTGCCGACGGTGCCTGCGAGGTAAGCCGACTTACCGGTTGGGAGCACAGCCTGGGCTATAGTCCCGCCTCCGACCTGCCACATACCGATTGCATCATGTATCTGGGGCGTTCCATTGTCGATTCGTCGACGATGGGGGCCGTTGATGCGCTCAACGATGCCCGTCGCCGCGGGGCGAAGATTATCGTGGTCGACCCCCGGCGCAGCGGTTCGGCTACGCTTGCCGATCGCTGGCTGCGCGTGCGCCCGGGCTGCGACCTGGCCTTGCTGCTGGGCATTGCGAATGTGCTCATTACCGAGGACTTGTACGACCGCGAGTTTGTTGCCCGCTATACCACGGGGTTTGATGAGCTGGCGCAGGCGGCTACTGTTTGGACGCCTGAGTGGGCCGAGTCGATGTGCGACGTGCCGGCGGACGATATCCGATCGACTGCGCGTGATTTGGCTGCCGCCGCGCCTGCCGCTGTGGTGGATGCGGGCTTTCATGGCGGCATCGGTATTGCGTATGCCAATAGCACCCAGACCGCGCGCGCTATCTGCTTGGTCGATGTGCTACTGGGCTGCATCGGACACGCGGGCGGTGCGCTCAACCCGCCCACACCGCTTGTATTGGGCGACCTTGATCCCATGCGCTTTGCGACGCCGCCGGTGCCGCGCGAGCCCAAGCTGGGGTCCGAGCGCTATCCGCTGGTCGATCCGGTGCGCGGCCTGTGCACGACCATCGGTCAGTCCATCCTTGCCGGTGAGCTGCGTGGGCTTATCGTCTATGCCAGTAACCCCGGTGCGGGCTATGGCAATGCACAGGCTTGGTTGAGTATTTTGCAGCGGCTCGACTTGCTTGTGACGATTGATATTCGTTGGTCCGAGACGGCGCGTGCTTCTGACTTCGTGCTGCCCGACGTGACGTATCTGGAGGCTGACCGCGGCGTGGGAACGGTGACGGGCGCCAACGATGCGCGCGTGTTCTACCGCAACGCCGTGCTGCCCGTGCAGCATGACGACACACGTCCCGGTCGGGAGATTTTTGCCGGTCTGGCGCAGGCGTGTGGCGTGGGCGAGTACTTCCAGTTTACGTCTGACGATCTGGCGGCTGCCCAGTTGGCGCCTTTTGGGATCGATCTGGACGAGCTCATGGAGCGCGGCTGGGCCGATACGGGCATGGCGCTGCCGACGCGCACGGGTGAGCCGGTGATTCCGCTTGCCGGCGGCAAGATTGCGCTGGCAAGCGACATATGGGAGCGAGCCGGCATGGGTCGTGTGCCCGACTGGATCGCGCCCATGGTGGAGCCCAGCCCGGGGATGTTTCGCCTCATTAGCGGCAATCGACCCTTTGAGTCGCATACCTCGCGCAGGCTCGCGGCAGCAGGTGCCGCCGAGGCGGGTTCCGACTTGGACGCCGTGCAGATGAATGCCGGTGTTGCCACATGCATGGGTATCGCCAATGGCGAGGTCGTCGAGCTGGTGAGCGATATGGGCCGCGACCGCGTGCGCGTGGAGACGACGCCGTATCTGCATCCGGCGTGCATCTTCACCTCGGCCGCTCCCGGCGGGCGTTCGTTTGGTGCCGATGCCGGCGGCGCTCAAGCCTTGGGCGTGGGCCCGCTCGACCATACACCGCTGCGTTGGGACCCGTTGACGGGCGCCGCGCTCACCCAGGAAAACGCCGTTCGCGTGGAAAAGATCGCGGCACGCGAGGATAATAGCGATTGATTGACTCAGCCGATCGAATTGGCTGATAGTTTGACGTTCGAACGATTGATTCACCTTTGGTTTTGAAAGGTCGCACATGAGCGATAGCCAGAACATGTCCGATGAGGTGCGCGCCCGCCTGCGCGCCATTCCTTCCGTCAACGAGCTGCTTGCCGAGTGGCCGGTGGTGAAGGCGGCGGGAGAGACCTGCGACGCGGTGGTGCATGCCGCCGTCACGGCCGAGCTCGACGAGGAGCGCGCCGCCATTCGCGCCGGCGCCGCCCCGCGTTCCAAGCGCGAGCTGGCCTCGGCCATCGAGTGGCGTGCGCACCGCTCTGCGCTGCCGAGCCTGCGTCCCGCCGTCAACGCCACGGGTGTGGTTATCCATACCAACTTGGGTCGCGCTCCGCTCGCGGAATCAGCTGCCAAAGCCGTGGCCGAGGTCGCGCGCGGGTATAGCACGCTCGAGTACAGCGTCGACACCTGTTCGCGCGGGTCGCGCAAGGAGCACGTCGCGCAGCTGATCCGCTCACTCACCGGTGCCGAGGACGCGCTCGTGGTCAACAACAATGCCGCCGCTGTGCTGCTGGTGCTGGCGACCCATGCCGCAGGCAAAGAGGTCATCGTCAGCCGCGGCGAGCTTGTCGAGATCGGCGGCAGCTTCCGCATCCCCGATGTCATGGCGGCTTCGGGCGCCAAACTCGTTGAGGTCGGCGCCACCAACCGCACGCACCTGGCTGATTATGAGCAAGCCATCACGCCCGATACGGCGATGATCCTTAAGGTCCATCCTTCCAACTATCGCATCGAGGGTTTTCACGAAGAGGTGGGCTCTCGGGAGCTTGCCGCCCTGGCCCACAAGCATGGCCTGCTGTTCTACGAGGACCAGGGCTCGGGCGCGCTGTTGCCCGACGACATCTTGGTGCGCGGCGGCGAAGAAACCACGCCGGCTTCGGTTTCGGCAGGGCTCGATATCGTGTCATGCTCGGGTGATAAGCTGCTGGGTGCCGCGCAGGCGGGCATTATCATGGGTCGTCGCGATCTGGTCCAGGCCTGCGGGTCGCATCCGCTTATGCGTGCCCTGCGTCCGGGCAAGCTCGCAATGGCGGCGCTCGAGGCTACACTGCGCATTTACATGGATGGGGCGGATGTGGCCCATCGCGAGGTGCCGGTGCTCAACATGCTCACGCTTCCGCAGGCTCATCTGGAGCGCCGCGCACGCAAACTGCGCGAGCTGATGGTGGCGGGCCTCGATAAGGCGGGTTGCCCGCGCGCCGTGCAGGTGGAAATCGTCGAGGAGTCGTCGACTCCCGGCGGCGGCTCGCTGCCTACCGTCGAGCTGCCCACCATGTGCGTTGCCGTGCGCCTCGTCGATGAGCGTCTTTCCGTTGACGCGCTCAAGCGCTCGCTCGTCCAAGATTTCGACACGCCGGTCGTCACGCGCGCCTCGCACGATCGCGTCCTGTTTGATGTGCGCACGCTCGTGGGTGACCGCGATATCGAGACGGCGGCAACGACGCTCGTCGCGTGCGTTAAGAAGGCGATTGCTCGATGAGTGAGGTTCAAGCGCTGGTGGAGTGTCCCGTTATCGTTGGCACGGCGGGCCACGTCGACCACGGTAAGTCGGCACTGATCGAGGCGTTGACCGGCAAGAATCCCGACCGTCTTGAGGTCGAGCGCCGTCGCGGTATGACCGTGGAGCTGGGCTTTGGCGAGCTGGCGCTGCCGAGTGGCAAGATCGTCGGCCTGGTCGACGTGCCGGGGCATGCCCATTACCTGCGCGCCATGGTGCAGGGTGCGACGGGCATCGACGTTGCCGTGCTGGTGGTTTCGGCCGTCGAGGGCGTGATGCCGCAGACCCGCGAGCACGTGCATGTGCTGGAGCTGCTGGGCGTTACGCACATGGTGGTCGCGCTGACGATGTGCGACCTGGCCGATAGCGAGATGGTTGATCTGGCCGAGCTCGATGTCGATGACTTTTTGTCGGGTACTGTGTTTGCGGGCGCGCCAATTGTGCCCGTGTCGTCTAAGACGGGCGAGGGGATTGACGGGCTGCTTGCGGTGCTCGACGAGCAGGTGGGTGTCTGCTGGGATACCTGTCGCGAGCGTGCCGAGCGGAGCGATGCCGCGCCGCGCCTGCCGATTGACCGCTGCTTTACGATCAAGGGCGCCGGCACCGTCGTGACGGGAACGCTGCACGATGCGCCGGTTGCGGTGGGCGATGAGCTCGTCGCGCTGCCGTCGCGCGCGGTCTGCCGTGTCCGCGGGATTCAGGTGCATGGCGATACGCCGCGCGCGCTGCCTGGGCAACGCGTGGCGCTCAACCTGGTTGGTGACGGTGTCTCGGCGCTTGACCGTGGCGAGATGCTGGGCGTGGCGGACCGCTTTGGTCAGACGTTGCGCTTTATGATGACGTTTACGTATCTGGGTCGCGAGGGAGCCAAGCCGCGCGTGCTCGAGTCGGGCACGCGCGTGCATGTGATGGCGGGTACGGCTGAGGTCGTCGGTCGCATCATGTGCATGGAGGGCGAGGCCTCCATGGCGGTGGGCGAGA
>CABUWD010000019.1 GCA_902495155.1 uncultured Collinsella sp.
CCGGGACCACACAGCTCAGCACGGCCGCGGCGGGTACGAGCACCCCGGGCACACCCGCATCGGCTGCCAGTGCGCCCATGACCTGCGCGAGCCTCATGCGCGCTTCGTCGGCCGTAATGCTCGACGGTGTCGTGATCTCGCACGTTGCAAGCGGGCATTCCTGCGCCGCGGCCGAATCCTCGGCAAACAGGCCAAAGCGAATGAACGTGTTGCCCACGTCGACCGTCAATATATATGCGCACCCATTAAGCATCGTCGGCGCTCCTTTCGTCTGCCCAGCAGTATATCGCCTACCTAAACCAGTCATCCCAAAATGACTAGCTTGCGGCTATACTGGTGCGCGGTCGTTTGCGAGCTCATGCGGCGGCCCTTGGTAACCCGACTTCCCGCGCCGTATCCGTAGCGGCGCTCCCGGGGGAAGCGGATATACGCAAAGGAGTTCTATATGAGCAATCCCTCGAACCGCGCTTCGATGCGCGGGCAACTCACGCTGCGCGGCGTCGTCATCGGCGTCCTTGGCTGCGTGATCATCACGGCAAGCTCGGCCTACACCGCCCTCAAGATGGGCGCACTCCCCTGGCCGATTGTCTTCGCTGCCGTCATCTCGCTGTTCTTCCTGAAGCTCATGGGCAACGCCAGCCTCAACGAGGCAAACGTCACCCACACCATCATGTCCGCAGGCGCCATGGTCGCCGGCGGCCTGGCGTTTACCATCCCGGGCGCCTGGATGCTGGGCTATGCCGACCAGATCAGCTGGCTTGACATGTTTATCGTGGCGCTCGCCGGCACCATCCTGGGCCTGCTGGCCACGGCACTCATCCACCGTCACTTTATCGTGGACGCCGCGCTTGAGTTCCCCACTGGCAACGCCGCAGCTCAGACCCTGCGCGCGACCGAGGCCGGCGGCAAAACCGGCAAGCAGCTCTTTGGCTCCATGGCCATCGCAGGCATCTACAGCGTGCTTCGCGACGCCCTGGGCGTGGTGCCCAGCATGCTGTGCACGCTCAACATCCCCGGCGTGACCTTTGCCATCTACAACTCGCCCATGCTGCTCTCCGTCGGCTTCCTTGTGGGCTTCGCCCCGGTCGCCTTCTGGTTTGCCGGCGCCCTGCTGGGCAACTTTGGCATCATCGTGGGCGGCACCGCTGCCGGTCTGTTCGACATTGTGACTGCGCAGGGCATCGTCAAGTCCCTGGGCATGGGCCTCATGATGGGCTTTGGCGTCGCCGGCGTCCTCAAGTACATCCTGCCGCAGGTCGCCGGTATCGTCCGCGGTCTTGCCGCCGATAGCTCCACCGACACCGACGAGCAGTCGCTCATCTCGGGCTCCCTTAAGCTCGACGCCGGCATCATCGGCCTGGGCGCTGCCGCCATCGCCGTGATCGTCGCCATCGTGCTTGACCTTGGTCCCGTCCCGGCCGTCATCGTGACGCTGTTCACCTTTGTCACCACCATCATGAGCGCACAGAGCTGCGGCCAGACGGGCATCGACCCCATGGAGATCTTTGGCCTCATCGTTATGCTCATCGTGGCTGCCTTTGCACAGATCGCTCAGGTCAAGCTGTTCTTTATCGCCGGCATCGTTGCCGTGGCGTGCGGCCTTGCGGGCGACGTCATGAATGACTTTAAGGCCGGCGCCGTGCTGGGCACCAACCCGCGTGCGCAGTGGATCGGCCAGGCCATCGGCGGCATCGTGGGTGCCTTGGTCGCCGCAGCCGTCATGGTCGCGCTCGTCACCGCCTATGGCCCGGACGCCTTTGGTCCCGACAAGAGCTTTGTTGCCGCGCAGGCAAGCGTCGTCGCCACCATGGTCTCGGGCATCCCGAGCGTGCCGTGGTTCGTTGGCGGCTTTATCGCCGGTATCGTCATGTACTGGCTCGGCATTCCGGCCATGATGATCGGCCTGGGCGTGTACCTGCCGTTCTACATGTCGCTCACGGCATTCCTGGGCTCCTGCGTCAAGCTCGCCTACGACAAGTGGTCCGCCCACCGCGACGCCACCGCCGGTCTTTCTGACGAGGAGAGGGCTGCCAAGGACGCCGCCTTCCAGGAACAGGGTCTGGTCGTTGCCAGCGGCCTGCTCGGCGGCGAGTCCATCGTCGGCGTTATCCTGGCGTTTGTCTCCGTGGGTCTGAGCCTGCTGGGCTAAGTCGAGCAGCTGCTCGACAGCAACCATATTGCCTACGATTTGCCCGGTCGGTAGCTTTCGCGGCTACCGACCGGGCTTTTTGATATCGAAACAAAGAAAGGCCGGCGCGCTGCGTTCAACAGCGCGCCGGCCTTATCGTTTGGCTAACGAGACGGTCCCGTTATGAATTGAAGTTCGTTGCAGAAACTACGCTCGAAACGCTACATCTGCTTGCGACGACGATCGCTCAGCGTCACGCCAGCGGCCACGAGGGTGATACCGCCGATGACGAACACCTCGCCCGCAAGAGCGGAATTGTCGCCAGTCTGGGCGAGCTTGTCCGACGTAGCCTTCTGCTTGCCCGCGGGAGCCTTTGCAGCCGCCTGCGTGACCTGGGGCTTGGCCTGCGGCTTGGTCTGCGGCTCGGCCTTGGGGTGGTACTTGTCGTACTCGGCCTGTGCGGCAGCCAGCGCGTCCTTGGCATCGCCAAATTCGGCCAGCGCGGCGGCATAGACGCCATTGGCATCAGACAGCTTGGCGTCGGCATCGGCAGCCGCCTGCTTAAGAGCGGACTCGGCGTCGACGGCATCCTTATAGCGCGCGTAGGCAGCATCGAGCTTCCGCAGCTGGTTCCTGGGCGTCCAGCCCGCATTGAACACCGTGGTGCCGGCAGCGAGAGAGGCCTTATGATCAACGTTTTCGAGGTCTGCCTTGAGCTCCTCGGTGGCTGCGAGCTCGGCCTTGGCCTTGACGATCTCGAAATTCGCATCGACTACTGCCTCGTTTGCTGCGTCGAGCTGCTTTTTGGCCTCGCCAACGCCGGCGTCGGCGGCATCATAGGCTGCCTCGGCATCGTCAACAGCCTTCTGGGCCACGACGTAGCGCTTGAATGCCTCGTTCGCCGCGTCGAGCGCGGACTGCGCGGTCGCGACCTTGCCCCGGGCGTCGACCAGAGCCTGCTGCTTGTTGGAAGCTTCCTGCTGAACATTTGCGAGAGCCGTTGTGGCAGTGGTCTGTGCAGTCTGGACCCTCTCCACCTCAGTCTGAGCGGCGGCGTCGGCCTTCGTGGCGGCATCGAACGCACTCTTTTTGCTCTCAAGATCCGCCCTTGCGGCAGCGAGCTTGGCGGTGAGGTCCTCGACCGAAGCGGTAGCATCGTCATAGGCTTTTTTGGCCTTGTCGAACTTCGCCTGGGCGTCATCGCGAGCAGCCTGCGCCTCGGTCTTGCGGACAGCGGCCTCCTGCGCCTTCTTCTGGCATTCGGAGAGCTTTGCGTTGGCGGCGTCGAGCGCGGACTTGGCAGCGGCAGCCTCGCTCTTGGCGGCATCAAGGCTCGCCTTCGGCGTCGCGATGTCGATACGCTTCAAATTTGCATCGGCCGCGTCATAGGCGATCTTGGCCGCAGCGGTAGCAGACTTTGCCTTCTCGTACTCGCCCTTGGCGGTATTCACGCTCGTATCGGCCGCGGTGAGGGCATCCTGCGCAGCGGTTTGCCTGCTCGTGGCGGCTTGATACGATGTATCGGCAGCGGCGGAAGCCCGTTCTGCCTCGGCGAGCTTCTCCTGCAGCTGCTTGAGCTGCTCCTTCTGCTCCTGCGTGCCGCCTGCATTGTAGGCGGAATCGATGTAGTCGTTCAGGAGCTTCTTGAACTCGGAGACAGTGAAGTCAGCCTGGGTGTCATCCTCGCTGTAATCGAATGCGGTTACCTCGGAATCGGCGTTCTTTCCGCTACCCGTTGCAACACCGATTGCGACCGTAGCAGAATCGACGATGTTAAGATAGTGCCCGCACTCATGGTAGATGCTCTTGTAGTTCTGATATATGTAATAGGACTCATATCGGTATTTGCCGAGTTCGTCGCCATACTGCTCTACATACTTGTCGAAGATCTTCTTCTCCCAAGTATAGAGCCTAGTGTAGGGCCAGCCGAGGGTATCCTCAGTCTCACCGCCGGTGTATGCTCCGCCGCCATCTGCGAGATTTTCTCCATTGTCCCGGTAGCAGTTCGAGTGCTTCAAATCATTATTCGATGAATAAGACACGTTCAGTGCAGCGGCAACAATCATGCGAAGGCTGACGCTGAGCGCCGACTGGCCGTTCGCCTTGCGGAGGTTGTTCTGGGTGTCGAGGTAGGTCAGGGCGTTGCGCATCTGCTCCAAGGAAAGCGGGTTGGTGTCGCGAGACATGTCCTGATCGACGTACTCGTCATACCATTCGGCCTTGTCATCAGCACCGGTCAGCATCGATACGGCATCCTTGGCGTTCTTTTTCTGCATGGCCGTGAACTGGCTGCCGCCGCTGATATAGCTCAAGAAGCCGAACATACCCTGGTTGATGACATTCTGGTCTACGGTCATGTTCGACTTGAGGTCGGCAATCTGCTGGTTAAGCTTCTCGACCTCGGCGTTCGCAGCGTCGCGGGCTTTTCCCGCAGCAGTGACGTCGGCGTTGGCGGCATCGTAGGCCTTCTGCTTCTGCTTGCGAACCTCGACGAGTCGGTCGTACTCGGCCTTCTTATCGCCCTCGGTCTGCTGAGCTTGCTCGTATGCATCCTTGGCGGTGGTGTACTTGCCCTTCGCGTCGCTGAACTTCGCGTTCGCCTCGTCGTATGCAGCCTGCGCGGATGACACGGCAGTATTAGCGGAGTTGACACGCTCCTGAGCAGTAGGAACGGCAGCCTGGGCATTTTTGAGATTCGACTGTGCAGTAGCGTCGGCGGCAGTCGCGGCGTCAAGGGCGCTCTTCGCGGTAGCAAGCTCGTTGGCAGCGGTAATCTTCGCGGCCTCGAGCGCACCCAGATCGACGCCCGTGCCAGAAGTAGCGGCATCGAGCTCAGCCTGCGCCTGATCCAGCTTCAGCTGGGCGTTGTCATGTGCGGTTTTTGCAGCAACGAGGGCAGCGGCGGTCTGCTTTTTCTTTGCCTGAGCGGACGTCAGAGCAGACTCGGCATCGCTCTTTGCCTTCTCGGCATTGGAGAGAGCCGTCTTGGCGGCATCGAGCTCACCCTCGGCAGTCTTCACATCGGCGTTCGCTGCATCGAGTTTTGCCTGCGCGTCATCGACGGCCTTCTTGGCGGCCTCGTACCCATCCATGGCCTCGAGCTTGGCCTTGGCGTCATCGAGGGCTTTCTTGGCTTCGTCGCGCTTTGTCTCGGCATCCTTGAGCGCCTGGGTCTTTTCATCGACGCTCTTGTTGGCCTGATCGAGCTGGCCGTTCAGGTCGCCCAGCTTCTTCTGCTGCTGCTCGGCCTTGTCGACGGCGGCCTTGAGCTCGTCGATCTTCTCCTGAAGCGCGGCTGCCTCGGCCTCGTTCTGCTCGGCGGCGTTATCGGTCACGGTCTGCGAGGCCTGATTCTTTTGCTGCTGCGCCTGCTTTTGAGACTGACCTGCCGCGTCGGCCTTCTTTTGGGCGGCATCGTAGGCGGCCTGAGCGTCCTTGAGCTGCTTTGCCGACTCCTCGGCCAACTGGGCGGCTGTCTTTGCGGTTGCCTGGCTACCGGCGACGACAGCGTTCTCGATAGCGCTGTCGCCCTTCGCGGCAGCACCGTTGTCGGCTGCCGGCGCGGCGATTGCCGCCAGCGGCGACATGAGCGGCTGAGCGATGAGGCTCGCCGTCAAAACAGTTGCGACGGCACGGTTGGCAACGCCTTTGACGTTGACGGCCTTTGCCCGAGGCTCAAAGTGCTGTGGGCTATAGTTTGCCATGGCTTTCTCCCTTTGACACGGATGTATCCATACGCTTCAAAATGTAGGAGCTGATTTTTGAATTCTGTTGCGCAACATTGGTCACCAGCGGATTTTTTTGAAATTCGCGCTCTCGTGCTTCACAATTTCGTCACATATGTAGGAGCTGGTGCATCATATTCTTGCGGGATCGAATTGAGTCTGTGATTTGCATTTGCTCCCGCGTCATCCGCCCTATCGGATCCCGCATCCAACAGACGCCCTGCCCGCCACGGTGTAGAGTTAGGACAACGAGCGCGTTGCGCGGACCGCGCTGGAACGAGGTGGACATGGAACTCGACAAACAACAGATCAAGCGACTACGCGAACGCCATCACCGGCGCCACGGCATCCGCCCCGCCCATAGCGAGGCCATGGAGAACGCCACCCGCTTCCTAAAGCGCGCATTCAACATTCGCGAGGGTCGCGCGCCCTACCACGTGATTCGCAAGCGCTTTGTAAACGGGGCACGCCTGACCGGCTCTCACCTGTGCATCCTCATCATCGCCATGCTCATCGCAAGCATCGGCCTCGATATCGACTCGGACATCGCCATCGTGGGCGCCATGCTCATCTGCCCGCTCATGGGCTCGGTTCTTGCCATGGCATACGGCATTGCCACGCTCGACCGCGAGATCACCGTCGAGGCCGTCGCTGGTCTTGCGCTGCAAATGGCCTTTTGCCTGGTCACATCCACGTTGTACTTTAGGCTCTCGCCCCTTGGCACCACCACGGCCGCCATCATCGACAACTCGACACCCACCGTCTGGGACCTTACCGTCGCACTCGCAGGCGGCTTTGCAGGCGGGCTGGGCAACTCGCGCGACCAGGAACCCGCCACGCTCATCGCCGGCGTGGCCGTGGCGACCGCGCTCATGCCGCCCCTGTGCGCGGCGGGCTACGGCATCGCCATCGCAAGCGGGTCGCTGTTTCTCTCGGCCCTCTACGAGTTTGGCATCAACGTGGTCTTTATCGCACTCGCGGCCGAAGCCGTATTGCTTCTATTGCGCGTGCCGCTCAAGCGCGACCTCAACGGCGACGGCATTGTGACTGCCGAGGAAAATGCCGAGGTCGACGAGCTGTCACGCAAGGTTCGCCGCCGCATCATTGTGGGCACGGTAGTCTTTGCCATCCCCTGCATCGTTATGACCGCGGGTTCCATTGGCTCGGCGCAGGCCGGCGTGCAGGACGGCTACGGCGTCACCGAAACCACGCGCGAGCTTGCGGCGGTGCTGCCAGGCTTTAAGGATTACACCGTCGCCGTCGAGACCTCGGCCACCGAAGGCGACGAGGAAGGCATCGTCGAGCGCGAGATTGTCGCCCATGTAACGACGAGCGAGGCGCTTGGGGCACACGACCGTCACGTTGCTCGCAAGCTCATCGACCTCAACGTGCCCGAACTTGATCGCGTGGAGTTTGATGTGAAGTGATGCGGAGCGCGGCCCTACAGCTCGTACTTGTACACGCGGTAGATATACTTTTCGGCTTCCATCTCGTAGGTGGTGATGGGCAGACCGTAGCGGTCGTACTCGGTAAAGGTCTTGGCCTGGCCCGAAGCCACGAGCATACTATCTGAATCGCCGACGTGCTGCGCACTGCTGACGTAGCCCGAGAACGGCACGGCGATCTGGTCTTCGAGCTCGCAGGTGCGCGCCACCTCGTCCACCGTAAAGATGCGCCCAAACGAATGCGTGCCCTTGTTGTAATCGGTCACCACCGCGGCGCCCAGCTGGCCCCAGTCGAACTTGGGATAGCTCTCGGCCGCACCAAAGTTGTTGTCGTACAGCAGCACCTGGTAGCGAGCGGTTGCCGCCGTATCGGAGCTCGGCAGATAGGTCACACTGTGCTGGCCTGCGTTGAGCGAAAAATCGCCTTGGGCCTGCAGCAACTTGTCCTCAAAGCCCGAACCGGCCCAAAAATCGGACAAGCCCACGGAAGGCTGTAGCAAGGTCATTTCCGCAACATATGTCCAGCAAAACGGGTGGTAGCCGATACGGCCACCACCCGTTTGTCTCATATCTAGCCCATAGCAGGCCAGCTACTTCTTAATGCCGTGTCCCAGACGCTTGGCGACCGATGCAACGGCCTCCTCGCTGGCCGGTCCGCAGCTCACGCAGCCATCATGGGCACGCATCTGGCCAGTGACCTCGTCCATCGCGAGCGGCGCCACCTTCTCGAGCTTAAAGCCCTTGCCGGCGCGCATGTTTTCCTTGGCCACGCTGATCATGAGCTTAATGCGGTTGAGCTGGTTGACCTCGGACGCACCGGGATCGTAGTCCACCGCGACAATGTTACTCTCGGGGTGCTGACGGCGCAGCTCCTTGATCACGGCCTTGCCCACCACGTGGTTGGGCAGGCACGCAAAGGGCTGCGTGCAGATGATGTTGGGTGCGCCATGATCGATCAGGTCGAGCATCTCGGCCGTGAGCAGCCAGCCTTCGCCCATGTTGTTGCACACCGAAAGCACCGTACGGGCCTTGTCGGCCATGGTGCCGATGCGCTCGGGCGCCTCAAAGCGGCGGGACTTTTCGAGCATCTCCTCCACCGGCGTGCGCATCCAGTCCACGAGCTTGATGAGCGCCTGCATGCCCGCGCGCGTGGTAGCGGAGCTTCCCAGCTCGTCCTTCTGCAGCTCGGCATTACTCATGGAGTACAGGAAGAAGTCGAGCAGACCCGGCACCACGGCCTCGCAGCCCTCGCGCTCGATCACATCGACCACGTGGTTGTTGGCCGTAGGGTGGAACTTGACCAAGATCTCGCCGACCACGCCCACGCGCGGCTTGGTACCCTCGCCCACAAGCGGCATGGTGTCGAACGCGCGGATGGCCTCGCGGCACAACTTGGTGTAGTTGTGCCTGTTGAACTTAGGCGCCAGCTTGCGGGCGCGCGCCATGTACTCCTCGTAGAGTGCGTTGGCGGCACCGGGCGTGGCCTCGTACGGGCGACAACGATAGAGCATCTGCATCATCACGTCGCCAAAGAGTACCGCGTAGACTGCCTGCTTAAGCAGCGCCGGCGTAATCTTAAAGCCGGGGTTGTCCTCGCCCAGCGCCACGGCCGAAAGCGAGATCACCGGGATCTCGGGGTGGCCGCTCTCGCGCAGGGCCTTGCGGATGAGTGCGATGTAGTTGGTGGCACGGCAGCCGCCGCCGGTCTGGCTGATAACCACGGCCGTCTTGGACAGGTCGTACCGACCGCTCTCGATGGCTTCCATGATCTGGCCCGTCACCAGGATCGACGGATAGCAAATGTCATTGTTCACGTAGCGCAGGCCAGCCTCGACGGCATCGTGGTCGGTCGAGGGCAGCAGCTCCAAGTTGTAGCCGGCACCGCGGAACACCTCTTTGACCAGGTCAAAGTGAATCGGCGCCATCTGCGGGCACAGGATGGTGTAGCCCTCCTCGCGCATCTGCTCGGTAAAGGGCACCTTGGGCCACGCGGTCGAAGCACTCTCGCGCTGAGCCCCAAACGTGTACTTGCGGCTCGCAAACGCGGGAGCATCCGTGGAGGGCGCCACCGGCGCGGCATCGCCCTGCTCGTAGGCCTCGCCCGCAGCCGTGGCCTCGGCCAAGCGCTCGGCCTCTTGGTCCTTGAGCGCGGCCATGAGCGAGCGGATACGGATGCGCGCGGCGCCCAGATTGGACACCTCGTCGATCTTGAGCACGGTGTAGATCTTGCCGCTGGCCTCCAGGATCTCCTGCACCTGGTCGGTGGTCAGAGCGTCCAGGCCGCAGCCGAAAGAGTTGAGCTGGATCAGGTCCAGGTCGTTGCGCATCGTCACAAAACGGGCGACGGCGTACAGGCGGCTGTGGTACATCCACTGGTCGACGACGCGAATCGGACGCTCGGGCTTTACCAGATGCGCAAGCGAATCCTCGGTAAAGACCGCAAAGCCAAAGCTCGAGATAAGTTCGGGCAGGGCGTGGTTGATCTCGGGGTCGTTATGGTAGGGACGACCGGCGAGCACGATGCCGTGACCGCCATGGTCCTCGACCCACTTAAGAGCCTCCTCGCCCATAGTCTGGATGTCCTCGTGGAAACGCGCATCGGCCTCAAAGGCAGCGTTGACGGCGGCATCGACCTCGGAGCGCGTGATCTTGGGTCCACGCACGCGACCGCGACCGGCCTCAGCATCGGCCACACGGTCGACGGCGAGCACCTGGTACAGACGGCGCTTGAGCTCGGTCTTGTCGTGATAGGGCACAAACGGGTACAGGAACTCGATGTTCTGCTCGCGGATCTCATCGATGTTGAGCGCCAGCGCCGTGGGGTAACTCATGACGATGGGGCAGTTGTAGCAGTTACCGGCGGTCGGGTCCTCCTTGCGCTCCCAGCGCACGCACGGCATCCAAATGAAGTCGACGTCACGGTCAATAAGGTTCATCACATGGCCGTGGCTCATCTTTGCCGGGTAGCACACGCTCTCGGACGGCATGGACTCGATGCCCGCCTGGTAGGTCTTCTTGCTCGACTGGTCGGACAGCTGCACGCTAAAGCCCAGGCGTGTAAAGAACGCGTGCCAGAAGGGGTAGTTCTCGTACATGTTGAGTGCGCGCGGGATGCCGACGGTGCCGCGCGGGGCCTCGTCGGGACTCAGGACCTCGCGGTTAAAGAGCAGCTCGTTTTTCTTTTTGAAGAGGTTGGGGGCCTCGGTCTTCTGCTTTTTGTGGCCGGCGCCCTTCTCGCAGCGGTTGCCGGTGATAAAGCGCCTGCCGCCGCCAAAGTCGTTGACGGTAAGCTGGCAGTTGTTGGAGCAACGGCCGCAGCGGACGTGTTTTTGCGTCACGGTGAGGTGCGCGATGTCCTCGGCCGAAAGGATGGTCGAAGTGCCGTCGGCGCCGGCGCGATCGCGGGCGAGCAGGGCCGCACCATAGGCGCCCATGCAGCCGGCGATGTCGGGACGCACGGCGTGAACGCCAGTGAGCTGCTCAAACGCACGCAGCGTGGCATCGGACATAAAGGTGCCGCCCTGAACGATTACCTGGCTGCCGATCTCCTTGGGATCGCGCAGCTTAATGACCTTGAACAGAGCGTTCTTGATGACGGAATAGGACAGGCCGGCCGCGATGTCGCCCACCGTGGCGCCTTCCTTTTGCGCCTGCTTGACGCGCGAGTTCATAAAGACCGTGCAGCGGCTGCCCAGGTCGACGGGGGCCTTAGCATGGATGGCAGCATCGGCGAACGCGCGCACGTCCATGTTCATAGACACGGCGAAGCTCTCGATAAAGCTGCCGCAGCCCGACGAGCAAGCCTCGTTGAGCATGATGTGCTCGATGACGCCGTCCTTGACGCGCAGGCACTTCATGTCCTGTCCGCCAATGTCCAGAATGAACTCGACGCCGGGCAGGAACGCCTTGGCGCCGCGCAGGTGCGCGACGGTCTCGATCTCGCCGGAATCGGCCTTGAGGGCCTCAATGAGAAGCGCCTCACCGTAGCCCGTGGTGGTCACGTGGCCGATGGTACAGCCGGCAGGAATGTGGTTGTAGAAATCGGCCATGATGACCTTGGCCGTGCCTAGGATGTCGCCGTTGTTGTTGCCGTACCAGGTGTGCAGCAGCTGACCGTCCTCGCCCACGAGCGCGGCCTTCATGGTGGTGGAACCGGCGTCGATGCCGATGAACACGCGGCCGGTGTAGCCTTCGAGCTTGCCCCTGGGGACGACCTCGGTGTCGTGGCGGCCCTTGAACTCGGCAAAGTCCTCGTCGGTGGCAAAGAGCGGATCCAGACGCTCAACCTCGGCACCCTGCGTGTCACCCAGGGCATCGATGGCCCCGATGAGCTGCGGGAACGTGCTGAGCTTGTTGGACTCGTGCGCCATGGCGGCGCCGCTCGCCACAAACAGGTGAGCGTTTTGGGGCACGATACGGTGCTCCTCGTCCAGATTGAGCGTGAGGTAGAAGCGGTGGCGCAGCTCGGAGAGATACTGCAGCGGGCCGCCCAGGAAGGCGACGTTGCCGCGGATGGGACGGCCGCACGCCAGGCCCGAGATGGTCTGGGTCACGACAGCCTGGAAGATGGAGGCGGCCACGTCCTCGGGGCGGGCGCCCTCGTTGAGCAGCGGCTGCACGTCGGTCTTGGCAAAAACGCCGCAGCGGCTGGCGATGGGATAGATGGTGGTGGCGTTGGCCGCGAGCTCGTTGAGGCCGCTGGCGTCGGTGTGCAGCAGGGTTGCCATCTGGTCGATGAACGCACCCGTGCCGCCGGCGCAGGTGCCGTTCATGCGCTGCTCGATGCCGTTGTCGAAGTAGATGATCTTGGCGTCCTCGCCGCCCAGCTCGATAGCGACATCGGTGGCCGGGATGAGGGTCTCGACGGCACGCTTACTGGCGATGACCTCCTGGACAAACTCCAGGTCGAGCCACTGGGACAGCAGAAGGCCGCCCGAGCCGGTGATGGCGCAGGTCATCTGGGCCGTCGGCAGCACGGTCGCAGCGCCCTCGAACAGGTCGCGGGCGCAGGCACGGACGTCGGTGTGGTGGCGCTGGTACTTGGCGTAGACGATCTGGTTATCGTCGTTGAGCACGGCGAGCTTAACGGTGGTGGAGCCCACGTCAATGCCCAGGTGCAGGTTGCCACGAGCGTTCTCGGGGTTGAAGATTGCGCCTTCGGGGGCGTGGGCGGCGGCTACGGGCTCGGCGGACGTGGCGGGCTCGCTAGCGACGGACGGCTCCCCTGCCGCGTTCTTGGCATCGGCAACTGCCTCGGCAACTTTCTCGGCAGCCGCGGCCGCAGCCTTCTGCGCGGCGTCCACCACGGTGGGCGCGGCCTCACGCGCGACAGCGACCATACGGTCCTTGATGCCCTCGACGAGTTTGCTCATTGTCTCTCCTCTTAGTTGTTGGACTCGACGGTTGCGGCGGTGTCGGCCGCGTCCTCGAGCTGCAGGTTCAATAGCTTCAAGCCGTATTCCGGCACGTTGATATCGATGGGTTGGCCATATAGGTCGCCGGGACGCACAAAGGCGATAACCGTCATAATGCGCGCCATGGCCTCGGGCGATTCGGTGAGCCCACGCTCAAACCAGCGCTGAATCAGGCCGACCTCGGCACTCACGACGTAGGTAACGTAGTAGTCGAAGAACGTGCCCAGCGCCAAGCCCAAAATGCCCGTCTGTGCACGCGGCACCACGGCCTCGCGTGCGGTATCGATGATCTTTTTAATAAAGGCGGGGTCGCCGCCCGGGCCCAGCAAGGCCCCGATAAGGTCGCGATTAGCCGCAAGATAGCGAAGCAGCTCAACCGAACCGGGCGCCGGCTCGAGCTCATCGATGTTGTGATAGAGATCAGGCAGCTGAGCTGCGGTGATGAGCTCAATGCGCTCACGGATCTCGGCCAGCAAGCCGTCCTCGATTTGATTGATAAAGTCAGGAATATCGCGGTAGTGCGAATAGAACGTTCGGCGCGTAAGACCGGCGCGCTCGGTGAGCGACGCGACGTTAATGCGCGAAAGGTCGCCGCTTTCGGCAAGCTCGCTGGCAAGCGCCTGGCGAAGGGCACGCTGCGAGCGAAGGGACCGGCGATCGCATTTCTCGAGCTGGGACAAGCGTCCTCCTTGTTACTCAGCCTGTGCGCTATTGCACAGTGCGAGTATTATTGCACACCGTGTGCATCAACACGTAAAGGCAATATTTGGGTTGTGACAAAGGGACGGTCCCTTTGTCACATTCAGCGACCGCCTAGGTTGTGCCAGTTGTGCCTGGCTTTTGAAGCGGCATTGCCGATTGTTCAAAATGTCATTCGTGGGTAGAATAGTGTCGACGGCAGCCCAAGTTCTGGAAAGCTGGGCAGCGCCGTTGTTTGCATTAGGGGGTCAACGCCTTAGCGGCGGCGACCCCTTCTGTTGCGCTTCGAACGCTGCTTGAGTGCCTCGGAAAGGCCGACAAGTGCCGTGAAGAACGAGACCAAAGCAGTCAGAAGCCTCACGAAATCAATCAAATCGGTCATGGGCATCACCTCCCATCAGATGGAGGGCGCTGCCCGGCACATGGAACTGCCGTCAACGATACCGATTCTATCAAAACTTAGTTATATATACGAATATATGTTCGCATGCCAAAGGTGCAGGGTTCTCGTGAAAAAGGGCTGTCCCTTTGTCACATTATTCGATGACGGTGCGGGGATTTTGCTTGTGCATGGTGGCGAGCATGTGTTTGGGGACGGCGTGGACCATGCAGCTGCCGATGGTCGCGCTCGCGGCGGCCTTGGCGGCATCGCTTGCGTTTTTGGTCACGTAGCTGTGGCGGAAACGCTTGAGCATGGCAATGTCGTTGCCGCCGTCGCCGTAGACCGCGACCTCGTCCTCGGCAATACCGTAATAGCCCGCCAGCCACGCCACGCTCTCGCCCTTGTTGCACGCCACGTCCGTGATCTCGAACATCACTGGATCGAACGGCGCGTTGACCACGCGGTCCGATCGCTCGGCCAAATATGCCTTAAGGTCGCGCTCCAGCTCGGGCGAGGTCACGCGGCAGTTGATCTTACACACATCGTGGCGCAGGATGTCGCCGATCGACTGATCGAAATACTGCTCCTCGTGATACCCGCCACGCGCGCGCATGCCGCGCATCACGATGCGCTTGATGGGGCTGTCCTTTTTAAAACCCGCCTGATGCATCTCAAACGAACCGCTCGAGAACATGCCATCGGGCGTGGAGCAATCAAAGCAAATGTCTGGGAATGCCTTGAGCAGCTCCTCGGTAACCTGCGGATCGATGGTCCAGGTTTTGAGCACCTCGCCATGACTGTCGCGCACGATGGAGCCGTTAGAGCAGCAGGCGTCAAGCGCCAGGCCCGTAAAGCCATGCTCGCCGACCGGCAGCGTCGAGCGTCCGGTCGCGGGAACCACATGCAGGCCAGCCTCGGTCAGCTCGCGAATGGCACGGCGGATGGTCCCATCCGCCTCATGCAGGGCGTTCAGCAGCGTTCCGTCTAAATCACTCGCGAACATCTTGATCATGGGCATGCCTCTCCTTCGTCTGCACGATATTGTAGACGAAGGAGAGGCATGCCCAAACAATGCCGTCACGGCGCGACGCGCCACTGCCTCCACAAATTCACGGTGCCCCAGTGCCTTAAGACATTCGCCATAAGCGACTTTTCAGCCGATAAAACAGCGCCGGCGTCAACGTCAGCACCGCAAACATGCCTGCGAATACAGTCGCCGGTGTCCATCGATCATATGCGAGCCCGTAAACCAATTGGCCAATAGGCGTTGCACAGGAAAGCATCATATAAACGAGTGCCAGCACTTTTCCGCAGAGTTCCTTTGGCGCTGACCGCTGAACAAATGAAACAATTTCGACCGATGCAATGCTTGCCCACGCCATGGCCCATGCCGAGCCGGCCGCAAGCGCGGCAAACGCTAATTCATCAGGACCGCTCAGTAGCGTGACAATAATCGGTACGACTCCAAAACAAATCATCGCAACATATCGACATATGCCCTTGAAGGAAAAACGATGCGGCCAAATGCCGACCAAACCACTGCCGACAAGACCACCTAAGCCCATAGCCACCTCAATAATCCCAACAAAGGATGATTGCATTCCGAGATGCTTTGCAACAATAACGGGAGCACCAATCGTTAACCCAACTAACGCAAGGTTCAAAATAGCCGCAAGCAAAAACACAACGAGCAATGATGCGTTTTGAAACAGGTACCGAATCGACTCCCGAAAATCGCTTCGGCATGTCGAGCAAGTCGTACTGTCCCCTGTCATTCCAGATGAGGCATTTTGCTTGAGTGCGCCCCCGAACAGTAGGGCTGACATCGCAAACGTCAACGCCGCGGTTTCGCATAGAGCATCGATACCAAAGCACCCATAGACTGCCGTCCCGACTACAGGCCCCAAGATATTGCTCGCCATGGTTATCTGCGAGACCAACGCAGTGGCACGCTCAACCTTTTCTGGGCCCGTCATGCGCACCGTCTCAATTTGAAGCATCGGTTTCAGCAGCGATTGGATGCCATATTGGACGCAAAGCATTGCTACCACGACAACGGCAAGAGGCAGCGAACGCTTCATGGGGATAAACAACAGTGATGCAGCCATCAGAACAATGCCGAGCACCACAAGGGCCCCGCAATGACTTCCGCGATCCGCCAAGATTCCGCCAGCCGGAGTCGCAAGCACGCCCGGCACGAACGCTATCGCCGCGACGGCACCATATAACGTTGATGAGCCGCTGCAGTCGAACAAGTAAAGCGGGCACGCAAAGCACAGTGCCGACAACATCGAATACGCGCACAGCTGTGCAACAAGAAGACCGAAAAGCCTGATAGATTGCACTGTTTTTTGCGTCAACGAGACGCTACTCCTCCGCATTCCAGCCATAAGCCTGCCCCCTATACATACCATTAGTATGTATTTAATGACTTGAAAAGGGCAGCCGTGGCTACCCTTTTCAAGTCAATTACATACCGTCAGTATCTATATTACCACCCAGCACGGTTCCATACGTCCCATATCTGAGCCGTTGTCTGGAGCACTTCATTACCCAAATCGAGCCCCACCGCGGCCGCCATCTGCGCCAAACATTGCGCGCGAGCGAGCATTCGACCCTTGTTCTCAAGCGGACGGAACAGCGGCAACAGCCAAAGATTCGCCAACAACGATACCGCCTCCGCCGCTTCGCGTGGGCATGCACACGCAATGGAGCCGTCGGCGATGCCCTCCTCGATCACTGGCAGGAGATAGCCATCGGCCGACTCGTCAAACGAACCTTGGTACTGCATCGCCAGCAGCCGCGAGCTTTTTACCGGATCTGCCGCAGGATGCATGCGAGCCCATAGATCGATTTGCGGAACGACGGACTCGGGCGCATAAAGTCGTTTGAGCTTTTGGGCTCCCGTCATATTGCCAGCACCGAGTGTCGCGCGGCGGCGCTCAACAATCGGAGCCATTGCCCGATCAAATGCGGCGTTGAAAATCTCTTCTTTGCTCTTAAAGTGATGATAGATAGCACCCTTGGTCATGCCATCGAGGCGGTCGACGATATCTTGAATGCTCGTCCCCTCATAACCCTGTGCGCAGAATAGCTCCAGCGCCGCGTCGAGAATCTTCGCGACCGTCTCCTCGGGATATTTATTACGACCCATAATCCGTCCATCCGCAACGCAAGTCTTGTGCCTCATTGCAGCATTTTAACGTTGCGGATGACAGGTGGTCGATCCTACACCGCGGCGGGGCCGTGTTCGCCGGTACGGATGCGGATAACCTCCTCGACCGGCTCAACCCAAATCTTGCCGTCTCCGACGGCGCCGGTGCGAGCAGCATTGCAGATAATCTCGACAATTCCGTCGACATGTTCATCGGCACAAATGAGCGTGAACTGCACCTTAGGGATCGTGTTGACAAGCAACTCGTTGCCGCGCACGTATTCCTTCCAGCCATGCTGCGCGCCGCAGCCCTGCACTTGGTTGATGGTCATACCACGAACATCAGCAGCAAACAGCGCATCTTTAAGAACCTCAAGCTTTTCGGCACGAACAATCGCCGTAATCTTCTTCATAGTGAATTCCTCTCAATAATCAACGTATCCCTTTACATGAGACGCAGGTTTCCCAAGTGCCGCAAACCAACCTCAGAGATCAAAAAGTTCAACTGACTGGTCTTAGCAGGTTTCCCAAGTGCCGCAGATTGCCGTGAAAGAGGAGCGAAGCGTACTTAAAACGGCAAGGTGCGGTGCTTGGGGAAGCTGCTAATCGAGTCCCGAGAAGGAGGGATACGCGCTCTCGCCGTGCTGACTCGCATCCAAGCCCAGTGCCTCGTCGGCCTCGTCCACACGCAGGCTGCCATGGAACAGCGCCTTGACCACCGCGGCGATCACCAAATCGAGCACCAACACAATAGCGACCGTCACCACAATGCCCAAGATCTGCGAGATGAGCAGCGACACATCGCCCGTGTAGAGCAGGCCGCCCTTACCGGTCCACGAGAGCTCCGGCACGCAAAACAAGCCCGTGAGCACACCACCCAAGATGCCGCCAATGCCGTGGCAGCCAAACGCGTCGAGCGCGTCGTCGTATCCGAACTTGGTCTTAAGCTGACTGATAGCCAGGTAACAGACGGGCGATACGATCAGGCCCATGACCAGCGCTGCCCACGGCTCGACAAAGCCCGCGCCCGGCGTGACCACCACAAGGCCCGCAACCAGACCGGTGCTGGCACCCACCAGCGTGGGGCGGCCGGTGCGCACGCGCTCGACGGCAAGCCACGAGACCATGCCCGCCGCGCTGGCCGTCACGGTGTTGAGGATGGCAAGCGCCGCCACGGCGTCGGCCTTAAACTCGCTGCCGCCGTTAAAGCCAAACCAGCCAAACCAAAGCAGCCCGGCGCCCAGCGCCACAAACGGAACGTTATGCGGACGGTAGCTCACCATGCCAAAGCCGCGACGACGGCCGAGCATTAAGCAGAGAATCAGGCCCGTCAGACCGGACGAAATGTGTACCACGTCGCCGCCGGCAAAGTCGAGCGCGCCGATGATGTCGCCGATAAAGGAGCCATCGCCGCCCCAAACCATGTGGGCGAGCGGCGCATAGACCACAAGCAGCCAAATGCTCAGGAAGGCCGCTATGGCACCAAACTTAACGCGGCCTGCCAGGCTGCCCGTGACGATAGCGGCGGTGATCATGGCAAACGCCATCTGGAAGGCGATGTTGATGATCTGAGGGTAGACGGCACCATCCGCAGCATTGCCCTCGGCCGCCTGCAGCACCTGGTTGAGCACCGGCAAGCACAGCAGCTGGTCAAGGCCTCCAATAAACGGGCTGGAACCGTCGCCGCCGTAGGCCAGCGACCAGCCGGCAACAATCCACAACACACCGACCAGGCCAATGGCGCCAAAGCACATAAGCATGGTGTTGATGACATTTTTGCGCCTGGACAGGCCGCCATAGAAAAACGCCAGACCCGGTGTCATTAAGAATACGAGCATGGTGCAGATGAGCATAAACGTTGTCGATCCCGTATCGTACATTCGCTCCCCCTTGGTCGCATGAACGTTGTCGGCGCCCATAATGCGGCCGAGGGGCAACTGGTGTAGACCAGATACGGCGTTGTTAAACGCTGCGTTGTCGAATGGAAACGGTGCCGCAATCTTGGAAACGGCGCGGCAACGGGCGCGAAACGAACGGGAAATACGCGAGCAAGGGGGCCGTGAGTGCACCCGTCCCGACTAGCGACGGAACAGCTCGTGGGCGCGGTCGCGGAGATTAGTTGCTCGAATGACACCTTCGTAGCGATTGATGCGCAGACGCGGGAAGGCGTTAAAGAAGCGTAGGTCGCGGCGGCTGAGTGACACGCTCGGCACCGGACGGCTCATGCGCTTGCCTGCGAGGCGACGACTGAGCGACGGACGCGGCATGCTCGGCGCGGCATCGGCCACGCGGCGGGCGGCAAGCGCCAGGCCGCGAGCACCATCCGCGATAAACGTCGGCATCGAAGCCTTCTCGCGCAGGGCATCGAGCGCGGCGTCACCCAGCTCGGCCAGCCACGCGTTAACGGCACGGCTACGGATGTGCGTCTGTGCCACCGAGTCAATCGTAGAATCGGGAATGCGCTCGAGCATTGAGTCGGACGCGTCGGCAAGCGACTCGTTGATGCGGTCGGCAAGGTCGGCCCGGACGCGCTCCAGCTGATCAGACAGACGCCGCCAGCTCGCCAATGAGCACAACGCGTCGACCATCATCGCGACCGCGACGATAAAGGCGGACAACCGCACAATCAGCACCGGCAGATGGCCAAGCAGCCCCAGCAATGCCGGCTCCACTAAACGGCAAATGTACAACGCACCCAGGCCAAACGCGCGAGGCCCAGTACAGACAGATACGTCCGTGCAGGTTAAACGGCAGATGCGAATAGTCCCAAAAGCGAGCGCCCGTTGTTTTTTCCAACAGCACGCCTACGCTGTACTCAATCACGCTGCATACGAGCGCTGCAGCGACAAACTGGCTCGGGGCATCCGGAATCCCGCGCAACAGCAGCCAGCAGGCAATGCCGCCCGCGCCATAGATAGGGCAACACGGTCCCAGCAAAAAGCCGCTGTTGGCAAAGCGTCCGTGGTTGAGCATGGCGCAGACTGTCGATTCCCATGCCCAGCCGCAAAAACCGTAGAAGGCAAACGAGAGCACCAGTGCCGAAAGCGGGCAGGCGGCAAGCGTCGCGCCGTCAAAGGACATGTCGATTGCGATCCCCACCGTCTACCCTCTCCTCTTTTCACTCGATGCTTTACTCACGCTATCGTCCGTCTCGTCCTTGCGCGGCAGGCGGCCGGCGACCGTCTCACGCAGAGCACACCATTTATCCGCCAGACAAACAATCCACGCCTCGCGACACGTCGGCGGCACCGGCACCAGCGGAAACATATGCCGCACGATAATATTCCGCTCTCGCGGCGTCAGCTCAAAATCTTCCTCGGCACGCGCCAGGGCAAAAAACGGATGTCGAAATCCGTGCAGGCGATGACTCGGGTTGAAGTCGTGCCAATCGTAGAGAAAGTAATCGTGTAACAAGGCTCCGCGCAGCAACGAGGCGCGGTCGACCAAAATGCCTGCACGGCCCAAGCGCTCGGCAAAGGACAGGCTCGCCCGCGCCACCGAGATCACATGCGCATACACCGTCACATCGCCATGCTGGATAAACTCGCGCGTCAGGTCCAGACGGCCCGCCTGTGCCAGTTGACGGGCAGCATGGTCTACTTCGCACGCGATTTTCTCGGCACGAACGGCATCGGACATGCTGCCTCCTTCCGGCGGCTCACGGCGGCAAGCCACGGCCTACACGCATGAAATAAAATCATCATCGAATCTATCAGTATGGCATCGGACAAAACGTTTTGCCCCACCAGTTGGCGAATTACCGCGCCGCCGTCACATATCAAACGCCAAAATGTGCGAGACTGTCTTGTGCAATTGTGTCGGCCGAGGGAGCGCCGACGCTCGATTCGCATGGAGTAACCCACAACGATGCTGCTTACGCAAACGACAACGCCCGAGGACGTCAAGGCTCTTAATCGTGCCGAGCTCCCGCAGCTCTGCGACGAGATTCGCCACGCCATCCTCGAAAGCTCCGCCGCCGTCGGCGGGCACGTTGCCCCCAACCTGGGCGTCGTTGAGCTTACGGTTGCGCTTCATCGCGTGTTTAACTCCCCTATCGACAAGATTGTCTTTGACGTTTCGCACCAGACCTACGCCCACAAGGCGTTGACTGGGCGCGCATACACTTATATCGATCCGAAGCGCTTTGGCGAGGCCTCTGGCTTTGCCAATCCCGACGAGTCCGAGCATGACCTGTTCGCCATGGGCCACACCTCCACATCGGTGAGCCTGGGCTGCGGCTTGGCACACGCCCGCGATCTGACGGGCGACAGCTACAACGTCATCACCATCATTGGCGACGGCTCGCTTTCGGGCGGCTTGGCGTTTGAGGGCTTCAACAATGCCGCCGAACTCGACAGCAACCTGATCATCATCGTCAACGATAACGACCAGTCCATTGCTGAGAACCATGGCGGCCTGTATCGCAATCTGGCCGAGCTGCGCGCCAGCAACGGCGCCTGTGAGCGCAACATTTTCCGCGCGATGGGGCTCAACTACCGCTATCTGGACGCCGGTA
>CABUWD010000020.1 GCA_902495155.1 uncultured Collinsella sp.
CCTCGACATTTACATCATTCCAGACCAGTCGACTCCGCCCTCCCGGCCCAAAGGACGCCGCCGTGCACTCGCCCTGCAGCCGCCCAGCAGCCGAAACGTGCTTCGCACGCTGGCCCTCTCTCTTGTCGCCACGGCGATCGGCACGGCTTTCCGCCATCTGGGATTTGCCGATTCCAGCATCATATCCCTCTATATCCTCACGGCCCTGCTGACCGCCGTCACCACGACGGGGCGTATCTGCACGATCGTATCGAGCGTGCTCTCTGTAGTGCTTTACAACTTCTGCTTCGTCACGCCTCTGTTTTCGCTCGCCAGCTACGACCGAAGCTATCTGGTCACGTTCGGCATCATGTTCGCTACCGCTATGGTCGCCGGCGAGTTAACTGCACGCATCGCCGACAACGCCCGTACCTCCGCCGAGAACGCATTCAAAACGCGCGTACTCCTCGAAACGAACCAGCTCTTGCAGCAAGCCCATAGCGCGGAGGAGTGCGCCCGCGTCGCCATGAACCAACTCATCAAACTGCTAAAACTCGACGTGGTCTTCTACACCGCCGAACACGGCACGCTCGGCAAGGCGCTCTATGAGTCCGCTGGCACCGAAAACCGATCCGCGTCGCTGCTCACCGACTACGAGCGCGCCGTTGCAACCTGGACCTACACCAACAACAAGCGCGCGGGCGCAAGCACGCGGACCCTGCCTGAGGCGCGCTGTCTCTACCTCGCGGTTCGCACCGGCGACAAGGTATTCGGTGTCATCGGCATCGCCCTGGAGGGGCGCGAGATCGAAGCCTTCGAGCATTCGATCGTCCTATCTATCGTAGGTGAATGCGCCTTGGCGCTCGAAAGCGACCGGGCGGCGCAAGAGCGCGAAGAGGCTGCGGTCTTGGCGAAAAACGAGCAGCTGCGCGCCAACCTTTTGCGCTCCATCGGCCACGATTTGAGGACACCCCTCACGGCTATATCCGGATCTGCGGCAATCCTTCGGAAGAGCGACGAGAAGCTCAGCCTCGAACAACGCTGCGATCTTGCCGATGCCATCTACGACGACTCCCTCTGGCTTATCGATACCGTGGAGAACCTCCTCGCCATCACACGCGTCGAGGACGGCACCATTCGCCTCAACTTAACATCCGAGCTCATCGACGAGGTCATCGAGGCCGCCCTCAGCCATGTCGCCCAAGCATCGCATGGACGTGCCGTCACCATCGAGCACACTGACGACATCCTGCTGGTACGCATCGACGTCCATCTCATCATGCAGGTGCTTACGAATCTCATCATGAACGCCTTCAAATACACGCCCGAGGACTCGACTGTCACCATCAGTGCACGTCGCGAGGGCGCGTTCGTCGTGGTGGACGTCGCAGACGATGGGCCGGGTGTGGCAGACTGCGACAAGCCTCATATCTTTGAGCGCTTCTTCACCTCAAGCAATACGCGGCCCGTGGATTCGCGTCGAAGCATCGGCCTTGGCCTGTCGCTCTGCCGCTCCATCGTGGAGGCGCATGGCGGCGTCATCGGAGTTCGCGACAACCACCCCCATGGGGCTGTCTTCCGTTTTACCCTGCCCGCCGAGGAGATTGAGATTCATGAATAATGCCGCTAAGCCACGCATCCTCCTGGTCGAAGATGACCCGACCGTTCAAAACCTCGTTTCGACCGCGCTTGACCTCCACGGCTATGTCGTGAGCAAGGTTTGCAACGGCCAAGCCGCCATCATGGATGCGGTGTCGCACGGCCCCAGCCTCATCATGCTCGACCTCGGCCTTCCCGACATTGACGGTATCGAGGTCATCACGAAGATCCGAAGCTGGTCGGCAGTCCCCATTATCGTCATTTCGGCGCGCACCGAAGATTCCGACAAGATTGCAGCACTTGACGCGGGGGCAGACGACTACCTCACCAAGCCCTTTTCTGTGGATGAGTTGCTCGCGCGCGTCCGTGCGAATTTGAGGCGCTCCTCGATGGCGTCGAGCGAGTCGACAGAAGCGAGCACGTTCGACAACGGTCCGCTGCATATCGACTACGCCGCAGGATACGCGACGAAAGACGGACGCGAGCTCTCGCTCACCCCAACCGAGTACAAATTGCTCGTCCTTCTGGCGAAAAACGTCGACAAGGTGCTCACCCACACCTTCATCACCCGCGAGATATGGGGCACGAGCTGGGACAGCGATCTGGCGAGCCTGCGCGTGTTCATGCGCACCCTGCGCAAGAAGATCGAGGCAGACCCCTCTCACCCCAAGATGATTCAGACGCACATGGGTGTCGGGTACCGCATGCAGCGTCTCTAGCCCACCCCACAAAAAGTTGCGGTGGAATACGGAGTAGATGAGGCTTTTGGCAGCCAAAACAGTCCGTATTTCACCGCAACTGATGGGTGGGATGGAGTTAGAGGCCCAGATAGGTAGTCATGCCTTCGACGGCGAGCTTGGCGCCAGCTACGGCGTGAACAACCGTCAGCGGGCCGTTAACCACGTCGCCGGCGGCAAAGACGCCGGGCACGGTGGTCATGCCGTTCTCGTCGACCGAAAGCAGGCCGCGATGGTCGGTCTCCAGACCACCCGTCGTAAGCACAAGCTTGTCTTTGGGCACCTGCGAAGCCGCAATCACAACTGTGTCGGCAGACGCATGGTCGAGCTCTTCCTCGTACCCCACCACGTTATTCTCCTCGTCGAAGATAGCCGTCTCGAAGACCGGACCGTTATCGTCGATGGCACAGATCGCCTTGCCGCACACAATCTCGGCACCGTCAAGCTCGGTCAGCTCCACCTCATCATCGATGGCCGAGATATGGCGCGAGCGGGCATACACGGTGACCTTGCGAGCGCCCGAGCGCAGGGCTGTGCGGGCAACATCCATGGCAACATTGCCGGCACCGATGACCGCCACGTTCTGCCCGATTGCCACGCTCGCAGGATCGACCAGGTAATCGATGCCAAACAGCACGTTGCCGCGCGACTCGCCGGGAATACCCAACTTTCGAGCTCGCCAGGTACCGGTACCAACAAAGACCGCATCGTAGCCGTCGCGCAGCAGGTCATCGATGTGCAACGCGCCGCCGATGGTGGTCGAAGGGCGCACGCGCACGCCGAGCGAGCACATCACGTGACGGTACTTTTGCACGAGCGCACGGGGCAGGCGGAACTCGGGGATACCGTACTCCAGCACACCGCCGATCTCGGGGCGCTGTTCAAATACCGTGACGGCACAGCCCAGCTGGGCCATCTTAATGGCCACGGTAATACCAGCGGGACCGGAACCGACCACAGCAATCTGTTTACCGCACGACGGTGCGGGCTTCCACTCCTTACGATCCAAATATGCCGTGGAGATATAGTTCTCGATGCTCGAGAAATGCACCGGCGCGCCCTTGCGGCCCTGGATGCACGCGCCCTCGCACTGGCCCGAATGGTTGCAAACCATGGAGCAGACCGCGCTCATGGGATTGTTCTGGAACAGTAGCTCGCCCGCCTCTTCTAGACGACGCTGTTTGAACAGGTCGATGACCTGCGGAATAGGCGTCTGAACCGGGCAGCCCTTAATCTGACAGAACGCCCTTTTACAACCTAGGCAACGATTCGCCTCTTCGACAATGTGGATAGCCACGCAACTCCCCTTTTTAATGCAATCCAATGGGGGCGACGATAAAGACCCTTCACCGCCGCCCCCATACAGGTAATCTCAATCTGCCGACACAGCAAAAGCCAATGCTATAACTCGCGATGCGAAGCCCCGCAGCGAGCGGACATGTGCTCGAGTGTCGCCAGGCAGTCAGCCGCCGTCGCCGGCACACTGTTCTCGACCACGCAGGGAATCCCAGGGCAGGCGGCAGCCGCCCAGGCCACTACGGGCTCAAAGTCATAGCGGCCCGTCTCGCCCACGCCATGACACACCAGACGTGAACCCGTACCGTCGCACCATCCGGCTCCGTCCTCGTTATCAACGATCTCAAAATCCTTGGCGTGCAGCACGCGGATCTTACTGCCGCATAAGTAGAGCATGCGCGCGGTGATTTCCTGCGCTTCGTCAACGACACTGGGGTGCAGCAGCGATACCGGGTCGTAGATCACGCCGAGCGACGGGCTCGAGACGCGCTCCAGCACCTCACGGCAGCGATCCGGAGTATTAACCGTCTCGTTCCAACCGGGCTCGATCAAAATTTGCCCGCCCACGGCCTCGGCCCGATCGCAGACGCGTGCAAGCCCGTCTGTAAACGCTTCGAGTGCCCCATCGGTCATGCGGTCGTCAGCAACGCGGTTCTGCGCATTGGGGCGACCGGTCTCGGTGCCAACCGGGCATCCGCCGAGCATCTGGGCAAAGTTCAGGCATGCCTCGTACTCGGCAATGTTATCCATGAGCTGTTGGCGATCGGGCGTCGCCAAATTCTTATAGCAGCCGAGCACGGCGACCGAAACGCCCGCCTCGTCGAGCACCGCACGCAAATGGTCGGCAAGCTCGCGGGTCAGGCCGCCTCGATCGATCCCCATCGATGCGTAGAGCACCTTGCTCGGCAGCTGAATGCACGAAAAGCCCAGCTCTCCCGCCATGCGGATGCGTTCCTCGACGGTCCCCTGCGGAAGGTCGTGCAAACGCACACCCGGAGTAATAGCCCCCACGTTATTCACATCCCTTATGAGCGTTGATGCCCGGGGTGTATCCGCCAAACGGGTCCTCGATAGAGCACACGCCCGAGGGAGCAAGCGGGTCATGCCTGCCGGCCAGTTTGTCGTGATGCATGGTCTCGATATAGGCAAGCACCAGCGGCGCCACGCCCTTCGCATCGTTTTTGACGATAGGCTCGCTCATGTAGTAACCAAACGTGCCCTCGCGGTGCGCGGTGTTTCCCAAGCCCGCGACCAGGCAGATGTTGTCGAGCGCCAGCTGCCCATCATGCTCGGACAGGCAGGTCTCGCAGATGCCGTCGAAGGCGCGACGGCCGTACTGGTAGTAACGCTCGCCCAGCACGCCCAGACGCACACCCTTCATGATGGCATTGGCAAAGATGGCGCTGCCCGACTCCTCCAGGTAGTTGGGGGCGATATTGGGCAGGTTGATGACCTGATGCCACATGCCGGTCTTCTCGTCCTGATACGGCAGCATGGCATCGATCAGGTCGTGGAACATCTTGCGAATCTCGTCCTTCTCGGCTGACATCGAAGGCGGCATAAGCTCCCAGGTGTCGATGAGCGCCATGGCAAACCAGCCCTCGGCGCGCAGCCAGAAGTTAGCCGAAAGGCCGGTGACCGGGTCGCACCAAAACTGTTTGCGGCTCGCGTCGTAAGCGTGATAGTAAAGACCGTTGAGGGGGTTGCGCATCAGGTCATGCACGACCTGGAACATATGGAAGCTGTCCGAGCAGGCACGACGGTTGTGGAAGCTCAGCTCGTACTGCATGTAGAACGGCTGTGCCATGTACATGCCATCGAGCCAAATCTGGTTGGGATAGACGGCCTTGTGCCAAAACACGCCCTCTTTGGTGCGCGGCTGGGTCTCGAGCTGGCGGTAGATGGTGTCCATGGCGGCACGGTACTTGGGCTTGCCCACCAGGTCATACAGCTTGTAGAGGGTCTTGCCCGCATTGACGTTATCGAGGTTGTACTCCTGCGGGTTGTAATGCTTGATGGTACCGTCGTCCTGGACAAAGAAATCGATGTAGTCATCGGCAAAGGTCAGGTAGCGCTGCTCGCCCGTGATCTCGTACAGCTCGATGAGCGCCTTGATCATGCAGCCGTCGATATAGTTCCAGGTGTTCTCCTTGCCGGCGCGAATCTTTTCGATATTCCAAGCCGGCGCCTGCGGCGTAGAGGTTTCGATCAACTGCTCGATATAACGGTCCAGGATTTGATTGCAACCCATTGCTGTCCCCTCTGACATAAACGATAGGTGAACGTTACCCCTAGTGTAACGCGAACGAGGAATATAGGGTGAACGTTAACCCTATATTCCTCGCGAACGGCAGACTTTTAGCGGCAAACGGCGGTGAGACCCGCGGCGATGCGATGCGCCAGGCGCTCATAGCCGGCAGGACTGTAATGCAGACCGTCCGGCATATAGAGCTCGCGGTGCTCCGGCAAAAACGGGCTGATACCGCTTTGCGCATACAGGTCAATCACCGGCACGGAGTAGCGGTCGCAGACCTCAAGCATCGCTCGCACGTAGGCGACCTGCGTCAACCCCAGGTGGTTGAGCTCGTCGCTTGCCGGGATATCCTTCTCGTGCTTGCCGCTCGTCTTGCACGGCGTCATAAACACGAGCTTTGCCCGAGGCGAGCGCGCCGTGATGGTACGGATCAGGTAATCGAGTGCACCATAGAACTCATGCACGTCCGTGCTGCCCAGCTCTCCAAGCGGCACGTTGCGGCTAAAGTCGTTGACGCCGCCAAAGACAATGTAGACATCGGCCGCATCGTCGATACCGTCCAGGCGCTCGACAAACGAATCGGTACGGTCGGCCTTGATGGCGATACGCGAACCCTTGATGCCAAAGTTCTCGACGACCGCGCCTCCCAGCAACGCGCCCAGATGCGAAGTCCAAGAGATGTCGTTGCCGCCTGCGCCGCATCCGTTATCGCCCCATGTGGTCGAATCGCCAAAGCAGCAAATGGTCGATTCACTCAAACTCTTCGTTTCCATAATCTTCTCCTCATCCGCCCATCGGCGGTCATACAGGAACGTACCGTTTATTCGCAGCATGCCGAGGGGCTATGCACGGGCGCATTCCGCAACGTGCGAATCGAGCCATTCGATATCCTCGGCAAGATGTGCCACGCCCAGATGGTGTTCACCCGGACACACCTCGTGCCGCAGGCCATCTCTGCGACCCAGCAACTTGTAGGCATCGCGCACGATCTCGAGCTGCTCGCCAACATTTTTCAGCCCGCGCGAACCGTTCAGATGATCCTCTTCGCAGCTCTGCACTAACAACGGGCGCGGCGCAATAAGCGAGGCAATATCGCCCATGTCGAGTAAGCGCCAAAGTCCGGGTGTGTAGTTGCAGCTGCAATTGCCATTGAGATGCAGCAGCGAATCGTCGACACCGTACAGATAGCCCGAGACAAACGCCTTGCGCACACGCGGGTCGAGTGCGGCCAGGTACAACGTCATGTAGCCGCCACCCGAAAAACCAAAGCAACCCAGGTCATCCATGGCAATGTCGCCGCGCGCCTCTAGGTAATCGATCAGACGCATGTTATCCCAGGCGTTGAGGCCCGCAACCGTAAGACCCAGCGGCTCGGCCATACGTGCTTGATTCAGACACGTACCGCGCAGGTAGCTGTTCTCGTCATCGCCCTGACCCTTCCAGTCACGACGGTATCCCCAACCGCGCGCATCAGGGCAGACGGTCACGTAACCCATGCGTGCCAAACGCAGACCGTAGTCGTAATTGAACTTACGCACGGCATCATCGACAGCCGGCACGCCCGCAACACCGGCTACGCTTGCAGCACCCGCTCCCTGATGACCATGCGGGCAGATATAACAGCGTTTGAGTCCCCGCTCATCAAGCTTAGGATGAGACGGCTCCAACAGGTAGAACGGCATCCAAACATCACGCTCGACCTGCAACATCGCATGGGTGCGCACGATGCCGCCGGCAACCCGCACGCGGCTGAGCTCACGAATCTCAATCGGGACGCGGTCCATAAGCGAAAGGCCCAAAACATCGTACAGGCGAGTCCTGGTCGCAATCCTCCACGCCTCAAAGTCCGCAGGGGTCTTGCCCGCAAATGCGGCGGAGCGCCCCTCGCGCTTCAGCCGGGCACGCAGCGCAGGCTCGTCTTCGCAGTACGTCTCGATGTGCACGGTGCGACCATTGGCAGATAGCCCAGCCGTCTCCACCGCATCACCGTCGCCGCCCTCGGGATCCCAGCCATCCACACCGGCAAGCACCTGCTCGCGAGCGTACCCGGCGGCAGCCATCACATCGAGTTCATTCGCCCACGGCACCCAGCCGGTAGTATCGCCCGCCGGCCCATACAGGATCGCGCCAGCATACTGCGCGCAGTTGTGCGCCGCCGGTTTATTCCAATCCCACCAGCCTTCGCGCTTGATATGTCGCCCTAGCCAACAATCGATCAGCGCAGTTTGCGCCCATTCGCGCCAAGGACGGCCTAGGTAGACCGAATCCGGCGCCACGCCATCCGGAGCTGTAAACGAACAACCATGAAACACAAATCCGTACGGCTCGCCTTTAGGCGTGGAGGCTGCCGTTACATACCCGTTGACATCCATATCGCGGTTGAGCGAGCGAATCTCGCACCCCTCAAAGTAGGCACGCGCGCCGCCAAAGATAAAGTCGACATCGCCCTCGATCCGGCAACGTCGAAAATACTGGCGTCCCACCCGGCGCGGCGCATACTGTTTGGGTCCTATGAACCCGCCCGGTTTGGCCTCATGCGGCGGCAGCGGACCCAAAAACAGCGTGTCTTGGTGTCCCTTAATGCAGCAGGCATCGACAACCAGACAGTCGCCATCGGCATACAGGGCAATCGCCTGACCGACCTCGCGCCCATCGCCCGCATCGTTTTCGATCGTGAGGTTCTCGAGCCGTACGTCGTCGGCATCGACCAAAACGGTATAGGTCCTAAACGTGCCGAGCGTGCCGTCGACGCCCGAGCCGTCCTCCGAAGGCATCTTGGCACCCAGGCTGCCCACGATACGCACGCTATCGGCCGTCTCTCCCTCAATCGTCACATGTGAGCGATGAATCTCGACCCGCTCGCGATACTCACCCGGCTCGATATGGATTGTCACCGGCCGTCCGTCATTCGGACAGGATTCGTCAATTGCCTCCAAGGCCTTAGAGATACTGTGATATGCCCCCGCACGCTCGGGCGAAACCTCAAAAAATCGTCTCTCACTCATCATCAGTCACCGCGTCCTTTCGTCGTAGACCGTCTACGTTGCAGTTTCGGCATATAAAAAGTTCGCGCAATGGGTCGGGAAGGCCCTGCCCATCGCGCGCCGCGACATACCGAATTTAATTGTTTAGGAGCAAACGCCTACGCACGGATAACCTTGTCGACGTTCTGGAGCTGCAGCTCCTCGCCGTCCTGGCCCTCGATCACCACATTTTGCAGGTCGAGCACCTTGACGTTTTGCGCAATGATGCCCTGACGCACCATGGGCTCAACGCCGCAGGCCATGGCCGGAACAAAGGGCTCAGCATCGTCGGCAAAGGTCACGTGGACATCCTGGAACGTCAGGCGCGTTACTTTGCTCTCGGGCAGACCCGTGATATAGGCCGCGGCAGCATGGCAGTTGGTGGCCTCGATATCGCAAAACGTCGTGGCACCAAAGCCGGGCGTGCGGTCGTCGGCGGGCAGTGCCTCGCGAGACTGCACGTAGTCGGTCTTGCCGTCCTTGTCACAGAAGTAGAAGGAGTTGACCACGAAGGGCGTGAGCACCTCGTCCATGCGAATGTGCTCAAAGGTAATGCCCTCGTTGACGGCATCCTTGCCCCGCCCGCGGCGGGTCTTGACGCGCAGGCCGCGGTCGGTGCGCTCAAAGAGGCACTTGCTCACGGTAAGGTCCTTGATGCCGCCGGCAGCCTCTGAACCCAGGACCACGGCGCCGTGACCATCGTGCATGTAGCAGTGAGAGATCAGCACGTCGTGCGTGGCGGGACGAAGCTCGGGTTCAATGCCCAGCTTGCCGCTCTTGATGGCGATGCAGTCGTCACCCACTGAGAACTGACAACCAAGGATGCGAACAAAACCGCAGCTCTCGGGATCGAAACCGTCGGTGTTGTGGGAGTTCTTGGGGCCCTCGATGGACAGGCAGAGCGCATCGACGTGCTCGCACAGGATGGGGTGGATGTTCCACGCCGGGCTGTTGCGGACGGTGAAGCCGGCCAAGCTCACGTTCTCACACTCGGATAGGAAGATCATGCGCGGGCGGGCGACCTCGCGGCCCTCCTCCGGGCGAAAGATGTTCTTAAAGTCCTTGTTCCACCAGTTGTCCTCGGCAAAATCGGTCTGACCGTCGATGGCACCACGACCATAGATGCACGCGTCGTGCACGCTCAGACCCGTAAAGGTAGAGCAGTAGGTCGAGAAACTCTCGCCCTCCCAGCGGCCCAGGGGCAGCATATCGGTGCCAGCATACCCAGCACCCTCGTCGCCCGTGACCGTACCGGGGATGTAGGCAAGCGCCGCACGATCGTGGCGAGCCAGCAGCACCGCTCCCTCGGCGAGCTCGATGTTGATATTGCTCTTAAGGAAGAGGGACTTGATACGATAGCTGCCGGCGGGAATCAGCACGCGCCCGTCCTTGGGACAGGCCATGATGGCAGCCTGGATGTTGGTGGTGTCATCATGCTCGGCATCGCCCTTGGCGCCACAGTCACGAACGTTGATGGTAAAAGGCTCAGCCGGCGTGGTGACACCTACGCTCAGCTCACGCTCGCCACAAACAAAACGAACCAGGTTGCGCTTGCCGGGGGTCAGGCCGTCGACATAGGTCTCGACCGTATTCGTGGTGCCAGCGGGCTCGTCGTTGACAAAGATCTCCCACGTATCGGCGCAGGTAAAGTAGCCGCCGTCGTCAAGCTCGATCACGGCCGCGCGGGCGTTGCGCCAGATAACGTTCGTCTCCATGGATTTCTCCCTCAAAAAGATGCTCTAAAGGCAAATTGTACGCTGTTAAAAAAGGGCCGTGCCTGCCGGCGGAATTCCGGTGGCACGGCCCTGTGATTTGGACGATATGTCGGCCTTACTCGGCGGGGGTTACGCTACCGTCCTGGAAGCCAACGTTGTTGTGGGCAAAGCAGTCCTCGTACTTAAAGCCGGAGAGCTCCTCGCAAAGCGCCTTGACC
This sequence comes from uncultured Collinsella sp., assembly GCA_902495155.1. Lineage (GTDB taxonomy): Bacteria > Actinomycetota > Coriobacteriia > Coriobacteriales > Coriobacteriaceae > Collinsella. Next base: position 10,822 of record CABUWD010000020.1, read on the forward strand.
TCGGGCTTGACGTCAGCCATCTTGCCGCCCTCCTTGACGCGGCGGATCTCGTCGCAAAGGACGTCGCACTGCTCCTTGTCAATCTTGATGCCGCGGGCAAGGACAGCCGCGAGCAGGAAGAAGCCGGCGCAGCCGATGAGCATGTAGCCGCAGATGTACAGAGGCACGGTGGCGGGCTGGGTCACGGCGTCGCTGTTGCCGGCGGTCTGAATGAAGCCGGAGGCAGCAAGGACGATGGCCCATGCGTTAACGGCGATAGCCTGGGCGATCTGCTGGCAGAGCTGCTGAGCGGAGCTGTAGATGCCCTCGCGACGACGCAGGGTGATGAGTTCATCGACATCGGGGATGTAGTTGAGCAGAACATCGGGCAGGTACTGGAAGCCGACGTAGAAGAACTTCCAGATGGCGAAGATGATGGGGTAGGCGATCATGGCGATGGCGACCGTGGAGGTGCCGTTGATCTGACCAAAGGCGAAGTAGTTGTAGGCAATGATGCACGCAGCGCAACCGACATTTGCGAGGTACCAAGACTTGTGGAAGCCCTTCTTGGCCATGAGAGCGACCCAGATGGCGGTGCAGACGATAGCGACGACCTTGCCAGGCATCTCCATCACGGACTCGTAGGACTTAGGAATCTGCAGGCAGTAGACGATGAAGAAGGACAGGCAGGCAGACCAGCAGGCAGCAGCGAGCTTCGTGGAGACCTGTGCGTACAGGACCTTGCGGAAGGACTTGTTGCGGAAGGTGGAGATTACGTCGATGAAGAACTTCTTGATACCCTCGCCGACGCTCTCGATCTTCTCCTGAGCGACCTCCTCGGGGGTGTGCTCCCACGTGGACAGGTACACGCACAGCAGCGAGATTGCCATGACCGAAGCGTTGATCGTAGCGATGATGAAGTAGCTGAACGGGTTAGTCTCGCCGAAGGTGCCAAAGCCAAAGCCGACGAGTGCTGCCATCAGGAAGCCGGCGGCGTTACCAAAGAGATGCTTGTAGCCGGTGAGGTACGTACGCTCCTTAAAGTCGTCGGTCATCTCGATGGTAAGCGGCGACAGGTTGGCGGTGCAGAACGTATACGCGACGTTGTAGATCAGGTACAGCACAAAGTAGTACGGGAAGCCAAACGGCGTAGCCACGAAGATGAGCGGCTCGGCGATCATCATCGGGATGGCCAGCAAGATCCAGAAACGACGACGACCAAAGATGCGGCCAATCTTGGTGGCATAGAAGTTATCGGCCACAAAGCCCATCAGCGGACAAAGAATGGCGTTGACATAGATGGCAAACGAGCTGATCAGTGCAGCCTCGCCTGCGGACAGGCCACACTCCGTGGACAGGAACAGCACCATGTAGCTGTGCGTAAAGGTCAGGGCACCGGAATTGAGCATACCGCCCATACCAAAGCCCAAGCGCGTCCAGAATGTGATCTTACGCTTTTTTCCGATCTTATTAGTCATCGAGCTCCCTCTCTTTTCTCGATTGTCTTGCAGCAAGACATTGGAGTCCACACTGACATCTGTCTGCCCAGCGTTCAGGGTGAACGTTTAGTTAGATTATGCGCGATTGCTTACGACAGGTGAACGTTCACTTGAATAATATCCTTGAACGGTGGATTTTTACCGCTGAACGGACACAATTGAGATCATCACACCTATTTTCTGCTGGTAAGGGTGCCATGCTGGACAGCCATGAGATAGGTGAACGTTTATCAGATTCTCCAACATATTCACTTAACCACAAAACGAAACCCCGCCGGGAACACTCCCGACGGGGCCGACGACATAGCGCTACGCTTGGGTGCATTTGCCACTACAGGCAGACGCCGTCCTTCCAGATGCTGATCTCGTGACAGCCACGGCGCTCGGCACTCGTGAGTTTACCGCTCGCCGTCTCCAGCACCAGCTGGTATAGATCGTGAGCAGCCTCGTCGAGCGTGCGCTCACCCGTGGCAATCACGCCGGCGTTAAAGTCCATCCAGTTGGCCTTGTGGTCGCACAGACGCTGATTGGTGAACACCTTGAGGGTAGGCGCCGGCGCGCCAAACGGTGTGCCGCGGCCGGTCGAGAACAGAATCACGTGGCAGCCGGCAGCCGTCAGGGCCGTGGTGGATACCATGTCGTTGCCCGGACCGCACAGCATGTTCAGGCCGTGTTTATTTGCCTGGCCGGCATACGGCAGCACGTCGACGATGGGGGCAGATCCGCCCTTTTGCACGCAGCCGCAGCTCTTGTCCTCGAGCGTGGTAATACCGCCGTCCTTGTTGCCGGGGCTCGGGTTCTCGTAGACGACCTCGCCGTGGCTAATAAAGTAGTCCTTAAATCCATTGAGCATGTCGGAGGCAGCGTTAAAGACCTGCTCGTTCTCGCAACGGTCGAGCAGGATGCTCTCCGCGCCAAACATCTCGGGCACCTCGGTAAGCACCGACGTGCCGCCACGGGCGACGACCATATCGCTCACGCGACCGATCGTGGGGTTGGCGGTAATGCCCGAAAGACCGTCGGAGCCGCCACACTTAAGACCAATGACCAGCTCGGAGGCCGGAATGGGCTCGCGCTTGGACTGCTTTGCCAGGTCTGCCAGCTCGGCCAGAATCTTGTGGCCCTCGATTTGCTCGTCGGCTACATCCTGGCAGGTGAGAAAGCGAACGCGCTCGTGATCGAAGTCACCGAGCTCGTCGAGCACCTGCTGGTGTGTGCAGTTCTCGCAACCGAGCGACAGGAACAGCACGCCGGCCGCATTAGGGTGACGCGAGAGCGCCACCAGCAGACGACGGGTCTGGGCATGGTCGGCGCCGGTCTGCGAGCAACCGAACGGATGCGGGAAGTAGTAGACGCCCTCCAGCGAGCCATCGACCAGATCCTGGGCCTGCTCGCACATGGCACGGGCGACTTCGTTGACACAGCCGACCGTGGGGATGATCCACAGCTCGTTGCGCGTCGCGGCACGACCGTCGGCGCGGCGGAACCCCATAAAGGTCTCGGGCTCAACCGACTCAACGACCGGATGCGTGGGGTTGTAGGTGTACTCGACCTCGCCCGAAAGGTTGGTCTTCACATTGTGCGTGTGGAGCCACTGACCGGGCTGGACATCGCCCGTCACATGGCCGATAGGAAGGCCGTACTTAATGACGTCCTCGCCGGCGGCAATCGCGCGCACCGCCATCTTATGGCCCTGCGGAATATCCTCCACGGCCACGACCTCGCCCACCCCGGGAACCGCGACGGCAGTGCCCTTGGCAAGCGGCGACAGCGCAACGATCACGTTATCGGCCGGATTGATCTGGATAGTATTCATTACAAATGGTCCTAACCCTACAGGTTGAGCAGAAGTCGAGACGCGGGCACGCCGTCCCGCGCCCGCGTCTGCGCCGGAAATTTACGCCTGAGCGTTGGCGAAGGCCTGCTTGGCGCCCTCGGCACGCACGACAGCGAGCGCGCTGACGACAAACTCCTCAAGACCTGCGATCTGCGTAAGGTCCTCGCCCCACATCTGCTCGTTGGTGAGCACGTCGTGCACCAGCTGGGCATCGTCGGCGCCGGCATGGGCGGCGTAGAAGTCGAGCACGAAGGCGTCGTCCTGAGCGGTGTACTCGGTGCCGTCGGAGCGACGCAGGTGCAGGCCGTCGCCCTCACGGGACACGAGCTCCTGCGTGTAGAAGGAGATGAGCGTAGCGAGGCTCGTCGCCAGGCACTTGGGCAGGTTGCCGGTCTCGGCAACGTAGTCCTTGAGCGTGGGCAGGTCGCGAGCGCGCCACTTAGCCGTGGAGTTGAGGCAGATGGAGAGCAGCGCATGATCAATAAACGGGTTGTCGAAGCGGTTTTCGACGGCGGCGGCAAAGGCCTTGCAGTCCTCGACATCCAAGTCGGCGGCAAGCGTCGGAATGACCTCGTCGTAGAGCATGGTGTTCATGAAGCCGCGAATGGTCTCGTCATGCATGCAGTCGCGCACGATATCAAAGCCGGCAACCCAGGAGCCCGGAACGAAGGCGGTGTGGGCACCGTTGAGGATGCGGACCTTGCGCTTTTTGTACGGGGTGACGTCGGGAGTCACAAAGACACCCGGAAGACCAGCCTTCACAAAGGGAAGCTTCTCGGCAAGCGACTCGTCGCCCTGGATGCCCCACATCTGGAAGGGCTCGCGCACGGCCAGGAAGGGATCCTCGTAGCCCAGACGCTCAGCCACCGCGGCGGCCTCGGATGCGTCGCGGATACGGCCCGGTACGATGGTGTCGACGAGCGTGGTGCAGACGGTGCAGTCGTTGGCCATCCACTGCGCAAACTCGTCCTCCCAGCCCCAGTCGCTCACATACTGGTTCATGATGCGCAGCAACTCCTCGCCGTTGTGATCGATGAGCTCGCAGGCGAGGACGATGACGCCCGGCTTACCGGCAGCCCAGCGGGTGTGGAGCACCTGGGCAAGCTTGGCGGGGAAGCTCGCGGGTGGCATGTCGTCGGCCTTGCAGGACGGGTCATAGGCGATACCGGCCTCGGTGGTGTTGGAGACGATAATCTCCAGGTCGTCAGAGACGGCGACCTCCATCATGGCGCGGTAGTCGTCCTCGCGGTACGGGTTGATGCAGCGGCTGCAAGCGCTAATCACGCGGGACTCGTCGACCGTGTTGCCGTCCTCCTTGCCGCGCACCAGCACGGTATACAGGGCGTCCTGGGCATTGATGCCGTCGGCAAAGCCAAAGGCACCGCTGATGGGCTGCACCATGACGACCTTGCCGTTCCAGCCGGTGGCCTCGTTGCCCATGTCAAAGAAGCGGTCGACGAAGGCGCGCAGGAAATTGCCCTCGCCAAACTGCAGAACCTTCTCGGGAGCATCCTTGGGCAGCAAATAGCCCTTGTAGCCGATCTTCTCGAGCGCATCGTAGCTGATGTTCTCCATCTGTGTCTCTCCTTAGATAGCTGTTAGCGTGCAAGCAAAACGGGGGCGCCGCGTGTGGCAACGGCGCTCCCGAGTTCGATGTGATTCGATGCAGGCTTATGCCTCGACGGTGTCCAAATCAAAGCCAAAGTAGCGGACCGCGTTGTTGTAGCTGATGTCGCGCACGATACTGCCCAGCAGCTCCATGTCGGCCGGGTACTTGCCCTGCTCGACCCACTCGCCGATCACGCTGCACAGCACGCGACGGAAGTACTCGTGGCGCGGATAGGACAGGAAGGAGCGGGAATCGGTAAGCATGCCCACAAAGTTGCCCAACACGCCCTCGTTAGCCAGAGCCGTAAGCTGCTCGCGCATGCCGACCTCGTTGTCGTTGAACCACCAGGCGGAGCCGTTCTGGATCTTACCGGCAGTCGGAGCCTCCTGGAAACAGCCCATGACGGTATCGATCATGGTGTTGTCGATGGGATTCAAGCTGTACAGGATGGTCTTGGGCAAGCCGCAGGTCTCCTGGATGGAGTTGAGGAAATCGGCGAGCTGGTCGGACGGCGTGTAGTTGGAGATGCAGTCATAACCGGTATCGGGGCCGAGCTTGGCAAACATGGCGCGGTTGTTGTCGCGCTTGCAGCCAAAGTGTAGCTGCATGGCCCAGCCCAGGCGGACATACTCGCCGGCAACGAACTGCATAAAGGCAGTCTTGTACTTGAGGACCTCTTCCTCGGTAAGCGGCTCGGCAGCCAGACCCTTGGCAAAGATAGCCTCGATCTCGTCGGCGGTAGCCGGGACGTACATAACGTAGTCGAGTGCGTGGTCGGAGGCGCGGCAGCCCAGCTCGTGAGCAACGTCGTAGCGCTTGGAAATGGCAGCCTTCATGCCCTCAAAGTCGCTGACCTCAACGCCGGCAACCTCGGAAAGGTGCTTGCAGTAGTCGGCAAACTCCTGGCCGCGCTCGATGCGCAAAGCGGCATCGGGGCGCATGGCGGGAACGACCTGAACGTCAAAGCTGTCGTCGGCTGCAATCTTTTTGTGCCACTCAAAGCTGTCGGCGGGGTCGTCAGTAGTGCAGATCATGCGGACGTTGGACTGCTTGATCAGGTTGCGGCAGGTAAAGCTAGCCTCGGCGAGCTTGGCGTTGGCAAGGTCCCAAACCTCCTGGGCAGTCTTGCCGTTGAGGACGCCCTCGTAGCCAAAGTAGCGCTTAAGCTCCAGGTGGCTCCACTCAAAGACGGGGTTGCCGACGCAGCGACCCAGGGTCTCGGCCCACTTTTGGAACTTCTCGCGAGCAGGGGCGTCGCCAGTGATAAAGCGCTCGTCGACGCCGTTGGCACGCATCAGGCGCCACTTGTAGTGGTCGCCGCCCAGCCAAACCTCGGTGATGTTCTCGAAACGCTTGTCCTCCCAAATCTCCTTAGGAGAAATGTGGCAGTGATAGTCGACGATGGGCATGCCCTCGGCAAAGTTGTGGAACAGCTCCTCGCCGGTCTTGGTGCTCAGCAGGAAATCCTGATCGTCCATAAAGTTTTTCATCAAACAGCCCCTTTGCTGGCAAGGCGGGCGCACGGCGCGCTCGTTATCCTTTAGGTGAACGTTCACTATACTAATCCATTGCACCTCAAAAGGTGAACGTTCACCTAACCACCACGGGGTGAACGGTAGATTTTGCCCGTTCAACGGTTGCTGGAGATGTGACTTGCATGTATTGCGGACTGTTTGGCGTCCCCGAACACCGAACTTGAGAGCTTTTGCTCAGGTGGGTCATGTCCCGATGTACATTTTTGGGAGTATTCAGCATTGGAGCGCGCCGTGTGCCATCCTCAGCGTCCTATTTGGAACGCAGATAGCGCCCGATCGGCATAAAAAGTGCCCCCGATGGCAAATTACGCCATCGGGGGCACTTAAAACAGTCGTTCTGCACCTCATTCAGGGCATGCCAATGCTGAATACTCCCAAAAATGCACGTCGCAAGAGGGGGTACCTGCTCAATCGGCTAAATACCCGCAAGTTCGCAGTAGCGATCGACATTGCTGGCAAATACCATCTCGACGGCGCCCTTCTGGACGGGCACCGTCGGGGTCCTTCCCCACAGCAGATAATCGCCCAGCGTCTTAGCGCCGCGATACGCCAGGCTCGTCGGGTCCTTATAGACAATATTGGTAAAGATACCGCGGCGCAAGGCCAGAGCACTTTCGGGAAACAGGTCGTTGCCGATCACCATGACCTGACCGGCCTTGCCGGTCGAGACGAGCGCGTCGGCAACCACTTCGGAACCAACGGCAAAAACGCTACAGATAAGTTCGGGGGCGTCCGGCGCACTCAAGCGCTTTTCGAGCTCATGCTCGAGTTGTTTGACTTGCGCATGGGCACCTGCAAGATCCTCAACCTGCCATGGAATATCACGTTCGCGCAGGTAATTGTGGAAGGCGCGGGCGGTTAGATAGTGCGAATCGGTATATGGGTCGCCTGTCAAAAGGAGCACGCGGGCGTCGGCCCCAGAAGCATGGACCAGGTTTGCCGCCTGCTCGGCCATAAGGCTGCCTGCCGTCGAATAATCGGCCAAGCTCGCACCCAAACGATTCAAATGCGGACGGTCGCCGTCGACAAGCTCAATCGTCACGCCCGCCTCGGCGATCTGCCCCAAAAGCTCAGTCGCACGATCGTCGCCCGGCGCATAGGCAAGCAAGCCATCAATCTTCTCGCCCACCTGCAGACGCTCGTCGATTTGCTCGAGTGCATCAGCGTAGCCGCCCACGCCAAATTCAACGCGCTCAACCGTAATGCCCCGGTCGATGACCTCCTGTTCAAAGCGATTGCAGCCTTCCCACAGGTAACGAAAAAAGTACGCTCCCTCGCGCGATGCGCGGGGCAGGCAAAACACCAGATTGATATCCTTGCGGCGCAGGCTTGAGGCACTTGTGTTGCGGTGATAGCCCATGGCCTCGGCCTTAGCGTTCACCTTGGCGCGCACGGATTCGCTCACGCCGGCCTTTCCCGTCAGAGCCTTGTGCACGGTATTGATGGAAACGCCAAGCTCGGCGGCTATGTCCTTCATGGTTACGCGAGCGCTCATGCGGTTACTCCGTTATAGATAAGTTGCCAATTAATAGTCCAGTTAACGATACCCCAAAAATACTCTTCGACTCGCCGTGCTCTCCCTCAAATGCACAAAGCGCCCCGCGAACGGATGCCCGCGGAGCGCTTGGATGTCCGGACCTTATTTGATACCGCGACCCAAGTCTTCGGCGATTTTGTCTACGCCCTTAAGTGCAGCGCACGTCTTTTTGTTGGAGCAATGCCCCGTGCAAACGCCACCCTGAGCGCAGTCGGCGCAGGTGCCCTTGCGGTAGATGCGCACGCACACGGCGACAAACGCAACGCCGATAACAGCCAGTACAACAATATCGATAGGTGCCATAGCAAGCCTCCTCTAGTTAACCACCACTTACTTTACCCCATTCTCCACCTACCAAAAAGGGACAGGTTTATTTTGGTCGGTTTTATCTGCGGAAACGCCACATCTTAACTTCTGGGACAAAGTAATCTGTCTCCCATGCACAAAAAGCCCGAGTGTCGCTGGGACACCCGGGCTCGTGAAAAGGGGCTAATCCTTATTCGGAATTAAGCGGAAACTGCGGCGGAAGCAGCGTTGGTCTCGTCCTCGTCGGTCCATGCATGCTTGGGCATGGGACGGAAGATCTGGAAGAGCATCGCAACCAGCAGCACGATGGCGACAATCGTCCAGATACCAAACTGCCCAAGGACAAGCAGGTTGTAGAACTGGTTGATGAACAGGCCGATCACCCAGGCAAAGGCGCACTCGTAGCCGATGGCAATCGCGGTCCACTTGCCGGAGTCCATCTGGTTGCGGATGGTGCCCATGGCGGCAAAGCACGGAGCGCACAGCAGGTTGAAAGCGCCAAAGGCAACGCAAGCACCCATGGTGGGGAACATGCCGGCAAACGCGGTCCACAGGCTCGGGTCGGTCTCGGCGGCGTCGGCAACGGACAGCAGCGAGCCGGCGGTGGCGACGACGTTCTCCTTAGCGACGAGACCCGAGACGGTCAGCGCGGTGGCCTGCCAGGTGCTAAAGCCGAGCGGGGCGAAGATCCAAGCGACCAGGTTGCCCAGCATGGCGAGCACGGAGTAGTCCATGAACTCCTCGGGGATGCCGTCCATCGCAGGCAGGAAGCCAAAGGAACCGTTGTAGCTACCAAAGTTGGAGAGGAACCAAACCACGACAGTAGAGGCGAAGATGACCGTACCGGCCTTCTTGATAAAGGCCCAGCAGCGCTCCCACACGTGCAGCGCCCAAGAGCGGATAGCCGGGAAGTGGTAGGCAGGAAGCTCCATAACGAACGGCGTCGGGCGACCGGCGAAGAGCTTGGTCTTCTTGAGCATGAGGCCCGAGGCGATGACGGCAAAGACGCCCAGGAAGTAGAAGAGCGGGCTGATCCACGCGGCGGTGGTGGAAGAATCGCCGATGATGGAACCCATGAGCAGGGCGATGATCGGCAGCTTAGCGCCACAGGGAATGAACGTGGTGGTCATGACCGTCATGCGGCGGTCCTTCTCGTTCTCGATGGTCTTGGTGGCCATGACGCCGGGGACGCCGCAGCCCGAGGACACGAGCATGGGGATGAAGGACTTACCGGACAGGCCAAACCGGCGGAACACGCGGTCCATGATGAAGGCGACGCGGGCCATATAGCCGCAGTCCTCCAGGAAAGACAGCATCACGAACAGCAGGAACATCTGCGGGACGAAGCCGAAGATGGCGCCCAGACCACCAACGATACCGTCGCAGACCAGCGAATCGACCAGGCCGCCGTCCTCGGTGCCGCCCGCCACAAGGGCGTCGTGCACCACGGTGGTGATACCCGGGACATAGGGGCCGTACTGCGCCGGGTCAACCGAGTCGGCGGCGTCGCCCGCAGCCTCGACGGCTGCATCGTAGGCGTCGCGACCCTGGCCGAGCACGTACCAACCGTCGGTACCGAAGAGCTGGTCGTTGGTGAAGTCGGTCACCGTGCCGCCCAGGGTGGAAACGGCGATGTAGTACACGCAGAACATGATGACCACAAAGATCGGCAGGCCCAGGATACGGTTGGTAACCACACGGTCGATCTTCTCGGAGGTGCTCATCTTGGCCGGGGCCTTGGTGAGGCACTCGTCGATGATGTGCGCGATGACGCCATAGCGCTCACCGGTGATGATGGACTCAGCGTCATCGTCGCAGTCCTGCTCGCACTGAGCGACCAGCTCTTCGACGCGAGCGGCCTTCTCCTTGGTGAGGTTGATGAGCTTGCAGGCATCCGCATCGCGCTCGAACAGCTTGACGGCATAGTAGCGGCGCTTGTTGGCGGGAACGCTTGCAGACAGGTTATTCTCGATGTGGCCCAGAACGTCCTCGATGGAGGAGTCGAACTTGTGCTCCGGCACCTGGCCCTTGGAAGCAGCGGACTTCTTGACCTGCTCGAACAGCTCCTTGATACCCTTGTTCTTAAGGGCCGAGATCATCATAACCGGGCAGCCGAGCTTTTTGGAGAGCTTGTCCGTGTCGATCTTGTCGCCGTTCTTCTCGACCAAGTCGGCCATGTTGAGGGCAACGA